>NZ_JASTTF010000002.1:0-346761 GCF_055700955.1 Corynebacterium sp. 1103A
AGGCCAGCCAAGCCCCACGACTGCCTCAACACGCGAAAAGGCGCCACGGAAACCACTCCGTAGCGCCTACTCGGCGTGCCTGCCGGGCGCGCCTAACGGCTGGAAGGCGCCGGCACAGGGTCGGTCGCCTCCACGGCCGGGGTCTGGTCGGCCGCTGCCTGCCGGTTGGTGAGGGCGCGTTTACGCCCCCGCAGGGTTAGGGCCACTCCCCCGGCGGCCAACGCCAGGTAGAGGGCGACGGTGAGGGCGGTGGGCATCGTGAAGCCAAAGGCGTTCTCCGCCCCACCCACGATGGTGCCGACATTCAGCAGCACAATGGCGGTGCCCACGAACCCGCCCAGCAGGATCGGGTTGAGGCGGCTAATCAGCCACGCCGCGACCGGCGCGGTCAAGCTACCGCCGACCAGCAGCGCCACGACGGCGGCCGCGTTCGCGACCAAGTCGTCCCACAGACCCACCACGAAGCCGAGTGTCGCGCCGAGGGTGACCAGAAACTCCGCGGTGTTGACCGTGCCCACGATCCGCCGCGGCTGCTGCTTGCCCAACGACAACAGCGTGGACGTCGTGACGGGTCCCCAGCCACCGCCGCCGGTGGCATCGACGAAGCCGCCGACCGAGCCCAGCCCCAGCAGGAACGGGGTGGAATGCGGGGTCTCGGTGAGCTTACGCGTGACCCGGCCGCGGGAAAAGCGCCAGACCAAGTTCAGGCCGACGGCAAAGAGGATGGCCGAGGTAATCGGCGCCGCAACGTCCAGCGATAGGCTGGAGAGCACCGTCGCGCCGGCAAACGCCGCAATCGACCCCGACACCGCCAGGCGCACGACGGTCTTCCAGTCGATATTGCCGAAACGCCAGTGGCTAATCCCGGAGACCAACGTGGTGCCCAGTTCCGCGGTATGCACGACGGCCGAGGCCTGCGCCGGTCCGAGGCCGGCCAGGAAGATGAGGATGGTCGTCGAGGTCACGCCGAAGCCCATGCCGATACCGCCATCGACCAGCTGGGCAGCCGCACCTCCCACCGCAATCAAGAGCAATGCCGTCATCTAGACACCCGCCTTCAACAGTTCCCGTGCCGCCAGCTTGCCATGCTCCCAGTGCTGACCGTGCCCGTCGCACTTGCCGTGCTTGCCGTGCTTATACGCGGCACCGTACCGCGCCGCGACGATGCCCGCGAGCGCAGCGCCCAGCGGTGGTTGACAGGTCACGCTCGCGCCCGTCGCCGCCTCGATTTCCGGCACGGCCGCGGTCAGGCGGTCGAGCAGGAGGCCGTCGGTGACGAACATCGGCACCACGTGCAGGCGCGCGTGGTGCTGGGTGTGCTGCTGGGCGTGCTTTCTGCCCTGCTGGCGGGCTAGGTGCTGGACGGGCTGCTGGGCGTACTGCTGAGCCTGTTCCTCGGCGTGTTGGCGGGCTAGATGCTCCAGCCCGGTCACCCCGCGCGGGGCGTCCGGGGAGTCCTTCGTGGCAAAGAGCGTGGACCAGCCTAGCTCAGCCGCCAGGTCGGTCACGGCGGCGTTCGCCTCCGAGTCGGCAGAGCCCACCGCGTAGAGCACGCCGTGGTCATTTGCCGGGCAGCGCGGGGCCAGCACGTCGGCGAGATCCGCGCCCGTGCCGAGGCCGGTGGCGGCCTTGAGGGGCAGGCCGGTGGCTGCTTGGGCATCGGCGAGCACGGCCGGGTAGTCCACGCGCTGGTGGTAGCCGGGGGTAAACAGCAGCGGCACGACGACGGCATCGTCGGCCCCGCGGTCGCGCAGGCCGGCGGCGGCACCGGCTAGGTCGGGATCGTTGAACTCCAGGTGCGCGGCGGCGGACAGAGACACCCCGGCTCGGCGCGCGGCCGCGGCGGTAAGCCGCTCGATGCCGGCGGCCGCCCCCGCCCGGCGCGAACCGTGGGCGAGGGTGATGAGAGCGCGCTTAGGCATCGTTGGCCTCCTGCCGGGCCGTGGAGTGGCCACGCCGGCGCAGCGACTGCTGCAGCGCCTCCTGGGACGAGGGCGCAGGCGACGGGGCGACCGGCGAGTCGTCCTGGCCGTGGAAGCGCACCGAAAACACCCGGCGGCAGTCCTGGCAGTTCCAGGCAAACTCGTCCTCGGTGTCCGGGAAGAGCTGCGTGCCGGCGCAATAGGGGCAGTACGTCGGGTGGTTGCGGTTCGGGTTGGGCTGGCGGCGAAATCTCATTGCAGGTCCTCGTCCGGAGCGCGCAGCACCCACTGGCGGAACTGTTCGCCCTCGGTGCGCTGCTCCTTGAACTTGGTGACCAGGCGGATGACGTAGTCCGTGACCTCGTCGGCTAAGACCTTGTGCCCGCGCAGCTTGCGCCCGAAGTCTGGGTCCAAGCCCAGCGCACCGCCCAGGTGGACCTGGAAGCCCTCCACGCGGTTGCCGTCCTTATCGGTCAGGGTCTGGCCCTTGAAGCCGATGTCGGAGACCTGCGTGCGGGCGCAGGAATTCGGGCAGCCGTTGAGCGCGATGGAAATCGGCACGTCGAGATCATCGAGGGCGTCCTCGAGCTCGTCGACGAGCTGGATGGCGCGCGCCTTCGTGGTCACGTGCGCGAGCTTGCAGAACTCCAGGCCGGTGCAGGAGATGACGCCGCGGCGGAACTCGGAGGGGTGGGAGTAGAGGCCGGTGGCGTCGAGGGCATCGCTGAGCGCGGCGACCTGGTCCTCCGGCACGTCGAGGAAGAGCAGCTCCTTCATGGGCGTGGTGCGGATGCGGGTCAGCCCGAAGCGCTCGGCGACGTCAGCGATGGCGATGAGCTGCTCGCCGGTCGCGTGCCCCACGGTGGGCTTGACGCCGACGTAGTAGTTGCCGTCCTGCTGCTGGTGCACGCCCAGGTGGTCGCGGCTGCCCGGGTTGATGGGTGTGGGCACGCCGTCGGCTAGCGGGGCGTCCAGGTACTCGTCCTCGAGGACCTGCCGGAACTTCTCGACGCCCCACTGCGCCACCAGGAACTTCAGCCGCGCACGGTTGCGCAAGCGGCGGAAGCCGTAGTCGCGGAAGATGCCGACCACGCCGGCCCAGACCTCCGGCACGCGCTCCAGGGGCACGAAGGCGCCGAGCGAGCGGGAGAGCATCGGGTTGGTGGACAAGCCGCCGCCGACGAAGCAGTCGAAGCCCGGGCCGTAGTCCGGGTGGTTGGTGCCGATGAAGGCGACGTCCTGGATTTCGTGGGTGACGTCCTGGCGCGCGTTGCCGGAGATAGCGGTCTTGAACTTGCGGGGCAGGTTCTGGAATTCCTCGCGGAGGAGGTAGTCGTCGACGATTTCCTCGATGGCGGGGGTGGCGTCGATGATTTCGTCGGCCGCGACGCCGGCGACGGGCGAGCCGAGGATGACGCGGGGGACGTCGCCGCAGCCCATGAGCGTGGACAGGCCGACGGCGTCGAGGCGGTCCCAGATTTCGGGGACATCCTCGATGCGAATCCAGTGCAGCTGGATGTTCTGCCGGTCGGTGAAGTCCGCCGTGGAGCGGGCGAAGTCGCGGGAGATTTCGCCGACGACGCGCAGCTGCTGCGGGGTGGCGCGGCCGCCGTCGAAGCGGATGCGCATCATGAAATATTCGTCCTGCAGCTCGGAGTTGTCGAGCTGGCTGGTCAGCTCCCCGCCCAGGTTCTGCTTGCGCTGCGTGTAGAGGCCGAGCCACTTGAAGCGCGGGGCGAGGTCGTCGGCCGGAATGGAGGAGAAACCTTGTTTAGAATAGATGTCGATGACGCGCTGGCGCGCCGACATGCCCCCGTCTTCCTGCTTGATGACCTCGTCGTTGTTGAGGGGGTCCTGGCCGTCGATTTTCCATTGGCCCTCGGGCTTTTTCGGCCGGGCGGATCGCTTTCGCTCTTTGACGTCGGTTGCCATAGTCGTGTGCCTTTCCGTGTGGCGCGGGGCGGGAAAATTGTGCGACCAAAGTCTAGCGAACAAACAGGTACGGTCTAGCTAGACCGCTCGGTCTTAGATGGAGGCGGTGGATATATATGCCTTGCGCTGGGGTTTGGCAGGTGCTTTGGCTAGAAAATAATTAGCACGGCGGGGCCACCTGAATTCGGTTAGCCAAAAGTTACGCGGACCACAATAGCAAAAACCCGCCCTGCGCTGGGTTTATCAACGCCGGGGCGGGTTGGTCTAGACGGCTTGGTACGCCGCGGGGTGGGTGGTTAGCGCGGCAGGTGAATGCCGAACTTGTCCAGCTGGGCGGCGATGGTCCGCCAGTTGAATGCCAGGCCGATGCCCGCCGCCAGAGCGGCGATAATCGCGACGATGGGGCCGGCCTTGCTGGAGCTAGAGCTGGAGTCGGAGCCGTTGCTGGAGTCGGCATCGGTGGCATCGCCGGCGTTGTGGGCGCGGGCGGTCAGCCACTCTTCCTCGTCGAGGACGCTGTTGACCAGACGGGTCTCCCCGATCCAGCCGTACCACGGATCCTGTGGGCGCTTGTTGTCCATGCCCGCGCCCATGACCCAGCGCAGCTCGCGCGGCAGCAGGCCCTGCGCGCCGGCGGCGTTGCGTAGGATGGGAGCGCCGTTGATGAACATCTCGACGGTGTCGCGGTCCGGGTCGTTGACGACGGAGACATGCATCCACTCGTCGGTGGGCACCTCGTGGGACCAGACGGTGCTGCCGCTGCCCTCCTCCGGCTCGGCCCACCAGCGCAGCTCGCGCAGGTTGGACACGCCCATCATGACGGTCGGGTCGGTGTCGGTGGAGCCGTCGACCAGGTCGGCGATGGAGGAATCGCGCGCGATTGCGTTGCCCCAGCCGTGCTTCTCGCCGTCGAAGTCGGCCGGTAGCTTCACGAAGGACTCGAAGGTGTAGCCGCGGGAGGTGTCGACGTTGTTGATGGCGGCATCGGGGGCGGACTTGAACCAGGCCACGGCGGGCTTGCCGGCCGGGTCGGACCAGTAGAGGGAGCCGGTGTCAGCGGACAGCGGGTGGCGCTCGGTGCTGTAGGTAACGCGGTCGGCCAGGCCGGACTCGCGGGTGAGATCGCCGTCGCCGTGGATGTCCGGGATGATCGCACCGCGGCCAGCGGCCTCGCCCTCAGCCAGCTGCTTGCCGTCCAAGGTGGTCTGGCCCGGGCGCCAGTGGAAGACGGTGTCCTCAGCCTTAACGTAGTCCTGATCATCAATGGGCAGCTCGTCGTCGGTGATTTCATAGGGCTTGTAGCCCTCGGCGACGATCTCCTTGGCCTTGCCGGCCAGGTCGCCTTCCTGGCCTTCGCCGGCCTCCCACTCGGGGGCGAAGCCGGCGAAGCGCTCCTTGAAGTTCAGCGGGACGCGGTAGCTATCGCCCTCCCCTTCCAGGATGAGCTTGTCGAACTGGGTCAGCTCCTCGTGCGGCTTCTTGGCCACCCACGGCGACAGCGCGGCCATCTCCAGCTCGTTGCCGGACAGGTCGAATTCCAACACACCTAGCAGGCCGTTACCGCCCTGGTAGGCCATCTGGTAGTCCTGCAGGATGGAGACGACCTCGTGGCCGGCGTCGTTGGTGTCCACGCGGTAGCCGGCGCCGTGGTGGTGGCCGCCCATGGTCAAAAAGATCTGGTCGTTTTTGCGGATGAACTTGTCCCACAGGCCCTGGCCGTAATCGTCGGAGTAGAAGACCTGGCCCTGGCCGTCGATGTTGAGCGCCTCGTGGGTGGTCAGGATGACCGGCAGGTCGGGGTGGGCGTCGATGACGCCTTGGGCCCAGTCCAGGGTGACATCGTTAGCACGCCAGGCCAGCGCCAGGACCAGGTACTGCTGGCCCTCGGCCTCGAAGATGTGGTATTCGGACTCCTGGTTGGGCACCTCGTGGCGCTCGCCGAAGGTGTCGTTGCCGGCGGCGCGGGAGGCCGGGAAGTGGGTGCCAAACGGGTCATCGTCGGCCATGTCGTGGTTGCCGGGCAGGATGGAGTAGTTCAGATCGGAGTCGTCCAACACACGCATGGCCTTGTCGGCGACGTCCCACTCGCCGGCAACGTCGGCCTGGTCGACCACGTCGCCCAGGTGGGTGGCGAATTCCATGTTGAGCGCGTCCTGGTTGTCGGCCAGCCACTCCATCTGGGACTGGTAGGGCTCGCTGCCGTAGCGCTCGCTGGCCAGGTTGCCGGTCTCCGGGGTGGAATAGCGGGAGTAGAACTGGGTGTCCGGGATGACGCCCAGGGTGAACCGGGAGCCGGCATCCTCGGCGGCGGTAGCAGGGGCGATGACGACCAAAGAAGAAGCCACCGCGGTAGAAACCACGGTGGCGGTGAAACGACGGTTCGGCATGACGGCCTTTCCTTTTACTAGAACGATTCAATACGCGATGAATATTAAAACCGCCTAGTAAACGGCTGGGGACACCCGCGTGAACAGGAGCTTATGCACGGATGAAGCTTAAGACGTCCTGGACGATGCCGTCTACCTCGTCCTTGCTCGGTGCCTCCACGTTCAGGCGCAGCAGCGGCTCCGTGTTGGAGGCGCGCACGTTGAACCAGGCCGGGGTGCCCTTGAGATCCACGGTCACGCCGTCCAGGCGATCGACGCCGGCGATCTTGTCGGCCATGCCGGCCAGCACGGCCTGGGTGGCGGCGTCCTGGTCGTCGACGGTGGAGTTGATTTCGCCGGAGGCCTCGTACTTAAGGTAGTCGGCCATGAGCTCACTGAGCGGCTTGTCGCTAGCGCCCAGGGCGGCCAGCACGTGCATGGCGGCCAGCATGCCGGAGTCGGCGTTCCAGAACTCCTGGAAGTAGTAATGGGCGGAGTGCTCGCCGCCGAAGACGGCGTCGTGCTCGGCCATCTGGGCCTTGATGAAGGAGTGGCCCACGCGGGTGCGCACCGGAGTGCCACCGTTGGCCTCGACCAGCTCCGGCACGGCGCGGGAGGTGATCAGGTTGTGGATGATGGTCGCGCCCGGGAACTTGTCCAGGTAGCGCTCGGCGACCAGCGCGCAGATGGCCGACGGGGAGACCGGCTGGCCCAGCTCGTCCACGACGAAGCAGCGGTCGGCGTCGCCGTCGAAGGCCAGGCCGATGTCCGCGCCTTGGTCCTTGACGAAGGCCTGTAGGTCCACCAGGTTCTTCGGATCCAGCGGGTTGGCCTCGTGGTTGGGGAAGGTGCCGTCCAGCTCGAAATAGAGCGGGCGGATGTCCAGGTTCAGCCCCTCCAGGACGGCGGGGACGGTGTGGCCGCCCATGCCGTTGGCGGCATCGACAGCGACGACAAGGGGACGGGTGGCGGACAGGTCGACGAGCTTGTTGAGGTAGGCCGCGTAGTCGTCCAGGACCTCGCGGGCAGTGGCCGCGCCCGGCTCGCCGTCGAAGTCGGGCACGCCGGCGGCCAGCATGTCCTTGATGTCGGCCAAGCCCGTGGCCTCGCCCACCGGCTTCGCGCCGGCGCGGCAGAGCTTGATGCCGTTGTACTTGGCCGGGTTGTGGGAAGCGGTAAACATCGCGCCGGCGCAGTCCAGGTCGCCGGAGGCGAAATAGAGCTCGTCGGTGGAGGTCAGCCCCAGCATGACCACGTTGAGGCCCTGGGCGTTGACGCCCTCGCCGAAGGCGGCGGCCAGCTCGGGGGAAGACGGGCGCATGTCGTGGCCGATGGCGACGACGTGCTCACTCTCGGAGCGCATCAATGCCGCAAACGCCGCACCGACCTCGCGCACGAAGTCGACGTCGATGTCCTCGCCCACCACGCCGCGCACGTCATAGGCCTTGATTACTTGGTCCAGCTTTTCACGGTCTCGCATAAATACCCAGTCTAGTCCGCCGCCGCGGCGGTTGAGTCACGGGCCGGGCTCCCCATGGGTTACTGGTAGCTAACTCACAGGCAACGGGAGGCTAGCTATTGCTGCCCGGGTCTGGGACCACGGACAGGTGGGCGCGGCGCTGCTGCTTGGCGGTGGCCACGCGGCGGGTGCGGAAGACCGGGTGGTTGGAGCGGGCCGGATCGGCGCCGTCGAAGGTGGGCGCGTAGTCGATGGGATCCGCGCCGGAGCCGGGCTCGCCGCCTTCGACCAGCCCGGTGGTCACGCGCCCGCCCTCGCGGACGGCCTCGGCTAGGGCCAGGAGATCGTCGTCGTCCTCGATGTCTACCTGGTCGACGCGCAGCATCTCCCAGCCCTGCGGGGCGGTGATGCGCTCGGCGTGCTCGGCGCACAGATCCCAGGAGTGTGGGTCTTCTTCTTCCACGAGCGGGCCGACCACGGCGGTCTGCTCGGCGTAGGCGTAAGTCAACGTAGCCACGGCTTCACGGCCGCAGCCGGGGCGGGAACAACGTCGAAATTCAGTCACAGCCACACAGTCTAGACCTCAAGTAGTCATTTAGACAGTCCCCTACCGGCGCGCCCCGAAAAAATCCGCCGCGCGGCATCCTAGAGTAAGCCTCATGCCCGCTACCCCGCCGCTTTCCGTCCGCCGCGACCGCCACGGCCGCGGCCAGCGCGGCCCACTGTTACCGCAGCAGACGCCGCGCTTCCGCACGCGCGCCCAGAGCTTCGACATGGCCGTGCTGGAGGCCTACGCACCCATCCAGAACGCCTTCGCCGACCAGCTGACCACCCTGGACCTGGCCGTCGATACCGTCCCGCGGATGCGCCTCCGCGCCGACATGACGGTGCTGCCCGACGAAATCGTCGCGGACGGACCCGTACCCCTGGGGCGGATCGTGCCGGCCGGCGTGGATGCCAAGGGCCGGCCGACGCGCTCGCGGCTGGTGATTTTCCGCATGCCCATCGAGGCCCGCTGCGCTACCCGCGAGGAGCGCAGCGAACTCCTGTCCACCGTGCTGACCCCCCTGGTGGCCAACTACTTGAACCTCAGCCCGCAGGACATCGACCCGCGGTTTAGCTGGTAGCCGGCACGGGCGCGCACCGGCCTAAAAAGCGCCCCAAAATCTCAAAAATCCCAGCCCGGCAGGCTGGGAGCGGGCAGCTACCCGCGACGGACAGGCCAGGTTAGTTAGCTGATTTCTCGCTTCAGGCGGCGGCGTTCGCGGTCGGAGAGGCCACCCCAGATGCCAAAGCGCTCGTCGTGTTCGAGCGCGTATTCCAAGCATTCATCCCGTACGGCGCAGGCCTGGCAGATTCGCTTCGCTTCCCGAGTGGAGCCTCCCTTTTCCGGGAAGAATGCCTCCGGATCGGTTTGCGCGCACAGCGCCTGGTCTTGCCATTCTTGCTCGACCGCCCCGAAAAGCTCGTCGATGGACATCTCTGCAGCAGCACCGCCACGGGGAATGGCGCCGTTAGCCATGTCTTTCACGCCTCGTCCTTCCTCCGTAGTTTGCAGTAGTTAAAAGTTCAGTCAGTTCAGTCAGCCTTAGCCAGCCCGGGGGGCCGCGCCAAGTGGTTTCTTACACTGTTGTTATTTCACACTGTATCACTAAATATCGTCAACCCATCGGGAGCTAAATTAGCGAAAAGATCCCGAAACCCCACGTCACTATTCACATTCTTCACACAGATCACAGACGGGACTTCCCCGGGGGAGATGGCGGGGGTACTACATATAGGGGCCACCCCGATCCCTGTTCACAATTCACAGGAATCCCCGGCGTGTCGCTACCCTTTTGCCAGGTTTTGATCCTGGCGGCCACGGACGAGGCAGTCCTGGCTGCTCAGCTCGCCCAACCGGCCCGGGCAGCCCGGCAACCTAGCCGCCTGGGCGGCCCAGACAATACAGGGAGCGCCGCCAGCGCAGGTGGCATCGGCAGTCCGAGGCGACCGCGGTGATGGGGGCTGCGGGGTGGAAGCAGGTGGCATCGGCAGCACGAAGCGGGCCACCAGCCGGTGGCCCGCCAGGCAGGTTTAGGCGTCGGAGGAGAAACGGACGCCGCGGTCCGGGATGACAACGCCCGGGAAGATGCGCATGCCGCCTTCCAGCTCGCAGCGGGCGCCAATCTGGGCGCCCTCGCCGATGACGCAGCCGTCGATGTGCGTGTTGGCGCCGATGTGCGCGCCGGAGGCGATGATGGAGTTCGTAATCACTGCGCCCGGTTCGATGGTCACGCCGTCGAAGACCACGGTGCCGTCTAGGCGGGAGCCGGCGCCAACCTCGGAGCCGCGGCCCACGGAGGTGCCGGACAAAAGGAGCGCTCCCCCAGCCACGCCGGCGGAATCATCCACGATGGCCTCGCCGGTGCGGCCTGCCAGCAGCGGCGACGGCGCGATCCCGCGGACCAGGTCGGAGGAACCGCGCACGAAGTCCTCCGGGCGGCCCATGTCGCGCCAGTAGGAGTTGTCCACATGCCCAATGACCTTGCGTCCAGCCTCGAGGACCTGCGGGAAGGTCTCGCGCTCGACGGAGACCACACGGCCGGCTGGGATGGTGGCGATAAGCTCCTTGTCGAAAACGTAGCAGCCAGCGTTGATCTGGTTGGTGGGCGGATCCTCAGTCTTTTCCAGGAAGGCGGTGACCTGGTCGTCGGCGTCGGTGGGCACGCAGCCGAAGGCGCGCGGGTCGGCGACCTTGAGCAGGTGCATGGTCAGATCCGCTCCCTTGGAATGATGGGTTTCCAGAATGGAGTTGAGATCCATGCCGGAGAGCACGTCGCCGTTGAAGACCATGGCGGTGTCGTGCCGCAGGTGGTCGTAGACGTTGCGGATGCCGCCGCCGGTGCCCAGGGCTTCTTCCTCGACGACGTATTCGATCTCCAGGCCCAGCTCAGAACCGTCGCCGAAGTATTCCTCGAAGACCTCGGCCTTGTAGGAGGTCGACATGATGACGTGGGTGATGCCGGCGGCCTGGATGCGCGCCAGCAGGTGCTGCAGGAAGGGATAGTTGGCCGTCGACAGCATGGGCTTGGGCGTGCCGATGGTCAAGGGGCGCAGGCGGGTGCCGCGTCCACCGACGAGGATCACGGCATCAGTAACCGCGCCCAGATTGTCTGCTGCGGCAGTCTCGTGGTCGGCCATAGAATCCATCTTTCTTTGGTTTAGTTAATAATATTCTCGCCCGATTGTAGAGCCCGGGCCCCAGCCGCCGCGCCTCGCCACGCGCGTGCCACCGCCATTTTTCTCGGCCGCCGACACCGCTCTCTGGGGTGTGACCACGACCTAGCAGGCACAACGCCGATAAAGGCGGGCGCTAAACTTTGTCTGTACCTTTCGCCACAGCCAGCCCGGCGCGCAGGCGCAGCCCCGCCCGCAGCAGCCAGCGCAGGGGCGCTTGCCACGCCGCTGGATGCCGGTCCGCCTGGAAGCGATAAGCGGAGTCGTGATGAGCGCGCAGCATGGCCGCCGAGTGCGCCTTGGTGGAATGCCCCTGGGCGTGCGTGATGACCGCCTCCGGGCAGAAGACGTTACGGTAGCCGGCGCGCGCCAGGCGGTCGCCCAGGTCCACGTCCTCCAGGTACATGAAGTAGCGCTCGTCGAAGCCGCCGACGGCTGCGAAGGCCTCCCAGCTGACTAGGAGGCAGGAACCGGACAGCCAGCCGGCCTCGCGCTGGCGGGCCATGTCCTCGCCCGCCCGGTAGCGCGCCGACCACGGGTTGGACGGCCAGATATCGGAAAAGACCGCGTGGCCAACCCCGGTCAGCAGGTCCGGCACCGCGCGCGCCGAGGGGTAGTTGCTGCCGTCTGGCTCAACGATGCGCGGTCCCACCGCCCCCACCCGGTCCCAGGCCCGGGCACAGGCTAGGAGGGCATCGAGGGAGCCGGGCGAAAAGGCCACGTCCGGGTTGGACAGCAGCACCCAGTCCGGGTCGATCTCACCGGCCGCACGCAGCTTCTCCAGCGCCTTGACGCCGGCGTTCATGCCGCCGCCGTAGCCCAGGTTGCCGCTGGTCGGCACGAAGTCGACGTCGTCGCGCTCGCGCGCGGCCGCCTCCGGCACACCGTCGGTGGAGCCGTTGTCAGCCAACACGACGTGGGTGGGCCGGCGGCAGGCCCCGGCCAGCGAATCCAGGAAGTCCGCCAGGAAAGCGCCGGGCGAGTACGTCACAGTCACCACGGCCAGCGGGGTTTGGTTCTGAGTAGTCACAATGGCTTCCACACTACCGACCCCGCCTGGCCAGCTCGCACGCGACACGACCCGGCGCGCCCAGCTCCGACCGCCAGGCCTGGGAAGCTTCGGCCCCGCCACAACGCCGGCAAGAAAGCGTAAAGGGCGCTGAAGGCGCGGCCGGCTTTCGGGGATTTACCCGCTCTCGCCTAAACTGAGTGCTATCATTTCCCAGTTCCAGTACCCCTCGCTACCAGCAGTCCAACGGAAGTCGAACTTGTGAACAAAGAACCCGCCCGTCCCGTGCGCGATATTCAGCCCGCCCCCACGCGCGGTCCGCAGACCGCCCAGACCGGGTCCACAGCGCTGAAGACCGTGCTGACCATCCTGTCGGTGGTAGTGCTGGTTATCAGCGGCATCGGTTATGCCACCATTGGCCGCCTGGGCGGGGACCTGTCTTCGGTGTCCAACCTGCAGCTCGGCGGCGGGGGCGGCTTTAAGGATAAGGACGCCGCGGACGGCGCCGTCGACATCCTGCTGGTCGGCTCCGATTCGCGCTCGGACGCCCACGGCAACCGCTTGAGCGACGAGGAGCTGGAAAAGCTCCACGCCGGCGTCGACGAGGGCGAAGAAAACACCGACACCATCATGGTCATCCGCGTGCCCAACGACGGCTCGCGAGCCTCCGCCGTGTCCATCCCGCGCGATACTTATATCTCCGACGACGAGCACGGCAACATGAAGATCAACGGCGTCTACGCCGCACACAAGGGTGCGATGACGGACCAGCTGCAGGCCGAAAACGACGAGGCCGAGGCCGCCGGCAAGTCCGCCCCGCACGACGCCAAGGAGATCGAGCAAAAGGGCATCGAGGCCGGCCGCGCCGCCCTGCTAGAGGAGGTCCGGGATCTCACCGGCATCGAGATCGATCACTACGCGGAGATCGGCCTGCTGGGCTTCGTCCTGCTGACCGAGGCCGTCGGCGGCGTGGACGTCTGCCTGAACGAGCCGGTCGATGATGAGATGTCCGGCGCCAAGTTCCCCGCCGGCGAGCAGACCCTGCACGGGGCCGACGCCCTGGCCTTTGTCCGCCAGCGCTACGGCCTGCCCCGCGGCGACCTGGACCGGATCACCCGCCAGCAGGCCTTCATGGCCTCCCTGGTCAACAAGCTGCTGGACGCCGGCACCCTGACCAACCCGTCCAAGCTGGGCAAGATTTCCGAGGCGGTGGAGCGCTCCGTCGTCATCGATGAAAACTGGGACGTGATGAGCTTCGCCACGCAGCTGGCCGATCTGGCCGGCGGCAACGTCACCTTCAACACCATCCCGGTCACTTCCGTGGACGGCACGGGCGACTACGGCGAGTCGATTGTCACCATCGACGTGGCCGAGGTCCACAAGTTCATGGACGATCTGGCGCGCAGCCAGGAGGAAAAGGGCAAGGAAGAGGCCCCGACCAAGGACTCCGGCGACGCCGCGGACGCCGGCGATACCCCTGCCCACGTCGACGGCGTCGAGGTCCACGTCCTTAATGCCGGCTCGGTATCCGGCCTGGCCGGCGGCGTGGGCTCCTTCCTGGAGGGCGAGGGCTACACCGTGGCGCGCACCGCGAACGCGCAGCCGGGGGTCTACGCCGAGTCCCAGGTGGTCGCCGCCGATGCCAATGATGAGAAGGCCAAGGCCCTGGCGGAGAAGCTCGGCGGCCTGCCCATCACCGTCAACGAGAGCTTGGATGATTCCACCCTCATCGTGGTCACCGCCGACGAGTACTCCGGCCCCTCCGATGAGGAGGCCCAGGGCCCGGCCGGCGAGGCCGACGCGAACGCCGATGCCCCCGTCGGCACCCCGGGCGGCGATTTCGGCACCGCCGAGGTCTCCCCGGAGATCGACGCCGGCGGCAACGGCCCGCGCTGCGTGAACTAGCCACACAACCACATCGCCGACGCACAGCCGGCACCGCCGCCTGCCACCGCCCCAGCGCCGTGGCGGGCGGCTTTTGCCTACCATGGGGTGCCATGGATTTCCTCAAAGCTTTGCTGGACCAGGATCCGGCCGCCCCGCGCATTACCGTCTACACGGAGGCCACCGGCGCCCGCCTCGACTTTTCCGCCCAGACCCTGCAGAACTGGGTGGCGAAGATCGCCAATATGCTGGCCGAGGAGCTAGACTTGGAACCCGGCGACACCATCGCCGTGAACCTGCCGGTCAGCTGGCAGGCCGCCGTCATCTGCCTGGGCGCCTTGGCCCGCGACATCGACGTCCAGCTGTCCACCAGCGCTAGCGCCGGCTCCGAGACCGCGCAGGTGGTCTTCACCAGCCCGGAGCGCTTCGAGGATTACCCGGGCCGCGACGTCGTCCTGGTCACCGAGGATCCTTTCGGCCGCGGCGTGGTCGAATCCGGCGGCACGCTGCCGCTGGGCGCCATCGACTTCGGCCCCACGGTGCGTTTCTACGGCGACCAGTACTTCGAGCCGACCACTCCCCTGTCCGAGCTCGTGCTAACTGACGCGGCCGCAGCCAACCCTGACAGCCCCGCGGGCCACGCCGGCGAGGCTCACAGCGGCCACGGCGGCCCCCGTGTGCTAAGCACCGGCTGGCACGATTGGGCCAGCTTCCGCGCGAACGTCTTGGAGCCGTTGGCACTGGGCGGGTCCGCGGTAGTGGTCTCGGGCCTAGCAGATGACCACCGTTTAGAGGAAATCCGGGCCAACGAAAAGGCCACTGAGCTGCGATAACAAAATAGTTTTTACTTTGGGCGTGCATTCTTTGCCGACCTACGTTAGTATCGTAATCGCGAGGCAGCGTGGCGCCGGAACATCACCCCCCGAGCGTTCCGGCCGCCCCACCTCGCACCCGTTGCCCCTCTGCCTATCACCCCCCCCGAGCAGGCAGAGGGGCAACTTCATGCCTTCAGCCCTCAGGCAGCGAACTCCCGCTTGCAAAGCAGTGATATATACCACCGGCACGGGCTTTTATTCTCCGGCGCACAGCGTATATTTCCTTCTCATAGCAATGCATCTTCCCCGCCCGCACAAGCCAGTGCGGAGGGACAATTTTTCCTCGCAACCTATTCCTGAGCGCACCTACCCGTGGTGGCAGGTGATGTGCCTGTCCGGAGTGGACTATTTCTCCACGCTGGGATACCAGCCCGGCATTGCGGTGCTGGCCGCCGGCGCACTCGCCCCGGCCGCGACCCTCATCCTCGTGGTCGTCACCCTGGCCGGTGCGGTGCCGGTCTACCGGCGCGTGGCGGCGCGCTCGCCGCACGGGCTGGGATCTATCGCGATGATGGAGGCCCTCACCCACGGCTGGTGGGGCAAGCTGCTTGTGCTGGTGCTGCTGGGGTTTGCCGCCACGGACTTCATGGTCACCATCACGCTATCGGCCTCCGATGCCTCCGCACACCTGCTCGGCGCCGCCGACAGCCCGCACCAGCTTCCCGTGACCATCGCGCTGGTGTGCGTCCTGGCCCTGGTCTTCCTGGTCGGCTTCCGTGAGGCCGTCGGTGTGGCCGTGGCCCTGGTCGTCACCTACCTCTCGCTAACCCTGGTGGTAGTGTCCGCCGGCCTGTGGCAGCTGGCCACCCACCCGGCCCTCCTGGGCGACTGGGCCGCTACCCTCCACGCCCAGCACGCGCACCCGGTGGGCATGGCCGTGCTATGCCTGATTGTCTTTCCGAAGCTCGCCCTGGGGCTGTTCGGTTTTGAGACGGGCGTGTCCGTCATGCCGCTTATCCGCTCGCAGTCCCTGCCGCAGCGCATCAGGCGGGCCCGCCGGCTGGTGACCACCAGCGCGGTGATTATGAGCCTTCTACCTGCTGGCCTCCTCCCTGCTGGTGACCACGCTGATCCCCGCCGACCAGTTCGGCGCCGGCGGCAGCGCCGACGGGCGGGCGCTGGCCTGGCTGGCCGAGCACTACCTCGGGGCCTCCTTCGGGCAGTTCTATGGATACGTCACCACGACCATCCTGTGGTTCGCCGGTGCGTCGGCGATGTCGGGCCTGCTCGCTTTGATCCCGAAGTACCTGCCGCGGTTCGGCATGGCCCCGGAGTGGGCCAAGCGCTCCCGGCCGATGGTACTGTTGCTCAGCGTTATCGCCATCGGCATTACGTACCTCTTCGACGCGGACGTGGACAAGCAGTCGGGGGCCTATACCACCGGCGTGCTGGTGGTGATTTTCTCCGGCGCCGTGGCGGTTACCTGCACGGCGCGCGCCAAGGCCTGGTTCGCCACCATCGCGGTGGTTCTGGGGCTGACCCTGGCCGCCAACCTCGTGGAGCGCCCCGACGGCCTGCGCGTGGCCGGCTTCTTCATCGTGGCCATTGTCTTGAGCTCGCTGGCCTCCCGCACTGTGCGCTCCTACGAGCTGCGTGACAACGGTACCTCCTGGGACGCAGCCGCCCTAGAGTTGCTCGAGGTCCCGGGCCCCAGCATCCAGCTGATACCGGCAGCCCCCTGCCCCGACCTGAGTACTAAGAAGCAGCGCGTTTGCCGCGCCCACCACCTGGCCGGCACCGCGGACATCGTGGCGCTGGAGATTTCCGTGCGCGATCCCAGCGCCTTCGCCGAGCCCTATACCGTGCGCGGTGTGGACGGCGCCCTGGTGGCCGAGGCCGCCTCGGTCTCCAACGCGGTGGCCGTTATCGCCCTGGACATCCAGCGGCGCACCGGCAAGCCGGTGGAGGTCTACTTCGAGTGGGCCGACGACGGCCCGCTCAAGGCCGCCCTGCGCACCGTCCTTCCTGGGCCGTGGCCAGGTCGCCACCGTCACCCGGGAGATCCTGCGCCGGACAAGCCTGGACACCGGCCAGACCAGTCCCAGCGTGCACGTGGCTTAAGCAGGCGGCACACAGCCGACTTCACCGCCCCCCAAACCCCGTCCCCCACCCGCACAGGGTCGCGCATGGCAGTAAAGCCGCATAACTCACGGCAGCCTGCCGCCTGCGACGGGCGAAACACCCCGAAACAACTGTCCCAGTGCCCAGCTAGCCCTATGATTGCACATTTTTTATCACTTCCCACCCATCAATGGAGGCCAGCCTAACCGGAGTGATGCAGTTAACCTCTAGTTAACTTGACGCGTAAACAAAAACCAGATCCATTCTCCCTACGTCAGGCGAGCTCCAGCTCAATAACGCTTTTAACACTGTTTACCGGCCGGCGGCGCCTGAGAATTTCCTGATTTTTCACCCCCCATTTCACCCCCACCCAAAGGTGTCAGATCTTGCTCGTAGTTTTTGTTGTATACACTTTTTAGCCCTAAGTGGATAATGATTTATCCCGCCGTAGCCAGCAAATCTGTAGAAAAAACTCAACAAAGGATGGGCCGGATGTCCGAGCCTCAAAAACAATACTTTGTCTAGACATCTGACTATTGCGGTTCTTTGCAGCGGCCTTTACGTTGGATTGCATCACGCCATGAGGAATGCGTGTCGTACTGTCAAAACCCATCCCCTACTTCAGGAGATTTTCCTTATGAATATCCGTCGTCGTTTCGCCGGCCTGACCGCTGGCATCATCGTTGCGGGTACCGCCCTGACCGCCCCGGTCGCCGGTGCCGCTACCCAGACCGAGTCCTACCCGGAGACCCCGGCGCTGAACCCGAAGCTGCCGATCATCCACACCACCCACGGCTCCGACCACATGAAGGCCAACGTGCTGAACCCGCGCCCGGTCTGCAACCCGTGGGAAGACCACCGCACCGTAGTCTACAAGGCCACCGACACCTTCATGCCGGCCGGCACCATCTCCACCACCAACCAGACCAAGAAGGACATCCCGCTCAGCCAGGACCTGTCCAAGTCTCAGTCCATCAACGTGGAGATCAACGGTGACCGCACCTCCACCACCTCCATGAACCTGGGTGGCGGCTACTCCAAGGATGGCGGCGAGTCCTCCGTGGGTATCTCCCAGTCCATCGCCACTAAGATCGGTGCTTCCGCTTCCTACTCCCTGTCCTGGGACGCTGGCCAGACCATTGGCCCGTACGACGTTCCGCCGAACCACACCGGTGAGGCCACCTACGGCTTCCGCGTCCTGAACATGACCGGTACCCAGCAGTACTGCAAGCCGAACGGCACCTGGTCCACCCCGACCTTCTGGTCCGCTCTGCAGCCGGTCAAGAACGAGGTCCGCGTCAAGCTGTACGACGACCTGGCTGACTCCTTCGCTCCGAACAAGGACGCTCAGAACACCACCGACGTCAACGACCCGAAGGTTGTTGAGGAAGACAAGGACCCGAAGGCTGACGCCGAGGTTATCGCCGAGAACGAGAAGCCGGTTGAGGAAGAGGTTGCTTCCGAGGCTGAGGGCGACAAGGAAGAGGCTGCTGACAAGAAGAAGCAGGAAGAGGTCGACAAGGGCGAGGCCGCCGAGGAAGGCTCCGAGCTGGACCTGAAGCCGTTCATCAAGACCTCCGGCGCTAAGCACGCTGGCTTCGCCGGCACCGTCGCCGTCGGCGCTGAGAACGTTGGTTCCAAGCGCTACTACGGTGATTTCCCGGCCGTTCAGTTCCGCGTCGATGTCAAGACCGATGAGGGCCCGGAGGGCGTTGACCGCCTGATCACCCCGCGCTCCACCAACGGTGCCCACATCCGCGACCTGGGCTTCGATGAGAAGACCTCCACCCGCTCCTTCGAGGTCAACCTGTCCAACCCGATCAACAAGGGTGACAAGCAGGAGCTGGCGTTCTTGGACTTCGGCGACGGAGACACCAAGGAAGGCCGCCTGAAGAACTACATCACCGTTACCCAGACCTCCCGCCTAGACGGTGACAACTCCAAGGGCAACGACCAGAACGTTGACTCCCGCAAGGTTGGCACCAACGACTTCGGCAAGAAGCACAGCGGCCTGTACTAAAGACCACTAAGTTCCTTCGGGCCGAAGGAACTACATGGGACTAACTGCTCATCGGCTAAAGCGGTGATGCTATAAACTCCCTTGGCAGCGCATTGGGAATGTGATTCCTTCTAGCGCAACCAAGGGAGTTTTCTTTTTGGGACAAGATTGAATTGAAGGTCGAGATAGCTAATGGAGATCCCAATTCTTTATGACCTTTTGTGGATTGTCATCCCCCTCATTTGTATCGTCCTTACTGTTGTCGTCTTCCTTTGGGAGAGACGACAAGGAAGTCCTAGCGTTCGGATTATTCTTTGGTGCCTTGTCCAGTTCGGGTTACCGCTGCTGGGCTTCTTGCTGTGGCTAGTCCTCCGCCGTTTTCCCCGAGGTCACTCAGCCGGCCCGCAACGCTAATTTAGACCCACTGCCCGGTCTGCCTGACATCTCACTGAGGTGTCGCAGACTGGGCGGCGCCTTTTTGTTTTCTTCCCAATTGTCTTGGCCCGGCTCGCCTGGGGCCATAAAATTGGTTCCATGTCCGATAACACTAAGAACCCGCCGCGCATCCTGGCGATCACCGCCTGCCCCACGGGCATCGCGCACACGTATATGGCGGCCGAAAACCTCACCGCGGCCGCGCAAGAATTAGGTTTCGATCTCCAGGTCGAAACGCACGGTTCCATCGGCGTCGAGGGTGCATTTACCCCCGCTGATATTGAGGCTGCCGATGCCATCCTCATCGGCGCCGATACCGTCATCAACAAGGAGCGCTTCGTAGGCAAGCGCCTGCTGGCCGCCGGCGTCGACGACGCCATCAAGCGCCCGAAGGAGCTGCTGCGACAGTCCCTGGAGGCCAACACCTTCACCGACCGCCAGCTGCAAAAGCAGCAGGCCGACCAGCCCGGCCCGGACGCAGGCGCCACGTCCTCATCCTCCGGCATCGCCGGCGTGGGCCAGACTATGTACAAGGCCCTGATGAACGGTGTCAGCCACATGATCCCGTTCGTGGTCACGGGCGGTCTGCTGCTGGCTGTGGCCCTGTCGGTCGGCGGCACGCCCACCCCGGAGGGCCTGGCCATCCCGGAGGATTCCTTCTGGTTCACCATCTCTGAGCTGGGCACCCTAGCGTTTTCCCTGATGGTACCGGTGCTTTCCGGCTATATCGCCGTCGGCATCGCAGACCGGCCAGGGCTTGCTCCGGGCCTGATTACGGGCTTTATCGCCACCACCGGTTCTCTCTACGGCTCGGAGGCCGGCGCCGGCTTCCTGGGCGGCATCGTCACCGGTATCTTGTCCGGCTACGTGGCCCTGGGAATTAGGAAGATCCCGGTCCACAAGTTCATCGCGCCCATCTGGCCCATCATCGTCATCCCGATCCTGACCACGCTCATCGTGGGTCTGGCCTTCATCTGGCTCATCGGCGCCCCGATTGCCAGCGTCTTCGCCGCGTTGACCGAGTACCTCGCGGGCATGCAAGGTGCCTCGGTGCTGGTGCTGGGTGCCATCATCGGCGCCATGATGGCCTTCGACATGGGCGGGCCCTTCAACAAGACCGCCTTCCTCTTCGGCGGCGGCATGATCGCCTCCGGTAACGCGCTGCCGATGGGCATGGCCGCGGCCGCCATCGCCGTCCCGCCGCTGGCCGTGGGGCTGGCCACGCTTATCCGCCGCACCTGGTTTACCAAGGCGGAGCGCGACTCCGGCATCGCCGCACTGTTCATGGGCTTCTTCGGTATCACCGAAGGCGCCATCCCGCTAGCCGCGGCCCGCCCGCTGCAGGTCATACCGGCCAATGTCGTCGGCGGCGCCATCGCCGGCGCCCTGGCCGGTGCCTTCGGCGCGGCCGACCACGTCATGCACGGCGGCCCCATCGTCGCCCTGCTGGGGGCGGTGGACAACGTCGTCGGCTTCTTCATCGCCATGGCTACCGGCGTGGCCGCCACGACCATCCTCATCCTGGTCTTGGTGGGCCTCACCCAGAAGAAAAACCCCGCCGCCGAAGAGGCACAGAACACCGACGCCGACACCGCCAACACCGCCGATGCCACCGCCACCCAGCCCGGCACCGACACCACGGCTGCCGCGGTCCCGGCCGGCGCCGCGGGTACCGCCACTGCCGCCCCGAGCGCCACGGCGACCGCCACGACTCCCAGCACGCTCATCGACCCTTCGGTGGTGCTGCTGGATCCGGATACCGTCTCCAGCCGCGACGACGTCATCCGTGAGCTCGTCGCCGCCGCAGCCACAAGCGGGCGCATCACCGACGCGGATGCCGTAGTGGACGCCGCCGTCGCCCGGGAGGCCAAGCACTCGACCTCCGTGGGCAACGCCGTGGCCATCCCGCACGCCCGCGTGGCCGGCGTGGCCGCCCCGACCCTGGCCTTTGCCCGCCTGGACGAGCCCGGCATCCCCTGGGCCGCGGACGAAGACCCCTCCCGCCTAGTCTTCCTCATCGCCGTGCCCGACGATGCCGGCAAGCAGCACCTCAAGCTACTGTCCAAGCTGGCCCGCAGCCTGATGAAGCAGGACTTCCGCGATAAGCTCTACGCCGCCGCGGACCGCCGCGCCGTCGTCGCCCTCGTCGAAGAGGCAGTGACCTAACCACCGCACGACCCTGCCGGGCGCAGAAAAGCGGCCGAGGACCGGATCCACCATCCAGCCCTCGGCCGCTTTTGTCATTCCTGAGCCCGCCCCTGCCAGACATCCGTCGGGTCGCACGCCGCAGTCACGTTCAGCGCCGCCGCAAAGCGCCCACCTGGCAACCCGATCATGGCCTGCAGCGCCGGCTCATCGATACCCGCCCGCCGCAGGTTCTCCGCAATCCCCGCCGCAGCGGCCTAGCGTTCCTTGTTATTCAAACTCATGGGAGAAAGGCCACTCCGGTTTAGGGGGCTCCATTCCCTGTCGAACCGAGTGACGCCGCTGCCGGCGCGGTACGCGAACGAAGACGAGCTTGCGCGGGTGCACACCCGCGAGCACATCGCGGAGATGAAGCGGCAGTCGCAGCTGCTGCGCGGGGGTGACGCCGGCGACGACGCCAGTCCGTTCGGCCGGGGTGGGTTCGACATCGCGCGCCTAGCCGCCGGCGGGGCCATCCGTACGGTGGAGGCCGTGGTCACCGGCGAGGTGGGTACGGCCTACGGGTTGGTCAACCCGCCGGGTCATCACGCCGAGCGCGCCCGCGGCATGGGCTTTTGCCTGTTCGGGAACGCCTCCGTGGCGATCGCGCACGCGCGACAGACGCTGGGTGTTAAACGCGTGGCGGTGGTGGACTGGGACGTCCACCACGGCAACGGCACCCAGGACATCTGGTGGGCGGACCCGGAGGTGCTGACCATCTCCATCCACCAGCACAACAACTTCCCGCCGCGCTCCGGGCACCGCGAGCACAACGGCACCGGCGCAGGTCAGGGCGCGGCGTTGAATATTCCCCTGCCGCCGGGCAGCGGCAACGCGGTCTACGATCTAGCGTTCGCCGACGTGGTGGTGCCCGCGCTCGAGCGCTTTAGGCCGGAACTTATCGTGGTGGCCAGCGGCTTTGATGCCGCCATCATGGATCCCATGGCGCAGATGATGGTCACCCAGCGCGGTTTCAAGGCGCTTACCCGCCGGCTGCTGGCGGCTGCCGATGCCCTCTGCGGCGGCCGGATCGCCTTCCTCCAGGAGGGCGGCTACAGCCCGTACTACCTGCCCATCTGCGGGCTGGGGGTTATCGAGGAGTTGACCGGCCGCGAGTCCGGCTTCGGGGACCCGCACGCGGCGAACCTGGACACCAAGGGCGTGGACGAGCTCTACGAGCACCAGCGCGCCGAGATCGCCCGCGCCGCCGCGCTCGTCGAGCAGGTACCGGCCGGCTAGCACCTGACGGTTGTCTCCGGGGCTTTCCCTGGGCGCGCCCCGGGCGCGGGGTGCGCCCGCGAGAGTTAACGCGAAGTTTCCTTTACTGTCATCGTCCCGAGATGTTTGGAGTTTAGAGTTTCTTCACGTGCGGCTGTGAACGCCCTGTCAAAACCATAACGCCGCCCTTGGCGCAGCATGGGGATGAAGGCCACCACCGCCCGTACGCTGTCTCATCTTGTCTCTCTATCTCGTCTAAGTGAAGGACCCTTCTCATGCGTTTTTCTCTGCGCGCCGGCTCCGTGGCCGTTGCTGCTTCCCTGATCGCCGCGGGCGTTGCCCCGGCCACCGCCCAGGAATCCAACGGCCCGAAGAACATCATCTACATGATCGGTGACGGCATGGGCTACGGCCACGTCGCCTACAACAACCTGTATGAAACCGGCCAGTCCAAGTACCTGGTCGACGGCGAATTCAGTGAGGCCGGCCCGCAGGAGCTGGACGGCGAGCCCGTCCAGTCCTACGAGGACTTCAACCGTCTGTCCATGTCCACCTACTCCCAGGGCGGATCCTACGACCCGTCCCAGGCCTGGGCCACCCACGAGTACGTGCAGAAAGGCATCATCACCGACTCGGCCGCGGCAGGTACCGCCATGGCCACTGGCATGAAGGTCGAAAACGGCATCCTGGGTATGTCCAACTACGGTATGGCCCAGAAGAACTTCCAGGAGACCGCCATCGAGCAGGGCAAGTCCGCCGGCGTGGTGTCCTCCGTGCCGTTTTCCCACGCCACCCCGGCCGCCTTCGCCGCCCACAACCAGGACCGCAACGCCTACGGCGAAATCGCCGAGGACATGATCGACTCGGACCTGTCCGTGGTCATGGGCGCTGGACACCCGTTCTTCACCGATGACAACCAGCCGACGCAGACCGGTTCCTTCGGCTACATCGACGAAGCCGACTACAACCGCCTGGCCGAGGGTGAGAGCGACTGGGAGTACTTCGACTCCAACGACGGCTTCGCCAGCCTGGCCGAGGGCAACGTGGAAGAGGGGAAGAAGTACTGGGGCCTGGCTCCGGTCCACTCCACCCTGCAGCAGTCCCGCTCCGGCGAAGGCACCACCCCGTACTCCGATCCGCAAAACGACGTGGTTGACCTGCCGACCATGACCACCGGCGCCCTGAACGCCCTGGGTCAGGACGCCGACGGCTTCTCCGTGATGATTGAGGGCGGCGCCATCGACTGGACCGGCCACGCCAACCAGTCCGCCCGTGAGATCGAGGAGATGCAGGACTTCAACGCCTCCGTCGACGCCGCCATCAAGTGGGTCGAGGAGAATTCCAACTGGGAAGAGACCCTGCTGATCGTCACCGCTGACCACGAGACCGGCTACCTGTCCGGTGAGAACGAGCCGGACGAGGGCCGCTTCAACAAGATGGCCGGCGACGCCGAGTCCCTGCCGAGCCACCAGTGGTACTCCGACGAGCACACCAACCAGCTGGTTCCGTTCTTCTTCAAGGGCGCTGGCTCCGAGGACATCATGTCCCGCGTCAAGGGCACCGACCCGGTCCGCGGCGACTACATCGATAACACCGACGTCGCCCAGCTGGCCATGAAGACCTGGTGGTCGAATGGCTCCGAGCAGCCGGATGATGACAACCGGGACGACAACGCTGGTTCCTCCCAGGGCAGTTCCGACGCCGCCTCCGGCCTGGCGGGCGCGGGCATAGTGGCCGCCATCTTCGGCGCCATCTTCGCCGCCGCCCAGGCAGCCGGCATCCTGAAGTTCGACTTCTCCCCCATCCAGAAGCTGCTGCGCCAGATCGGGCTGGCTTAAGTTTTTTTTAAAATTCCCATCGCCTCGTTGGAGGTGATGGGAATTTTTATGCGCTTTTGCGTGCTTAAGTGCTGAGCTTAGCGCAGCGGGTCGAACGGATCCAGGATGGGATCGATAACACCAGTGGCGATCTGCTTGGCCAGCAGCTTGCCGGAAATCGGCCCCAACACTACGCCCCACATGCCGTGGCCGCCGCAGGTGTAGACGTTGGGCACCTGGGTCTGGCCGATAAGCGGCAGGCCGTCCGGGGTGACGGGCCGGGAGCCGACCCACTCGTCCTGGATGTCGTCCCAGTCGATGCCCTTGAACATCGGAGCGGTGACCTTGATCATCGACTCGATGCGGCCGGGCTGGAAGGCCTCGTCGGGGCCGCGGAATTCCATGGTGCCGGCGATCTGGAAGCGGCCGCGGGTAGGTGCCGGGGTGCAGGCCACGCGGGTCTCCGGGAGGTAGACCGAGTGCTTGGCCTCCTGCTCCGGCTTGACGGTGAAGGAATAGCCGCGGCCGGCCTGGACCATGGTGCGCACGCCCAGGGACTTGGCCAGCTTCGGCAGCCAGGCCCCGGTGGCGATGACCACCACGTCGGCGGGCTTCCACTCGCCGGTGGCCAGCTGGATGGCCGGCTTGCGGGTGGACTGGACGTCGGTGACCTCCGCGCCGGTGGTGATGGTGCCGCCGCGGGCGACGAAGGACTCTGCGATGGCCTCGCAGAAGTACTGCGGCTCGATGTAGCGCTGGCCGCCCAGCTTGTAGACGGTCTGGACGCGCTCCGAGAGCATCGGGGCGTAGTCCAGAGCCTCGGCGTGGCGGAGATTTTCGAAGGGGATCTCCTGGCCGTGGCGGATAGCGCCCTCGACCTCGTCCAAAAAGCCCTTGGCCTGGTTGCCGTTTTCGAAGCCGACGATGAACGGGCCTTCGTGGGTCACGGCGTCGACGCCGCCGTCGATGAGCTCGTCGTAAGCGCCCAGGGCGGCCTTGTCGATGGGGGTCAGGGCCGCCATGGTCTTGTCCCAGGAGCGTTGGTTGGCCCGGGCCATGAACTGGGCGACGAACGCCCACAGCTTCGGGTCGATGCGGGTGGGCACGCTCAGCGCCGCATCCTTATCGAACAGCGCGGTGGGGCCGTAGCCCCACAGGCTGGAATTGGACAGCGGGATGGTCTTACCGGGCGCCAGCCAGCCGGCGTTGCCCCAGGACGCGCCGGCGGCGACCCCGATCTTGTCCATGATTTCCACGTCGTAGCCGTGTTCCTGCAGGTACCACGCCGTCGACAGGCCGGTCATACCGGCGCCCACCACAATAGCCTTAGTCATGTGCTCCTCCTCACAGATGATTTGAATACCTATATCATCTACGGAGGATAGAGTGGGCGGGTACACATTGGCGGGATCCCCCAGAATCCGCCTCATTTTGCAAGCATCCCCCACCGTGGAGAACGAACACCCCCATGCAGCTGGATCAGATTGAGGCGGCCATCTGCCGCGAATTGGCTTCCGATGCCCGCCTGCCCATCTCCGAACTCGCCCACCGCATCAACGTCAGCGAGTCCACCGCCCACCGCCGGCTGAACTCGCTCATCGCCCGCGGGGTCATCACCGGCTTTTCCGCACACGTGGACCCGTCGGCCCTGGGACTGGGCACGGAAGCGCTCATCCACATCCGCCTCCACCCCGGCGCCCGCGCCGCCCTGCGAGACTTCTACCACTACCTGCTGGAGCTAGAGCCGGTGCGCCACGTCTATTTCGTGGCCGGTAACCAGGACTTTGTGGCGCACGTACAGCTGGCCAGCGCGGCCGGCCTGCGGGATTTCATCTCGGACGTGGTCAGCGCGCGCCCCGAGGTGGCCTCCACCAACACCTCCCTGGTCTTCGACCACCGGGCGGGCTAGCCGTCCTCGCGCTTCGGCTTCTTGAGATCCTCCAGCGTGGGCAGACCCAGCGCCTCGAGGATGCCGGCTAGGGCCGTAATATCGGCCTCCAGCTGGTCCAGGCGCGCGGCCTGGTTCTCGCTGAGCTTGCCGCGCAGGGCCTTCAACCGCGGGTAGCGGCCGGCCAGCAGGGTGCCCCAGTAGATGCGCAGGTCCAGGATCTCCTGGTTACCCGGCACCGGTTCGCCGTTGTGGAAGGCGACGATGTCGCGCAACTGTTCCTCCAGCATGGACAGGTCCATGTCGGCGCCGGGCAGGCCGGCATCGTGAGCATAGGCGTTGACACCGGTGGGCCGCGGCGGGTCCTCGGCGCGGTAGAAACGGTCCAGAGTCATGGCCTCGCGCGCCAGGACCGGGTCGTTGACGGGCAGGCGCGGGGCATCGTCCTCGCCCAGGAGCTGGCCGCGGCTTAGCCGTATGAACGTGCGCCGGTCCTCCATGCCAGGGCGGGTGCACTGCAGGCCCACGCCGAAGGACTCAAGATCCTCGGCCTGGAACATATATCCCAGGTAGCGGGCGCGCGAGTTGATCTCGAAGTCGTCCGGGGTCGCGCTCGGCAGGTGGAAGTCGACCTCGTGGAGGTAGTCGCGCACGCGCTGCTGCTGCTCGGGGCTTAGGAAAATGTCTTGGTATAACGCTCGTGACATGGTGTGTCCTCCTTAGAGCATCTGCAGGCGGTCGTAGGAATCGGTGTCCTCAAAGAAGCCGCCCATCCCGTTGCCGATGATGTCGAAGCGGTTGACCACCTCGATCCGGTCCAGCCACTTCGCCGAGCGGAAACCTGTGGAGGTCTCCAGGCGCAGGCGCATAGGCGCGCCGTTCTTGATGGGGATCTCGTCGCCGTCGTAGCCAATGGCGATCAGCGACTGCGGCTGGCGAGCCTCTTCCATCGGCATGGACTCATAGTAGTAGGAACCGTTGTAGTTGTCGTCGTCGCGGGTCATGTTCTGGAAGCTGTGGACCACCACGTCGCTGGCCCCGTCCAGCGGGCCGGCCAGGTCGAGCAGCTTGTACAGCGGCACGCCGTCCCACTTGCCCACCGAGGAAAAGCCCTGCACGCAGTGATGGACCGTGTTCTGCGAGTGCCCGTGGGCGATTTTGCGGATATCCGCCATGGTCAGGCGCATGGGCTTTTCGACGAACCCGCCGATTTCCAGCACGTAGTCGTCCTCGTAGTCGTTGCAGACCAGGGACATATAGGCCTCCGTTGACGGCGGCATGCCCGAGGCGCGGTGGTGCGGTGCCTTGGTGATCTCGGCATCACTGTAGCTGTTCTGGCGCGAGGGTAGCTTGCGCAGCGCGCGGGTCAACGGGCGGACCACTACGTTGTGCAGGCGCTCGATGACCTTCGGGCGCTCCAGGGAGGTCTTCGTGGCCCAGACGT
The DNA here is from genome assembly GCF_055700955.1 of Corynebacterium sp. 1103A. Taxonomy (NCBI): domain Bacteria; kingdom Bacillati; phylum Actinomycetota; class Actinomycetes; order Mycobacteriales; family Corynebacteriaceae; genus Corynebacterium; species Corynebacterium sp. 1103A. Next base: position 27,713 of record NZ_JASTTF010000002.1, read on the forward strand.
GGAAGGCGATGATGCCGAACAGGCCCAGGGTGAAGATGACTCCGCCGGCGATCGGGTTCTCCGAGTGGCCGAAGACCATCTTGGAGACCTCGTGGCCGTAGCCGTGCAGCACCACCATCGCGACGTGGATGACAATGAAGACGACGTAGGCGATAAGGCCCCAGAAGTGCAGGGTGCGGATGACCTGGCGCCCGCCCATCAGCTTGGAAATGCGCGGGAAGTGGTTGTTGATGGCCGGCGACTGGAAGGCGCCGGTGATAATCATCCACAGCGGCAGGATGAGCACCACGAAACCGTAGGACAGCTGCTGGATGGCGTTGAAGGGGTAGCCGTCCATCGCGGGCGGGATCTGGAAGGCCAGGTAGTGGATGAGGTCGTCCCAGGCCTGCGCGAAAACGCCCCAGTCCTCCGGCCAGTAGCGGCGCCACTGCCCGGTGCCCAGCAGCAGGCCCCAGTAGATGATCATCAGCAACACCCAGCCCATCACGCTGATGAAGTGCCAGTAGCGGCCCTGGCCCAGAGCGCCGTGGCCCGGCAGGGAGATGATGGGCGAATAGTCGTCGTACTCGCCGGAGACCGGGAAGTACTTGCGCTTGCGCTTTTGCTTAATGGAAAACTGCGCCCACTGCCCGCCCAGCGGGGTGTGCACGGAGCGGTGCAGCTTGGGGAAGGTGCCCAGGATTTCGATACCGCTGCGGATAAACAGCGTCACGAACAAGATGTTGACGAAATGCTCGACGCGGAGCCAGACCGGAAATTCTTCTAGCATGATTAATCCTCAAATCCTTGGGTATCCGGGTATGCCACCAGAACGCCGTAGTTCAGCGCCCAGTAGATAACGCAGTAGGCCAGGCTGGCCAAGAACATGGTGTTCCAGCCGGCCGCGAGGTAGACGCCCGCGCCGTTGCCCACGAACGGCGCGTGCCCGAACAGGCCGCCGAGGTAAACTAGGATGCCGGCGGCCGCCACCACGGTGCCAAAGCCCCAAATGCGCCACTTGGTCACCAGGCCCAGCACTAAGAAGACAGCGCCCAGGACGATGACCAGGCCGAGTGCGATGTCACTGCCGGCAAAAATGTCGAAGCCGCTGGACAGCACGGCCCAGGCGCAGCCGCCGATAAGCGCCACGATCACCAGGATGGCGGCCTTGGTCAGGCGCGGCAGGTTGATGCGGATATAGCGGAAAAACGGCGCCCGCGTCTTCCCGGGTTTGACGTGGAGCTTGATGTCCTCGGTGTCCGGGTTCGGTTGCTGTGACACGGCTCGGCTCCTTTTCTGTTCAGATTGTTCTTTATTGACTTCGTCTGGCGGCGCTTCGCGTGTGCGCCGGCCGGTAACGTCGTCCGTTAGGTTAAAGTTCCGTTCGGATTGTGCGGGAGGTGTTGAGTCCTTCCCCACGGGCGCGAGGGAGGCTATGTTTGGTCTCCGTGCCCATAACCCCAAGGTAGTTTAAGCTGGGCAAACGCGCTGAATTGATCGTACGTTCAAGGGCGGGGCTATCCCATTTACCTGCGGTTTAGATCAAGCGTTCAAAACCGTATGCTCGTTCGACTTCCCATGGATTAAAAACCCAGCTTAGAGTCTATAAATGTAGCGCCCGCGGGGCGCTCCTGCGCGCGGCTAGTCGCGCTCCCATATCGCACACATTCTGAAAGGACCGTCGAACAATGTCAGCAATGGTCATCTTCGGGCTGATCGCCTCGGTCGCCCTGCTCTTCGCCTTCGCGATGCTCAACTTGGGCAAGTGGACGCCGGACGATTACCCCTACCAGATCCTGAACTTCGTCGGCGCCGGCTTCCTGACCGCCTCTGCCGCCAACCCGTTCAACGCGGGCGTGTTCTGGACCGAGCTCATCTGGTCCCTACTAGGCCTCTACGGCATCATCAAGATCTTCCTGAATCGCCGGAAGAACCAGTCCCAGTCCGCCACCGCCTAGTCCGCAACGAACGAAAGGAATACCCTCATGGCACTCTCCTACGAAATTGGCATCATCGCCGGCATCTGCTTCGTCGTTGCCTTCGGCCTGCTCAACTTCAAGGTCCTGACCGCTACCTCCCCCATCTACCAGACCCTGAACTTCTTGGGCGCGATGGGCTTCGTCTACACCGCCCTGTCCCCGTTCAACCCGGGCCTGTTCATCACCGAGGCGGTCTGGGCGATTGTCGCCCTCTTCGGCCTGTGGAAGATTTTCACCTCCTCCAGCAAGCGCAAGGCCGCCGAGGCCGTGCCGGATACCCGCCGCAACGAGGCCTAATTTCAACGCCACCACCCCCGACCCCTGCTTGCCGGCCCGGGGTGGGCAACTATAATTTTCCTAGCACACGGATTACTGCCGCGGCCGCCTGTTTCATTGTTGGCCGCGTTTCGGCTGCATTGAGGAGCGATGGTTGCCCAAGAATAACCCCCAGTACGGCCCCCGATTGCGCATTATCGATGCCGCCCTAGACTCCATCGTGCACAACGGAGTGGCCGGCACCACCATGCGCGTCGTCGCCGACAAGGCAGACGTGTCCTTGGGCTCCATCGCCTATTATTTCAACGACAAGGACGGCCTGCTGGCGGCCACCTTTTCCGTCTTCGCGGAGCGCTCCGTGGCGGATTTCGGGTCCTATTTCACGGGCATTCACAGCCTTGACGATGCCCGCGCCGCCCTGTCCCAGATGCTCATCGCGTCCGCGGCCTCCCGCAAGACGCTGATCCTGGGCACCGAGCTCTACACCCTGTCCCTGCGGCGCCCCCTGCACCGCATGAACCTGCTGGAGTGGACGCAGGGCTGCCGCAACGTGATGGGCCAGTACTTCGATGCCCACACCACCTACCTGCTCGACGCCTTCTACGAGGGCTTGCTGCTACACCGCAGCATGTCGCTGGGCGAGTTCACCGAGGACCGCATCAACCTGGCGATCACCCGGCTGACCCCGCCCGAAAGCTATATCGGGCCGGGTGCTTAAGGCGCTAGCCTTTCTCGCTTTTCTGGCCTCTTAGCCTTCCAGCTTGTCACTGACGGCGAAGTCCGCCGCGGTGACCTCGCGCACCGTCTCAACGGTCTCGCCCTCCGCGACCTCGATGAGGGTCAGCCCCTCCTGCAGGTCCACGTGGAAGACCGCGTAGTCGGTGATAATCAGGTCCACGCACTGCGCGCCGGTCAGCGGCAGATCGCAGGTATTGAGCACCTTGGACGCGCCATGCTTGTTGGTGTGCAACATCATCACCACGATCCGCTGGGCGCCGTGGACCAAGTCCATCGCCCCGCCCATGCCGCGGACCATCTTGCCCGGGATCATCCAGTTGGCCAGGTCGCCGTAGCGCGAGACCTCCATCGCACCCAGGATGGCCACGTTCACCGCCCGCGAGCGGATCATCCCGAAGGAATCCGAGGAGGAGAAAAACGCCGCCCCCGGGTTGACCGTGATGGTCTCCTTGCCGGCGTTGATAAGCTCCGGGTCCACCTCGTCCTCGGTCGGGTACGGGCCCACGCCCAGCACGCCGTTCTCCGAGTGCAGGATGACCTCCGAGTCCTCGGACAGAAAGCCCGGCACCAGCGTGGGCATGCCGATGCCTAAGTTCACGTACTGCCCGTCGGTCAGCTCCTTCGCCGCGCGTGCGGCCATCTGTTCCCTAGTCCAGGTCATTTACCTCACCGTCCTGTTTTCGATGCCCGTTTCCTGCGGTCCTACTTCCACCACCCGGTCGACGTGGATGCCGGGCAGGTGGACTGCGTCCGGGTCGAGCCGGTCGACCACGTGCTCGGCCTGCACGATGGTGGTCCGCGCGCACTGCGCGGCGTCCGGGTTGAAGTTGCGGGCGGTCTTGGAAAAGACCAGGTTGCCCCAGCGGTCGGCGGTGTGCGCGTGAACTAGGGCGAAATCGGCCACGATGGCCTCCTCCAGCACGTAGGTCCGGCCGTCGAAGACGCGGGTCTCCTTCGGCTCGGAAACCTCGGCGATGGTCCCGTCCGGGTGGTAGCGCATGGGCAGGCCGCCCTCGGCGACCTGGGTGCCCACGCCCGCGGTGGTGTAGAAGGCGGGAATGCCCGCGCCCCCGGCGCGCATCTTCTCCGCCAGGGTGCCCTGCGGGGTGAATTCCACGGTCAGCTCGCCGGCCAGGTACTGGCGGGCGTATTCCTTATTGGAGCCGATATAGGAGCCGATGGTCCGGGAGATCCGGCCGTCGGCCAGCAGGAGGCCCAGGCCGAAGCCGTCAGTGCCGCAGTTGTTGGAGATAATCGTCAGATCGCTAGCGCCCTGGTCGCGGAGCGCGTCAATGAGTCGGGCGGGGATGCCTACCAGGCCAAACCCGCCGACGGCCACCGATGCGCAATCCGGGATATCGGCCACCGCCGCGGAGATTTCGAGAAATGTCTTGTCAAACATGCCCCACAATGTACACTGAAGTTCGTACAGAGCACAAGGGTTCATCATGCGAACACACAGCGTACACGCTTAGGAGCAACCATCATGTCCACCCCGACCCCTCAGCCGGTCCAGTCGCTGGTCCGCGGGCTGCAGGTCATCCGGTCTTTCGGGCCGAACGCGCCCCGACAATCCCTCTCCGAGGTCGCCACCGCCACCGGCCTGGCCCGCGCCACCGCCCGGCGCTTCCTCCACACCCTGGTGGGGGAAGGATACGCCGCCACGAACGGCTCCGAGTTCTGGCTCACGCCGAAGGTTCTGGAGCTCGGCTACAGCTTCGTCTCCGGCCTGGGCCTTCCCGCGCTGGCCCAGCCCCACCTGGAGTCACTCTCCCAGACCATCGACGAGTCCAGCTCCCTGTCCGTCCTCGACGGCACGGACGTGGTCTACGTCTGCCGCGTGCCCGTGCGCCGCATCATGACGGTCAACATCACCGTCGGCACCCGCTTCCCCGCCCACGCGACCTCCATGGGCCGCGTCTTGCTGGCCGGGCTTGACGATGCCTCCTTGGCCCAGCACCTCGACCACGCCACTCTCGAACCGCTCACCCCACGAACGATTACCTCCCCGGCGCAGCTGCGCGAGATCCTGCACGAGGTCCGCCTGCAGGGCTACTGCCTGGTCGACCAGGAGCTCGAGCTGGGCCTGCGGTCCATCGCCGCGCCCGTGACCGACCCGGAAGGCAAGGTCGTCGCCGCGGTCAATATCTCCACCCAGACCGCCTCCTACGACCTCGAGCACCTGGAGACCACCCTCATCCCCGCGCTGCTGCGCACCACGCAAGCCATCAGCGCCGATATCACCCACGCGAAGGAGCCTTACCATGCCTAAGTTCACCGCCCACGACGCTAACGATGCCGACATCGTCATCTGCTCGCCCCTACGCACCCCGGTCGGCCGTTTCGGCGGCGCCCTGGCCGCCGTGCCGGTCCAGGATCTCGCCTCCACCGTCGTGCGCGCCCTGGTCGAGCGCACCGGGCTGCGCGCCGCCGACGCAGACGACCTCATCCTGGGCCAGGCCGCCCCGAACGGCGCCGCCCCGGCCCTGGGCCGCGTCGTGGCGCTGGACTCCGGCCTGGGCGAGGGCATGCCCGGCATGCAGTTGGACCGCCGCTGCGGCTCCGGCCTGCAGGCGGTGACCACCGCCGCCGCGCACGTGGCCACGGGGGCGGCCGACCTCATTATCGCCGGCGGGGCCGAGTCCATGTCCCAGACCGAATACACCGTCGACGCGGACATCCGCACCGGCGTGAAGGCCGGCAATATGGTCCTGCGCGACCGCCTGCAGCAGGCCCGCGAGACCGCCGGCGGCAAACACCACCCTATCCCCGGCGGCATGGTTGAGACCGCCGAGAACCTCCGCCGCGAGGCGGGGCTCAGCCGCACCGCCCAGGACGAGCTGGCCGCCGCCTCCCAGCAGCGCGCCGTCGCCGCCCAGGAAGGCGGGCTCTTCGACGCCGAAATCGTGCCGGTGACCGTGCCGGGCCGGCGCCGCAAGGACCCGGACGTCGTAGTCGACCGTGACGAGCACCCGCGGCCGGGCACCACCGCCGACAAGCTCGCCGGCCTGCGCCCGGTCATGGGCGCCCAAGACCCGGAGGCCACCGTCACCGCCGGCAACGCCTCCGGACAAAACGACGGCGCGGCCGCCATGATCGTCACCAGCCGCGCCCGCGCCCGGGAGCTGAGCCTGACCCCGGCCGCCTGCCTGCGCGGCTGGGCCGTCGCCGGCGTCGAGCCGGAGCGCATGGGTATTGGCCCGGTGCCCGCCACCGCTCGCGTCCTCGAGCGCTTAGGCCTGGACTTCGACGACCTGGACCTCATCGAACTCAACGAGGCCTTCGCCGCCCAGGCCCTGGCCTGCCTGCGCGAATGGGGCATTTCCGCCGACGACAAGCGCCTGAACCCGCTAGGCTCCGGTATCTCGCTGGGCCACCCCGTCGGCGCCACCGGCGCGCGCATGCTGGTTACCGCCGCCCACACCCTACAACGCCAGGACCTGCACACCGCGCTGGTGACCATGTGCATCGGCGGCGGCCAGGGCCTGGCCGCCATCCTCACCCGCGACTAGCTCCCCCGAAAGGATAAAACCATGACCGTATTGCACTACCACCACTTCCCCGCCGCCCAAGACACCTCCGCCCCGGTGGTCCTGCTAGGCTCTATCGCTTCTACCACCGCGATGTGGGCGCCGGTGGCCGACGAGCTAGCCGGGGCTCACCGCGTCATCGCCATCGACCACCGCGGCCACGGGCGCTCGCCGGATATCACCGAGCCGGCCAGCATGGAGGCTCTTGCCGCCGACGTACTGGAGACGCTGGATGAAGCCGGCATCGCTAGCTTTAGCGTGGTGGGCCTGTCCCTGGGCGGGGCGATGGCCCAGTACCTGGCCGCGACCTCGGAGCGCGTGGAGCGCGCCGCCTTCCTGTGCACCGCCTCCTACTTCGGCGGCCCGGACAAGTGGCTGCCCCGCGTGGAGCTAACCAGCCGCGAGGGCCTTGCCCCCATGGCCGAGTCCGTGGTGGGGCTCTGGCTGACCGATAAGTTCCGCCGCACCCACCCGGCCACCGCGGCCGCCTGCCTCGACATGGTCCTTGCCACCCGCGGATCTGGCTACGCCAGCTGCGCCCACGCCCTGGCCGGCTGGGACTTCACCGAGTGCTTAACCGACATCGCCTGCCCCGTGCTCACCCTCGCCGGGACCGACGACGCCTCCACCCCACCCGCCACCGTCCACTCCATCGCCGAGCGCGTTAGCGGGCCGGCCACCACCGTGACCGTGCCCGGCGCGCACGTGCCGACCCTGGAATCCCCCGCTGACGTGACGAAGTCGCTGGCAGACTTCCTGTCCGCCTAGTCGCGGGTGAAGAAGTCCACCTTGTCCCAGTCCGGCTCGAGCCCCAGGCCTGGGCCTTCGGGCAGCTCGACCTTACCGTCGCGGTAGACTAGGTCCTCGGTGGTGTAGGACTCGCGCAGCAGCAGCGGCCCGAACAGCTCGGAGCCGAAGTTAATCTCCGGCGTGGAGCACGCGAAGTGCAGCGAGGCCGCCGTGCCGAACGGGCCCTCCAGGCTGGTCGCGCCGTGGCAGGCCAGCCCCGCGGCCGCCGCGACGGCCACGGTCTTCTTCGACTCCTGCAGCCCGCCCAGCTTGGTGGTCTTAATAGCCACCACGTCGGCGGCCTGCTCGCGCACGACGCGCAGGGCATCGGCCGGCGAGCACACCGACTCGTCCGCCATGACCGGCACGCCCACCCGGGTGGTGATTTCCCGCAGCGTGGCCAGGCCGTCGGCCGGGGTGGGCTGCTCGAAAAGTTCCACGCCCGCCTCCGCCAGCCGCGGCAGGTAGCGCAAGGCGGTGAGCCGGTCCCAGCGCGCGTTGACGTCGATGCGCAGGCCCACCTCACCGCCCAGGGCCTCGGCAAGCTCAGCGATGCGCCCGGTATCCCGGTCCGGATCGCCTGCGCCCATCTTCAGCTTGAACGAGGTGTGCCCGAAGCGCTCGCGGCGGTCGCCAATCTCCTCCAGAGCCTCCTCCAGCGGCAGCACGCCGAGCGCCCAGGTCACGTCGATAGCCTCGCGCACGCGCCCGCCCAACAGGTCCGTGACCGGCACGTCCAGCGCGCGGGCCCAGGCGTCATGCATGGCGACGTCGCAGGCCGCCTTCGCAAAACGCATATTCGCCACGGAGCGCTCGAAATCCGCCACGATACCCGCCAGCTCATTGACCAGCCGGCCCTCCATGTGCGGGCGCAGGTGGCCGTCGATGATGACCTTCATTGTCTCCGCCGACTCCCCGCCCCACCAAGGACCGCCGGGCACCACGCCCTCGCCGTAGCCGACGATGCCACCTTTTAGCCGCACCATCACCAGCAGGATGGGCTGCGCCGTCGTCGTGTAGGTGGCAAAGCCGTGCGGGCGAAACAGCGGCACGTCCAGCAGGCGGGTTTCTACCTTGTCGATTAACAAATCACTCATTGCTCAATCCTCGCTTCTATTCCTAGGTTTAACGCACCAAAAGCCCCGCCGCTACTTCATGCGGCTGGGGCCAGGTGTGGTGGGGTGCTAATCCCTTAGGCTTCTTCCTTGTCGAGTGCGAACGGGTAGGTCACCACGTCGATGCCGCCCTCGCCCGGCTGCGGGTCCAGGATGAGCTCTGGCTTGACGGCGGTGGCGACGTCGTTGTCGACCCAGTCGCCGCCCTGGAAGTACAGCTGCGTGGTGATCTCGCGGTAGCCGGGGTGCTTGACGCGCAGGTGCAGGTGCGCCGGGCGCCACGGGTGGCCGCCGTAGGACTCAACGAACCAGCCGGTCGGTCCGTCGGTCGGAATCTGGTACGGGGCCGGCTTGACGGTGGTGATTTCGTACTCGCCGTTCTCGTTGGTCACGATGGTCCCGCGCAGGTTCCACTCCGGGATGCCCGGGGCGTACTGGGAGTAGTAGCCGTCCTCATCGGCGTGCCAGAGCTCGACGGTCGCACCGGCCAGGCCGTTGCCGTCCAGGTCGGTGACCTGGCCCTTGAAGACCAGCTGCTCGGAGTCATTGTCCTTGTCGCGCATGGGCATCTCGGTCTTCCACGGCAGCTTCGGGGCGTTGGGCACGTAGTACGGGCCCTCGATGGAACCCTTGGTGCCGGTGAAGTTGTTGCGGTTGTAGTTGATTTCCTCAATCTCGTGCTCGACGAAGACGTCCAGCCACAGCGGCCACTCGCCGTACTCGCCGACCTTGATCATCCAGTCCTTGAGCACGCGGTACTCGTCGTAGGTGACCTGGTGCTTGTGGGCGACCTCGGCGATGGCGGCCAGCAGGTCCTTGTAGATTTCCCCGGCGCGTTCCTTCGAGGTGTCGGCCTTGACGATGGTGTTCTTGAACGCGTCGGTCGCGGCGTTGCCGGAACCCTTGGCGGACAGTTCCTCGTCGTGGGCGTTTGCCAGCTTAGACATGGGGTGCTCCTTCGTTGTCGGTGTTTCGGTCTTGCGGTGTGCCAAGCGCCCGACCCGTGATATGGGCGACTTGATGAGCATAAGTGTGTTTCAACTCACCAAGGTGCGCAAGCCCCTTTTTTGGAGCGTGTTTTTTGGTTACGCTACCCTAATACTCCCCTATAGCATGGCCTAACAGCACTTTCCCCGCGCTCCGCCGCCACGCGAACGCGGCACCCCTAACAACCACTAGGCCCCACCCTGAGCCTTGGGGGTGACGGTACACCCGGCGGCGCGAAAAATACTTATCTCAGCAAATAAAGGCTTACCTAACCGGGTTTGCACTGCGCGTTTTCGTCCCGCGAACCGCCTGGCGGCCTTGTGAACGTGCAACCCTTAAATCACCCTAGAGCTTTCCCTAATGCGACTCGCGTCACGTTCGACCCATTATTGTCACACCTTCACCGAAAACGTGAGGGCGAACACATGACGTTGCTTGAAGTGCACAACGAGGAAAGGTTTTCCCATGACTGCCCCCACCTCTTCCGCCCGCGAGATCCTCTCCCGGGCGCTGGACAACCGCCCGGACGAGGGCATCGTTCGCGTGAACCGCGAGGTCTTCACCGACCAGGAGATCTACGACCTAGAGATGAAATACATCTTCGAGGGCAACTGGCTGTTTCTGGCCCACGATTCCCAGATCCCCAACCCCGGCGACTACTTCACTACGAATATCGGCCGCCAACCCGTCGTCATTACCCGCTCCAAAGACGGCGAGCTGAACTGCCTCATCAACGCCTGCTCCCACCGCGGCGCCATGCTCTGCCGTAAGAAGGTGGACAACCGCACCACCATCACCTGCCCCTTCCACGGCTGGACCTTCTCCAACGACGGCCAGCTCATCAAGGTCAAGGACGAAAAGGACGGCGGCTACCCGGACAACTTCAACACCGACGGCTCCCACAACCTGCGCCGCGTTCCCAAGTTCGCCTCCTACCGCGGCTTCCTGTTCGGTTCCCTGAACCCGGATGTCGTCGACCTGACCGAGCACCTGGGCGATGCCCGTGTCTTCCTCGACATGCTCATCGACCAGTCCCCCGAGGGCCTCGAGGTGCTCAAGGGCGCGTCCACCTACACCTTCGACGGCAACTGGAAGCTGCAGGCCGAAAACGGCGCCGACGGCTACCACGTCTCCTCCACCCACTGGAACTACGCCGCGACCACCTCCCGCCGCGGGTCCGGGGAGTCCAAGAACGACACCAAGGCCATGGACGCCGGCAAGTGGGGCCAGCAGGGCGGCGGCTACTTCTCCTTCCCGAACGGCCACCTGGCGCTCTGGTCCACCTGGGCCAACCCGGAGGATCGCCCGCTCTACGACCGCCTGGACGCTCTCAAGGACCTGCACGGCGAGGAACGCGCCAACTTCATGGTCGGCGCCTCCCGCAACCTGTGTCTGTACCCGAACGTCTACATCATGGACCAGTTCTCCACCCAGATCCGCCGCCTGGAGCCGAAAGGCGTGGACAAGACCGAGGTGACCATCTACTGCATCGCCCCGAAGGGCGAGTCCGCCGAGTCCCGCGCCGCGCGCATCCGCCAGTACGAGGACTTCTTCAACGCCACCGGCATGGCCACCCCGGACGACCTGGAGGAGTTCCGCAGCTGCCAGAAGACCTACCAGGCCTCCGCCTTCCCGTGGAACGACATGACCCGCGGCCAGCAGCAGCAATCCGAAGGCCCTAACGACAAGGCTCAGGAGCTGGGTATGAACGAGGTGCTCTCCTCCGGCGCCCGCACCGAGGACGAAGGCCTCTACCCGGTCCAGCACGGCTACTGGGAGCAGGTGATGCAAAAGGCCCTCGACCACGAGGAATCCGGCGCTATCAAGCAGCGGGAAGACAATGAGGCATCGCAGGCCGCGACCGTCGACTACGCCAAGCAGAAGGCCGCCGCCAAGGCCGAAGCCGCCGAAAACGCCCCTGCTCGCCGCCGTCGCCGCCGCCGCTAAAAACAACTCCAAAGGAGAAACGCCATGTCACAGACCATCACGCGCACGGAAATCGAAGACTTCCTCTACTACGAGGCCCGCCTGCTCGACGACCGCGACTTCGAAAATTGGCTGAACTGCTACCGCGAAGACGCCGAGTACTGGATGCCGGCCTGGGACGTCGACGACGAACTGACCCAGGACCCGCAGCAAGAAATCTCGCTCATCTACTACCCCAGCCGCGCCGGCCTCGAAGACCGTGTCTTCCGCATCCGTACCGAGCGCTCGTCCGCGACCTCGATCCCGGAGCCGCGCCACAACCACAACATCACCAACGTCGAAATCCTGGAGCGCCGCAACGACGCCGTGGACATCCGCTTCAACTGGATTTCCTACTACTTCCGCTACAACACCACCGACCACTACTTCGGCACCACGTTCATCACCCTGGATACCTCCCAGGACAGCCTCCAGATTGCCAAGAAGAAGATCGTGCTCAAAAACGACTACATCCACCACGTCGTGGACATCTACCAGGTCTAAACCACCGCTGACACTAGGAAAGGTGAGAAATCATGACTGCACCGCATAAGGTCGCGCTGGCCTTCGAGGACGGCGTCACGCGCTTCATCGACTGCGCGGAAAACGAAACCATCGCTGATGCTGCCTACCAGGCCCGCATCAACATCCCCTTCGACTGCCGCGACGGCGCCTGCGGGACCTGCAAGTCCTTCTGCGACGCCGGCGACTTCACCGAGGGCGACTACGTCGACGAGGCGCTCTCCCCCGACGAGGCCGCGGAAGGCTACATCCTGGCCTGCCAGACCAAGCCGCTGACCGACATGGTCGTGCAAATCGCCTCCACCTCGGAGATGGCCAAGACCGGCGTCAGCGAGTTTGCCGGCGAGGTCGCCGCCTTGGACCGCCTGTCGGACTCGACCTTCAAGCTGTCCGTCAAGCTCGACGACCCGTCCGCCCTGCACTTTCTGGCCGGCCAGTACATCAACATCACCGTGCCGGGCAGCTCCGAGCACCGCTCCTATTCCTTCTCCTCCGACGTCTCCGACGAGCTGGCGACGTTCCTCATCAAGCACACCCCTGGCGGGCTGATGTCGACCTACCTGGACGAGCGCGCCGCCGTCGGCGATCGGCTGACGATGGCCGGCCCCGTCGGTTCCTTCTTCCTCCGCGAGCCGCTGGATCCCATCCTGCTGCTGGCCGGCGGCACAGGCCTGGCCCCCATCATGGCCATTCTGGAAAAGCTCTCCCGCGACGAGCTGCTGGACGTGCCCGTCCGCCTCATCTACGGCGCCACCTTCGACCACGACCTGGTGGAGCTGGAGCGCCTCGATGCCTTCCGCGACAAGCTGCCGGACTTCGACTACACCACCGTCGTGGCGGACCCGGAGTCCTCCCACGAGCGCCGCGGCTACGTCACCGACCACATGGACATCAGCGAGCACCTGCACGACGGCGACGCCGACGTCTATCTGTGTGGCCCGCCGCCGATGGTCGAGGCCGTCCGCAAGTACCTGGACGGCCAGGAAACCCCGCCGCGCAACTTCTACTTTGAGAAGTTCAACCCGTCCACCACGGCGGAAAAGGCTAAAGAAACGGCAAAGGAGTCCGCCTAAACCATGTCTTCCACGCAATCCAGCCCCGGCGAGGTCCCCGTCGGCGGCGAGGAGACGTCGCAGCTGTATACCCCCGACCGCTTCCGGGGCCGCAGGGTCGTGGTCACTGGGGCCGCACAGGGGATTGGCCGGGCGGTAGCGAGGCGCATCGCGCGCGAGAACGGCTCCGTGTTCCTAGTCGACCGCTCACCCCTCGTGCACGAGGTCGCCGAGTCCCTGTGCGAGCTGACCTTGGGCGCGGTCGGCTCCGCCACAGCCGACCTGGAGACCTTCAGCGGGGCCCAGGACGCGCTCGTTAAGGCCGCAGAGGCACTCGGCGGGGTGGATACCGCCGTCAACAACGTCGGCGGCACCATCTGGGCTAAGCCTTACCAGCACTACACCGAGGACGAGATCGCGCAGGAGATCCAGCGCTCGCTGTTTACCACCCTGTGGTCCGTGCGCGCGGAGCTGCCCCTGCTTATCGATGCCGGCGGCGGCACCATCGTCAACGTCTCCTCCGTGGCCACCGCCGGAATCAACCGCGTTCCTTACGCCGCCGCCAAGGGCGGGGTCAACGCCCTGACCTCCGCCCTGGCGAAGGAGGCGGCCGGCCACAACGTGCGGGTCGTCGCGGCCGCGCCCGGCGGCACGCTGGCGCCGAAGCGGCAGGTCCCCCGCGGGCCGGGCCCCGGCACGGAGCAGGAGAAGGCCTGGTACCAGGAGATCGTCGACCAGACCATCGAGTCCTCGCTGGCCAAGCGCTACGGGACCCTGGACGAGCAGGCCGCCCCGATCGCCTTCCTCGCCTCGCCGGAGGCCTCCTATATCAACGGCTCGGTCCTGCCGGTCGCCGGCGGGGATCAGGGCTAGTGCACTCTTCGATCACGGCCCCGAGCAGAATCGGTAGACTCAGAACACATGCCCCACCCCACTAGTGATTCCCGTCACTCACGCCGGCACCTGTTTTCAGCCCTGGGCCAGTTGGGTCCAGGCGAAAGCCTCATTGCCAGCATTTCTGGCCCGGCCGGTGCGGGCAAGACGGAGCTGACCCGCCGCATCCTCCAGTCACTGTCTGGCTGGTCCACGGTGCAGGCCGCCGCGCTGGACTGGGACGACACCCCGCTGCTGGACCTCATCCGCGCCCGCCTGCTGGCCCGCTCCCGCCACCCGCACGCCAGCCTGAAAAGCGTGCTGGATACCCCCGATGCCGCCACGCTCATCATCATCGACGACGCCCACTGGGCCGACCCAGAGTCTCTCGAGCAGCTGGTCACCCTGGCCCGCCGCCTCACGGTGGGCACGATGTGCCTGGTCTTTACCATCGATGCCACCCACTCCGGCACCAACCGCCTCCCGATGCCGCGGCTGCGCGCCATCTCCGACGTCGTCGTCGACATCCCGCCGCTAGGTGCGGAGGAGATCCAGTCCCTGGCGCTGACCCACCTGGGCGTGCACCTGTCACCGCTGTCCGCGCTGAGCCTGCAGCACGTCTCCGGCGGGCGCCCCTCGCTGGTCCGCCAGCTCCTCGACGTCGCCGCGCCGGACCACTGGCGCGATCCGAACCCGCTCATCCGCCTGCCGGAGGCGTGGCACGGGGCGCTGGCGGCGCGCATCGACGGCCGTAACCTGGGCGACCTGCTGCCGATTGCCGCCCTCGAGCACCTGCACCGCTCCAGCCTCGACCTGGGCCTGATCGAGCGCCTCGATCCGCAGGCCGCCGCCAACCTGGAACCCGCCCTGGAGGCGGGCATCCTCGCGCTGGCCACCGACGACCACCAGCACAGCGTCTACTTCCGCCACCCCACCGACCGCGCCGTTGTCCGCTCCACCACGGATCCCGCCCGCGCACGCCGCCTCCACGCCCGCGCCGCGGACTACTACGCCGCCCGCGACGACATCGACGCCGCCACCTTCCACCGCGCCCTCAGCCAATCGGCCGGCTCCACCGCCCCGCAGGATCTGGCCGAACGCGGCGCCGCCCTGGGGCAGGCGGGGCGCTGGCGGGCGGCCGCGGACTCCTACCGGCTGGCGGCGCACCTGGCGGACGGCGAGGAAGCATCGACAAGCTATACGCTGTTGGCTATCGAGGCGCTCATCGCCGGCTCCGATATCCGACAAGCCAAGCTGTATACGGCGCTGCTCAACTCCGCGGGCGCGGACCCGCGGGTGGACTCGGTGCGCGGCTACCTCGCCCTGCACGAGGGCCGGCGGACCGAGGCCCGCGGCGTCCTCGACCGCGCGTGGGCGAAGCTCGAGCGCGACGACACCCCGGACCGCTCCCTGCGCGCCACCGTCGCGGCCCGCCACACCTTGTACTACCTCCACGAATGGCGCCCCGCGCAGGTCCTCGACTGGGCCCAGACCACCGCCCAGTGGTCCCCCGCCGACGATGCCCCCAGCGCCGAAGCCCGCTACCTATCCTCCTTCGCCCACGCCATCCAGACCGGCACCGACCACGCCGGACCCGCCCTGCCGCACGAAACCCCGGCCCTGGCCCACCGGCGCGCGATGACGCAGGGCTGGCTGTCCGTCGTCCACGACGACCCCGTCACCGCCAGCCAGCTGCTGCGCACGACCTACCACGTGGAAGGCTCCGAACGCATCGCGCTGTGGATGGATGCCTGGCACGCCCGCGCGCTGCTGCTGATGGGGGACCTGGACGGAGCGCTGGGCATCGTCGAACGGGGCCTGTCCCGGGCCGAGCAGTTCGGCATTAGGGTGCTGGAGCCGGTGCTACTGTGGACCGGGTCCATCGTCGCGCACTACCGCGGCGACCGGGAGCTGGGGCGCGACTACACCAACCGGCTGACGCTGAGCCAGGACGCGTTTCTGATTCAGCGCATCCCCTCCGCGATGACGCAGATGCACTCGGCCGCCATGAACAAGGACTTCCCCGCCGCGGTGCGCTTCGGGCGCTCGCTGTACGAGATGGGACGGCTGGTCGACATCGGCCAGCCCGGGTTCTGGCCCTGGGAGGACATCTGGGCCCAGCAGCTCCTCCACGCCGGCGATGCCACCCTCGCCGAAGAGGTCACCTCCCGCGCCGAAGAACGCGCCGCCGGCAGCGACATCCTCTCCGTTACCGCCAAACTGGCCGTCCCGCGCGCGGGCTTGCTCATCCAGCGCGGCGAGACCTCCGCCGGGCTGAAAAAGCTCGCCGATGCCGTCGAGATGATCGAGTCGCGCCCCCTGCCCTTTTACCAGTCGCGCATCCTGTTCGAGTACGGGCGCATCCTGCGCCGCCTGGGCCGGAGGCGCCACGCCGATGAGATCTTCAGCCGCGCCGGCGAGGTCTACGCTGCGATGGGCGCGCCCGAATTCGTCGAGCGCTGCAACCAGGAGCGCCGCGCCAGCGGCCTGGGGCGGCGCACCACCGGCGCCGGCGGGCTGACCCCGCAGGAGGAGGAGATCGCCAAGGCCGTCGCCGACGGCGCCAGCAACCGCGAGGTCGCCGAGGAGCTTTACCTGTCGACCAAGACCGTCGAGTACCACCTGACGCGGGTCTACCGGAAGCTCGGGATCCGCTCTCGCAACGAACTTCCGCGTGCCCTCGCGCACGCGGGCCCCGACAATTAAATAGACCATCCGCAACCTACCCCTGAACTACCCACTGGACCTACCCGCTGAACCTACAAGGAAAGGACTTTCTACCATGCTGTTTCTTGCCCGAATGGACGTCACCTTCCCCGATCACCTAAGCCCCGAAGAGGTCGCCGATTTCCAAGCTCGCGAAAAGGAGTACTCCGGCTCGCTCCAGGCCGCCGGCAAAATGAAGGGCATCTGGCGCGTGGTCGGCGAGTACTCCAACTACTCCATCTACGACGCCCCGGACAACGATGCCCTCCACGACATCTTCGCCGGTTTCCCCATGTACAAGTACATGAAGATCCACGTCACCCCGCTGGCGAAGCACCCCAACTCCACCGACGCCGTCGCCTACTGATTCCCGGGCGCACCACCTAGGCGCGCCCCCCTAGCTGCACCATCCAACCGCGCGACCCATACGCGCAACCTGGGTGCCTGGGTGGCGCAAACAAAGCGCGCCGAGTAGGCACGCTGAATGGGCGTTCACGGTCTTCAACCGTGGACGCCTACTCGCGTGTTCCTGGTGTTTGCTGCGCGTCTGCCACCAGATCAGCCGCCGGCGGACTAGGCCGGCACGCGTTCGGGTGGTATCCACACCACCCGGCCGCCGACCCTAGCCATCCGGCCCCTAGCCTGCGCTGGGCCCGGCCCATCCTCATTGGCACCGTTATGGTGCGGGCACAACGTCGCCAGGTTCGCCGCGTTCGTCGGACCACCCGAGTCCCACGACTCCAAATGATGAACCTGGCACTCATCCGCACCAGCCAAACACTCCGGCCACGCACACACCGGATGCTCCATCAACGCCAAGCGCCGCTGCTTCCACGAGGCCAAACGCACATCCCGGTAACAATTAACCGGGCCGACCACCGGATCGAAAACCCCAACGTAGCCAACCTGCTCAAACGCCCGAGTCACCAACTCCGCACCACTGATCACCGCGCCGTTGGTCAGCTGCACGGTAATATCCGCGGCATCCTTGCCACCAACCAAGTGCCCGAAATCCTTGAGATTAACCACCACATTAGTGGTAACCGACGCGCGTACCCCGCCGCGGCACCTACCGCCGGCACCGACCCCATCACCGGCCCCGGCAGCTTCCCCGTCGCCGCTGGTGAAAACCGCGCGCGCATCCTCGACGGTGCGGACTTGAGCTTTGATATCGGCGACGAGGCCAGCATCGGCGATAAGACGCATCGACCACAACCCCTCCGCCGAACGCCGGTAGATCACCCCCGGCTGCGGCGTCAGGGCAGGCCGGGCCTCCTGAATTTTGCGGCGGGCCGTGGCGGCCATTGCCTTGGCATCAACCGGCTGGGCAGATAACTCCTCCATGATGCGCCAGGCATCGTTTGTGTTTTTCACCCGCCGCAGTACCCCACGCAACACGTCGAGCACGGGCAGGCAGTGGCCGTGGCGGGCGGCATTCGCGCGCACCCGACGCTGGCGGCGGGCCTGCCTGACCGGACCGAAAAACACGCCAGCCAAGTCGAAGAGACGCTCCAGCTCGTCACGACCAGAGCCAGCGGCCGCGCGCTCGGCATCCCAATCGGCGTGCCAAGCACCCTCCACGATCTCAATGCCAGGCTGGGTCACGGCAGCCACGAACCTAGAAAAACAATCCCCCGATCTCATGCCCCACACACTAAGGCAGACCCCACAACCCCGCAACCGCGGCGGGGCAACTACTTGCCCAACCAGGCGTAAGCGGCGGTGATAAGGGCCTCGGTGCCGGTCTGCAGCGTCGGCTGCTGGACAGGCGCGAAGAACGGGCTGTGGTTCGGCAGCTCCTCGCCCTCCTTGCCGCCGCCGAAAACCCAGTAGCAGTACGGGGTGCCGAAGGCGTCGGCGACCACGGAGAAGTCCTCAGAGGCGGTAAACCGGTCGGCGTCCTGGACGCGGTCGCTGCCCAGGTGTTCCTCGAAGGCCTCGCGCACGCGGGCGGTGACGTCGGCGTCGTTGTCGGTAAGCGGGTAACGGTCGGAGAAGCTGAACTCCGGCTCCTTCGGCGAGCGCGCGGCCTCGCACTCGGCCTTCACGATCCGCTCGATGGCGGCGATGATCTTGTCGCGCACGTCCTCGTCGTAGGCGCGGATGTTGATCTTCAGGGTGGCATCAAACGGGATGACGTTGGCCTTGGAACCGGCCTGAACGGAGCCGACGGTAACCACGCCGAACTCGCTCGGGTTGAGCTCGCGGGAGACGATGGTCTGCAGGCGCATGACGATCGAGCTAGCCAGCACCACCGGGTCGACGCTCAGGTGCGGCATGGACCCGTGAGAGCCGGCGCCGAAGACCTTGACGGTCACGCTGGTGGCCGTCGAGAGCACCGGGCCCGGCTTGATGGCCACGCTGCCGGCGGGCACCACGCTGCAGAAAACGTGCTGGCCCAGCATGACGTCCGGCTTGGCGACCTTGTCCACCACGCCGGCGTCCACCATGGACTGCGCTCCCTCGGCGGTTTCCTCGCCGGGCTGGAAGAGGACTTCCAGGGTGCCGGACCAGGCATCGGTGGCGTCCTTCATGAGGGCGGCCACGCCCATGAGCGCGGCGACGTGGGAGTCGTGGCCGCAGGCGTGCATGACGCCGTCGACGGTGGAGGCATAGTCGAGGCCGGTGTCCTCCTGGATGGGCAGGGCATCGAAGTCGGCGCGCAGCATCACGGTGGGACCGTCGCCGTTTTCTAGGACACCGACGACACCGCCGCCGACCTCCACGACGTCGTAGTCGAATTCGCGCAGCTTGTCCGCGATGATCCCGCGGGTGCGCTCCTCTTCCATGCTGAGCTCGGGGTGCTGGTGCAGGTCAACGTACAGCGTCTCCTGCTTCTCACGGATCCCGTCGTAGCCGCTAACGATGTCCCCTACTGCCATGGGCTGGCTCCTTCCGGTTCACTAAAGCGTACGGGAGCCAGCCTACGCCGAAACCAACGCCTAGCAGCTGGCCTTGTCCAACAGCTCCAGAATGTGGTGATAGTCGGAGCCGGTCGCACGTGTCAGCCCCAGCTCGCAGGTGCGGTTGGTCGACGCGTGGTATTGGGCGCCGAGTTCCTTGGCCTGGGCGGCCTCGGCGCGGGTGGCGGACGCGGTCAGCTCGGGGTGGAGCATGCCGCGGTCGCCGGCGTAGCCGCAGCAGTTCCAGGCGGTAGGCACGTTGACCTCGCGCGCGGCGGCACCGGCCACCTTTTCCAGGTCGGGCATAATCCCCAGCTGGAAGGCGGAGCAGGTCGGGTGCAGCGTGACGGACTCGGCGGGGTGCGCAACATCTAGGGCCGGGAGGATGTGCTCGGCGGTGAAGGCGATGGCATCGATAACGGTGACACCGTGGGATTCCAGCAGGTCGCGGAAGCCGGCGGTACAGCTGGAGGCGTCGACGATAACGGGCAGCTTCCCGCCGTCGGTCAGCGGCACGACGGTGTCTACAACGCGCTTTTCCATCACGTCGTGGCCCTCGCTTAAGCCCTTGGACGACCACGGGGTGCCGCAGCAGAGCTTGTCGATGCCACCGGGCACCTCCAGCGCCAGCCCGGCGCGCTCCAGGAGGTTGACGAAAGCATCGGTGGCGCCGGGGCCGTCGCCCTGCGGGCCGAACATGGTGTTCACGCAGGCGGGCAGGAAGATGCCGGTCACGGCGGCGCGGTTGTTGCCGACGCGGCGGCCCAGGCGGGCGCGGGGTTTGCCACCCTTGGACAGCTCGGGCTGGTACTGCGGCATGACGTCGGAGCCGACCAGGCGGCGGCCGACGTCGGTGACGGCCTTGACCAGGGAGGTCGGCAGGAAGTGGGCGCCGGTCAGCGCTACCGATGCGCCTTCGCTGACCACCGGCCAGCCCTTCGCCGCGGCCTTCCACCCGGCCTGCAGGACCGGCTGGGCCTGCTCGCGGCGAAGGCGCTTGATGAACTTGCCGGTGTCGATGCCCACCGGGCAGGCGGTGCGGCACATGGAGTCGACGGCGCAGGTCTCGATGCCCTCGTACTGGTAGGCCTCGTCAAGCTCGGCGACGGTGGCATTATCACCGGCCTCCTCGGCGCGCTTGCGGGCGCGGCGGACCACGATGCGCTGGCGCGGGGTGAGCGTGAGATCCCGCGACGGGCACACCGGCTCGCAGTAGCCGCACTCCACGCAGCGGTCGATCTCTTCCTCGACGGTCGGGTTGAGCTTGATGTTTTTGACGTGGGCGTCTGGGTCGTCGTCGAGGATGACGCCCGGGTTCATGGTATTGCCCGGGTCGCAGGCACGCTTGAGCTCCTGCATGACGGCGTAGAGCTCGTCGCCGTACTGGCGACGCACATACGGCGCCATCGCGCGGCCGGTGCCGTGCTCGGCCTTGAGGTTGCCCTCGGCCTCCAGCACCAGGGAGACCATGTCCTCGTTGAAGTTGTTGAAGCGGCCGATGGCCTCGTCGCCCTCGAAGCGGTCGGTGAGCAGAAAGTGGATGTTGCCGTCCTTGGCGTGGCCGAAGATGACGGCGTCGTCGTAGGAGTAGCGGGCGAAGATGTCCTGCAGGCCGGCGCAGGCGTCCGCCAGGTCGGCGACCGGCACGACGATGTCCTCCAGCAGCGCCGTGGTGCCCGACGGACGGGCCTCCGCGACCTGGGCGTAGAGGCCCTTGCGGAAGTTCCAGGCGGCGGTGCGGGTGGCGGCATCGGCGGAAAATTGCGCCGGGGACTGGAGGTTGAGCTCGGCCAGCAGCTTCGATCCGGCCTGCTCCTTGGCGTTGATTTCGTCCTCGCTGTCGGCGTGGTACTCGATGAGCAGGGCGGCCTGGGAGTCGACGTCGAAGCCGGTGATGGCCTCCGGGACCTTGTCGAAGGTGCGGCCCACGCGGATGGAGGCCGAGTCCATCAGCTCCAGGGTGGCCGCGCCGGTATCTAGCAGATCCGGCAGGCTGCGGGTAGCGGCGTCCACGTCTGGGAAGACGGCCACGGAGGTGGTGGTCAGGCGGGCGATCGGCACGGTGCGGAAGACGGCCTCGGCGATAAAGGCCAGGGTGCCCTCCGAGCCGATGATGAGGTGCTCCAGGATCTTCGCTGGGGTCTCATAGTCCAGGAAGGAGTTCAGGCCGTAGCCCATGGTGTTTTTCAGGCTGAAGTGCTTGGTGATTTTCTCCACCGACGCCGGGTTGTCCACCACACGGCGGCGCAGGCGCTGGAGGGTCTCGAAAAGCTCGGGCTCCTGCTGGGCCAGCTGCTGGTCGGCGTCTGGGCAGGCGGTATCCAGGACGGTACCGGACGGCAGGACCAGGGTCATCGATTCCAGGGTGCGGTAGGTGTTCAGCTCGGTGCCGCAGGCCATGCCGGAGGAGTTGTTGGCGATCACACCGCCCATCGTGGCAGCGGACTCGCTGGCCGGGTCCGGGCCCAGCTTGCGGCCGTAGAGCCCCAGGCGGGCGTTGACCTGGCGGACCGTGGCGCCCGGCTGGACGCGCACGCGCTCGCCGCCATCGAGGACCTCGATGCCGCGGAAGTGCTTGCGCACGTCCACTAGGTAGCCGTCGCCGGCGGACTGGCCGGCCAGGGAGGTGCCGCCGGAGCGCAGGGTCACGGGGATGTTGTTAGCGCGCCCGGCGCGGAAGGCGGCGGCGACGTCATCGGCGTTTCTGGCTTCGATGACGGCTTGCGGGGTGAACAGGAAGTGGGAGGCATCGCTGGCCGCGGCCACGCGATCGATCAGGGCGGTGTTGACGTCGAGGCTCATGCCTTTAATTGCACGCCCGTCGGCACACCCCCGCAAGTAAGGAGGGGGTTAGAACGGGGTTAGTTCCGGGGTGCGGGCGGCGTCGGCGCTCCCGCGGGCGGAGTGATACGCGGGTAGTGCCGCCAGGTGCCGCGGCGGGCGTCGGCCCCGGCATCGGTAGCTGCCTCGTCGTGCACGGTCGGCGCGGGCCGGTGCGGGGTGGGATCCCAGTGGCCATCGACGAGCCGGACCTGGCAGAACCAGCCAAGGGCCAGCACGGCCAAACCGACGAGGCCGACCAGGACAAGGCCCACTACCCCGCCGGCCTCGGACGCCCAGCCGATGAGCATGCCGAACCAGCCGAAATCGGCGTCGCCGAAGGTGGTGTTCGCCGAGCCGAAGGATCCCAAAACGCCCAGCAGGAAGGCCGGCAGGAAGGTGATGAGCAGGCCGTTGACGAAGCCGCCGGCGGCCGCGCCGCGCCGCCCACCGGTGGCGTTGCCGTACACACCCGCGGCGCCGCCGGTGAAAAAGTGCGGGACGAGACCGGGCAGGATGAGTGCGGCCCCGAAGGCCGGGCCCAGCCACAGCGACAGGACCGCCAGGCCGACCAGCCCGCCGGCGAACGAAGTCAGGAATCCGACTAGGACGGCATTTTGGGCGTACGGAAAGACGATGGGGGCATCGAGGGCCGGGATGGCGCCGGGCACGACCTTGGCGGCAATACCCTGGAAGGCGGGCACGAGCTCGCCCAGGATGGTGCGCACGCCAAACAGGATGACGGCGACGGCCACGCCGAACTGCAGGCCCTGGGTCAGCGACTGCATGAGGTAGTTGCCCACCCCGGTCGCGCCGTTCTCGAAGGCGGCGAAGGCCGCGTCGCCGGCGCGGGCCAGAAACAGCAGGGCGAGCACGATGTACATCAGGGCCATCGACAGCGCCGTTGCGACCATGGAGTCGCGCAGGAAGCGCAGGCCCTCCGGCAGGTGGAGCTGCTCGGTGGAGGCGGACGGGCGACGCTTGCCGCCGACCAGCTTGCCCACCGCGCCCGCGGCCACGTAGCCGGCGGTGCCGAAGTGGCCAATTGCTACGGAGTCGTCGCCGGTGATGCGCCGGGTCCACGGGTGCGCGATGGCCGGCAGGGAGACCATCAGGATGCCCAGGAGGGCGGCGCCGAAGACGATGACCACCCAGGCGGGGTAGCCGGCGGGGGCGAAGACCATCGTTAGCAGGGTGGCCATGAACAGCACGTGGTGGCCGGTCAGGAAAACGTACCGCAGCGGCGTCAACCGGGCCAGCAGCAGGGAGACCACGAAGCCCAGGATCATCACCCAGGCGACCTGGCTGCCGAACTGCTGCTGGGCGATGCCCACGATGGCCTCGTTAGTCGGCACCACCCCGTGCGCGCCGGTCGCGCCGGTAATCATGACGCCGAGCGGCTCCAGGGAGGCGGTGACCAGCCCGGCGCCGGCGTCGATAAGCAGGAAGCCGAGCGTGGCCTTAATCGCCCCGCCCAGCACCTGGCCGATGCCCCGGCCCAGCGCGCTAAGCCCAATGGCGGTGATGATGCCGATGAGGAACGCCGGCACGGCCAGGATCTCATTGACCACGAAGTTAGCGGCGTCTACCAGGATGTTCATGTGCTTCTACCGGCCTTCCTGTGCGGCGGGGATGTCATAGATTTCGCGGAGCGCGCGGTCGAGCTCCGCGGCGGAGGTGAAATTGTCGATGACGTAGACCGGCACCCCCACATCGCCTAAGCCAGCGGCGATTTCGCCGGAGGTCAGCAGGACGTCGGCCTCGCTGGCGCGCCCCTTCGCGGAGATGGTGTCGGTGGCCTCGACGGTGAAATACGGCGACCAGCCCCACTCGCCCAACACGCCGTCCAGAGTGTTCTTCAAAAACAGCGAGGTGCCCAGCCCGTTGCCGCAGACGGTAAGTATCTTGCCCTTGCTCTCGACGGCGCCGTCGGGGCGCGTGGCGGGGCCGCCGGTTGCGGCGGCTGAGCCCGCCGTGCCGGGCGCGGCGGCCGCAGCGGCTTCTTGGGACTCTCGCTCCTCGCGCTCGCGGCGCATGGCGATGGCGTTCGCAGCGGCGGTGGGCACGTAACCGTCCAAGACGTTGCGCAGCTGCCCTTCGGAGGTGACGACGTCGAGGAGTTCGCGCTTGTCGGCATCGCCGAGCACGCGGGCCAGTTCCTTCATGGCGCGGGTGTGGGCGAAGTCGTCGCGGGCGGCCAGGGCCACGACCAGGGTGACCGGGTCGTTGGTGCCGTGGCCGAAGCGGACGGGCTCGGCCAGGCGCACCCAGCTAATCGCGGTGTGGCGGACCGCCTCCGAGGGGCGGGCGTGGGCGAAGGCGAAGCCGGGCGCGACGACGATATAGGGCCCGTTGTTGTCCACGGTCTCGATCATCGCTTGGGTGTAGTCGGCGGTGGCGGAACCGCTGGCCTCCAGCAGGCGGCCGGCGCGGGTCACCGCGGCGCGCCAGTCCGCGGCGGGCGCGTCCAGTTCCACGGCCCCGGGCGCGAGTAGGGCTCCTAGTTTGGACATGTTCTCTCCTTGCACTCTTCGATTGCGTCAGCGTCAACTAGAGATCAACTAGGGCGCCGCCCTGCGGTAGATACACCTGAATTTAGCAACCCGCACGCCGCGGACTCAAAAAGCAAATCCCGCCGGTGTGTTGTTTCCCAAACGCACCGACACCCTGAACGCGGGGGTGTGCGTGTTAACTTGAGTTATTGGCCCCGCGCCCGCCCACAGCGAGCGGAGCCTTCCCCCTAACGACACAAACCACAGAGGAAAAGAGGTTTGTCCCTATGGAGACAATGGAGACGTGGGAGCCGACGCTGGGCGCGGGCCCGCTGTTGGGCATCGCGGTGGCGGCCATCGCGCTGATTCTGGTGATGGTCATCTATTTCCGCGTGCACGCTTTCGTCACGCTGGTAACGGTGTCGGCGCTGACCGCCTTGGCGGCGGGGCTGCCCATCGCCGGGGTGGTCGAGACGATGACGGATGGCTTCGGGAGCACGCTGGCGTCGGTGGCGCTTCTGGTCGGCCTGGGCGCGATGATAGGGCGGCTGGTGGAGGCCTCCGGCGGCGCGAAATCGCTTGCCGATGCCCTAGTGGCCCGGTTCGGCGAAGACCGCGCGCCGTTGGCGCTGGGGATCGCCTCGCTGATCATGGGCTTCCCCATCTTCTTCGACGCGGGCCTGGTGGTCATGCTGCCGGTCATCTTCGCGGTGGCGCGCCGGCTCAACGGCCCGGTGCTCGCCTACGGGATCCCGGCCGCCGGCGCTTTCTCTGTCACCCACGTCTTCCTGCCGCCGCACCCGGGCCCGGTCGCGGCCACGGAGTTTTTCAACGCGGACATCGGGCTCATTTTGGCGCTCGGCCTGCTGATCGCTATCCCGACGTGGTACTTCTCCGGCTACCGCCTGGGCCTGTTTCTGGGTAAGAAATTCCCCTTCGACGTGACAGAAATGCTCACCGGACCGGCCGTGAAGGAAGCCGAGATGCCCAACCGCCCGGTCTCCCCAGCGGCGGTGATTTCGGTGCTGCTCATCCCGCTGGTGCTGATCTTCTGCAACACGGGGCTGAGCACGCTGGCGGCGGCCGGCACCATCGATGCCGAGGCCACCTGGGCGCAGGTGCTCATCATGGTGGGCCAGACCCCCATCGCGCTGCTGATTACCACCTTCGCCGCGATGGCAATCCTGGGCCTGCGCCGCGGGGTGGACAAGAACGTCATCGAAAAGACCATGGAGTCCTCGCTGGGGCCCATCTGCTCGGTGGTGCTCATTACCGGTGCGGGCGGCATGTTCGGCGGGGTGCTGCGCACCTCCGGTATCGGGGATGCGCTGGCGGATTCACTGTCGGGTATCGGCATCCCGGTGATTCTGGCCTGCTACCTCATCGCCGTGGCACTGCGCCTGGTGCAGGGCTCGGCGACGGTCGCGCTGACCACCGCCGCCGCGCTGATGGTCCCGGCGGTCGAGGCCGGCGGTTTCAACGAGGTCCAGCTCGCGCTCATCGTGCTGGCGACGGCGGCCGGCTCGGTCTTCGGCAGCCACGTCAACGACTCGGGCTTCTGGCTGGTCGGTCGCCTGATGGGCATGGACGTGGCCACCACGCTGCGCACCTGGACCGTCAACCAGATGCTCATCAGCGTGATCGGCTTCGTCCTCGCGCTAGTGCTCTTCGGAGTTGCCGCGGCGTTCTAACACATCGGGGAAATCCCGCGGTGTTTCACCTAGCGGGGAAATCCCACGATGTGTGGCTGGCTGCGTTTAACTGGCTACGTTCAAGCAGCCAGGTAGTCCGCCACCTGGCGGGCGATTTCTTCTTCCGGCTGGTCGACGTCGAAGACGGCACCGACCTCGTCGGCTTCTAGGGGCTCGAGCGTGTCGAACTGCGACTGCAACAGCGAGGCCGGCATGAAGTGGCCGGCGCGGTGCTGCATGCGCTCGGCCAGCACGCCGAATTCCCCGGCCACGTGCACGAACACGACATCGGGGCAGTGCTCGCGCAACAGGTCTCGGTAGGACCGCTTGAGCGCGGAGCAGCCGATCATGGTGCCGCTAGGCTGCTCGGCCAGCCAGGTGCCGATGGCGGTGAGCCAGGGCCAGCGGTCGGCATCGTTGAGCGGGATGCCCGCGGACATCTTGGCGATGTTTTCGGCTGGGTGCATGTCGTCGCCGTCGCGGTAGGCGTTACCGGTCAGCGCGGCGACGTTGTGGCCGACGGTGGTCTTGCCGGAGCCGGAGACGCCCATGATGACGACGTGGTAGGAACTGCTAGTCATTCTCCCAAGTTTAGTGGCGCGACCTGCGCCAGCGGCAAAAGGCGAGCGGGAGCACTTGACGGGGCAAGGCCTGACGCCATAAATTTAGCCACACAGCCCAATGCAAACGTTTGCAGCAATCGTTTGCACCCCTCCTCTCCGACCGGGAAGAAGGTCCGCCCCTACCATGCCTGCCCACAGCGCCAACCTGAAAGACGTCGCCTTAGCCGCGGGGGTCTCGGTGTCCACGGCCTCCCGCGCGCTGGCTGGCAAGGACTCCATCTCCGCGGCCACACGCCAGCGCGTGGAGCGGGCGGCCCAGGCGCTCAACTACCACCCGAATATCCAGGCTCGCGGGCTGCGCACCGCGCGCACCTACACGCTGGGCCTGGTCATCCCGACGCTGCTCAACCCCTACTTCGCCACCATGGCCGACGCGGTCCAGGCCCGCGCGACCGCCAACGGCCTCGCCACCATCATCACCTCCTACTCGGAGGACTCGAGCCGGCTGCGCGACGCGGTGACCACACTGTCGCAGCAGAACGTGGACGGCATGCTGGTCGTCCCCACCGCGGACGCTCTCTCCCTGCTCGACATGGTCAAGGCGGCGGGCACGCCGGTCGTGCTCATCGACCGCTCCCTTGCCGGATCCGACCTGCCGACGGTGGTCTCCGACCCGGAGCCCGGCATCACGGCGGCGGTGGAGCTGCTCTACGTGCGCGGGCACCGGCGCGTCGGCTACCTGGCCGGCCCGGAGGAGCTGTCCACCGGCGCGGAGCGGCGGGCGGCCTTTAGTGCGGCGGCAGAGCGCGTGGGCATCGGCAGCGAGCATGTTTTCCAGGGCGGCTTCGAGGTCTCGCAGGGCATTACCGGCACGCGGGAGCTGCGGGAGGTCGGGTGCACGGCGGTCATCGCGGGCGATTCCATGATGACCCTCGGCGCGCTGGAGTACTGCCACCGAGAGAAGGTGCTCATCGGCAAGCAGCTGGCGCTGGTGGGCTTCGACGACCTGGACTACATGCGGGTCCAGCCCACGCCGCTTTCTGTCATCGACCAGGACGTGACCCAACTGGGCTACCGCGCCGCCGATGCCCTGGTCGCCGCCCTGTCCGGCATGTCCCCGCCAGACGTGACCCTGCCAACCCGGCTTATCACCCGTCAATCCACCGAACACTATCTCCAGGAGGTGCCGCGATGAACCACCCGGTCATCATGCGGCTAGAAGGAATCAACAAATCCTTCGGACCCGTCAACGTCATCCGCGACGTCAGCCTTGACGTGCGCGCGGGCCACGTGCACGCGCTGCTGGGCGAAAACGGCGCCGGCAAGTCGACGCTTATCAAGATGATGTCGGGCGTCTACCAGCCGGATACCGGCCGCGTCCTCGTCGACGGCGCGGAGGTCCAGCTGCCGAACACGAAGGCGGCGGAGGCGCTGGGCATTGCCACCATCCACCAGGAGCTCAACCTGGTGCCGACGATGTCCGTGGCCGAAAACATCATGCTGGGCCGCACGCCGTCGCGCTTCGGGCTGGTCAACAAGAAGTACCTGCGCAACGAGGCGGCGGCCGCCCTGCGGCTCATCGGCCTGGACGTTAACCTGGACACGCCCGTCGGCGAGCTGGGCATCGCCCGCCAGCAGCTGGTGGAAATCGCCAAGGCGCTGTCGATGAACGCGCGCCTGCTCATCCTAGACGAGCCCACCGCCGCACTGACCGGCAAGGAAGTCGACCAGCTCTTCGCCGTGGTCGAGGATCTGCGCGCCAAGGGCGTCGGGATGGTCTTCATCTCCCACCACCTGGAGGAGCTGGCCCGGATCGCGGATTCCATCTCCGTGCTGCGCGACGGCAACGTCGTCGCCGAGGTCGGCCCGGGCACCCCGGAGGCCGAGCTGGTCCGCCTGATGGTTGGCCGCGACATCGACAACCAGTACCCGCGCGAGGCGGAAACACCCGGCGAGGCCCTGCTCAGCGTGCGGGGGCTTTCCACGCAGGGCAGCTTCGCAGACGTCAGCTTCGACGTCCACGCCGGCGAGGTCGTCGGCCTAGCCGGGCTGGTCGGCGCCGGCCGCACGGAGATCATCCGGGCCATCGCCGGCGCGGACAAGGTGGATTCCGGCGAGGTCCGCGTGGCCGGCAGCCCGCTCAAGTTGGGCGATATCGCCGCCGCCATCCGCGCCGGCATCGGGCACGTGCCCGAGGACCGCAAGTCCCAGGCGCTCATCTTGGACGCCACCATCGGCGAGAACCTCGGCCTGGCGACGCTGAATAAGACCAGCAAGGCCGGGCTCGCCGACCGGCGCGGCCAGAAGGCCCGCGCCCGCGAGGTGGCCGAGAAGCTGCGCATCCGCATGGCCGACATCGACCAGCCCATCCGGGACCTGTCCGGCGGCAACCAGCAAAAAGCCGTCTTCGGCCGCTGGGTGCTGGCCGGCTCCCGCGTGCTGCTGCTGGACGAGCCCACCCGCGGCGTCGACGTCGGCGCGAAGGTGGAAATCTACCGCATCATCAACGAGGTCACCGCCGCCGGCGGAGCCGTCCTGATGGCCTCCTCCGACCTGCCGGAGGTGCTGGGCATGTCCGACCGGGTGCTGGTGGCCTCCGGCGGAAAAATCGCCGGCGAGCTACCGCCGACCGCGACCCAGGACGAGGTCATGACCCTCGCCGTATCCAACGTCACCAGCACGATTACCGAAAACCCCCACGACTTTGAGGAGATCGCCTCATGACCACCACCGCTACCGCCGCCAGCGCGCCCACCGGCACCCCGACGGGCCCGAGCCGCTGGCACCGGGTATCCAACTGGATGATGAACAACGGCGCGCTCGTCGGACTCATCGTCCTGTGCGTGGCGCTT
The DNA here is from genome assembly GCF_055700955.1 of Corynebacterium sp. 1103A. NCBI lineage: Bacteria > Bacillati > Actinomycetota > Actinomycetes > Mycobacteriales > Corynebacteriaceae > Corynebacterium > Corynebacterium sp. 1103A. Next base: position 57,545 of record NZ_JASTTF010000002.1, read on the forward strand.
TTCATCGCCACCCCGCACTTCCTAACCGTTAACAACCTGGTCAACATCGGCATCCAGGCCGCCACCGTGGCCATCCTGGCTTTCGGCATGACGTTTGTCATCATCACCGCCGGCATCGACCTGTCGGTGGGCTCCGTCGCCGCCCTGGGCGCGATGGTCTCGGCCTCCTTCTTCGTCAACACCGGCCTGCCGGGCTTGGTCACGCTGATCCTCGGCCTGCTCACCGGCCTGCTGGCCGGTGTCATCTGCGGCATGGCGACGGCCTGGGGCAAGATCCCGTCGTTCATCGCCACCCTGGCCATGATGTCGATCGCCCGCGGCGCCACCCTGGTCATCTCTCAAGGCTCGCCGATGCCCACCGCCGACGCCGTCAACTGGATGGGCTCGACCGTGGCCGGGGTGCCCATCCCGATCGTGATGATGGTCATCGCCGGCCTGGTGTGCTGGTTCATCCTGGAGCGCACCGTGCTGGGGCGCTCCATGTACGCCATCGGCGGCAACCTGGAGGCCGCGCGCCTGTCCGGCCTGCCGGTCCGAAAGCTCCAGGTCGCCGTCTTCGGCCTATCCGGCCTCTTCGCCGCGCTGTCCGGCCTGGTCATGGCCGGCCGTCTGACCTCGGCGCAGCCGCAAGCGGGCGTGGGCTACGAGCTGGACGCGATTGCGGCGGTGGTCATCGGTGGGGCATCGCTTGCCGGCGGCGCCGGCAAGGCCACCGGCACCCTGGTCGGCGCGCTGCTGCTAGCCGTCATCCGCAACGGGCTGAACCTGCTCAACGTCTCCTCCTTCTGGCAGCAGATTGTCATCGGCCTGGTCATCGCGCTGGCCGTGGGCTTCGACGTCATCCGTAACAAGACCGCTAACTAAATACCCTCCCCCTCCCCCCGGCGGCGCGCGAAAACTACCCCGCCGCCGCACGAAAAGTAAAGGAAAACTCATGTCTGCATCCCGGACCCGCACCCTTGTCCGCAAGTCTCTGGCCGTGGCCTCCGTCGCCGCGCTGACGCTGTCGGTTGCCGCCTGCAACCGCGGCGAGGCCGCCAGCGACAACGTCACTCTGGCGCTGTCGACCCAGACCAACCCCTTCTTCGTCGAGCTGCGCGACGGCGCCCAAGAAAAGGCCGACGAGCTGGGCATCAACCTGGATATCCAGGACGCCTCCGACGACGCGTCCACCCAGACCAACCAGCTGAAGAACGCGGAGACCTCCGGCGCCGGCGTGGTGATTGTCAACCCGACGGACTCCGACGCTGTGGGCTCGGCCGTCCAGTCGCTCAACGCCGCGGACATCCCGGTCGTGGCGGTGGACCGCTCCTCCAGCGCCGGCGAGGTTGCCTCGTTTGTGGCCTCCGATAACGTCGCCGGCGGCGAGCAGGCCGCCGATGCCCTGGCTGAATCCATCGGCGAGGAAGGCGAGATCCTCGTCCTGCAGGGTATTTCCGGCTCCTCGGCCTCCCGCGACCGCGGCGAGGGCTTCGAGAAGGGCTTAAAGAAGTACCCGAAGATTAAGGTCGCGGCCAAGCAGACCGCGAACTTCGACCGCACCGAGGGCCTGAACGTGACCACCAACCTGCTGCAGGCCCACCCGAACGTCAAGGCCGTCTTCGCCGAGAACGACGAGATGGCCCTCGGCGCCATCGAGGCCCTGGGTGCTAAGGCCGGCAAGGAGGTCAAGGTCTTCGGCTTCGACGGCACCGAGGACGGAATCAAGGCCATCGAGGACGGCACGTTGGCAGGCACCATCGCCCAGCTGCCGGACGAGCTCGGCGCCAAGGCCGTGGAGCAGGCCGCTGCTATCCTGAACGGCGAGGACCCGGAAACCGAAATCCCGGTCGAAGTTGTCACCGTCACCAAGCAGAACGTAGCGGAATACAAATAATGACTGAACCGACCAGCACCCCGTCCACCGCTGCCGCCCAGCCCGGCCGCCTGGCCGTCGTGGGCTCCATCAACGCCGACCTCATGGTGGGCGTAGACCGCCACCCACACCCGGGCGAGACCCTCCTGGGCAGCGGCGGCAGCATCCTGGCCGGAGGCAAGGGTGCTAACCAGGCCGTGGCCGCGGCGTTGCAGGGCGCGCAGGTGGACTTCGTCGGCGCGGTGGGCGACGACCCTTACTCCGCCCCAGCGATGAGCCACCTGAAAAGCAGCGGCGTAAACCTGGTGCATGTAGCAACCTGTTCCTCCACGACGACGGGGCTGGCGGTTATCACGGTCAGCGCGGACGGGGAGAACACCATCGTGGTCATCCCCGGCGCGAACACCACCGTGGACGGCGGCTACGTCGACGCGCACTCGGCGGCGGTGGCGGCAGCCGACATCGTCTTGCTCCAAGGCGAAATTCCCGCCGAAGGCTTCGCCGCCGCCGCCCGCCACGCCCACCGCCTGGTGGTCAACCTGGCGCCGGTCATTGAGGTCGACCGGGACAGCCTGCTGCGCGCGGACCCGCTGGTGGTCAACGAACACGAGGCCGACCTGGTGCTGGCCCAGCTGGGCGCGCCGGTGGCCTCGGCGGACCCGCACGACTTGGTCCAGGCGCTGCTGGGCGTCGGCTTCACCAGCGTCGTGCTGACGCTGGGCGCCCAGGGCGCCCTGGTGGGCGATGGTTCCGGTCTGACGGACATCCCCACCCCGCGCATCCACGCGGTGGATACCACCGGCGCCGGCGACGCCTTCACGGGCGCGCTGGTAGCCCGCCTGCTGGCCGGGGCATCGCTTACCGATGCCGCCCGGCACGCCGCCCGCGTCGGCGCTTTTGCCGCCCTGTCCGCTGGCGCCCAGCCGTCCTACCCCGGCTTGGACGCGGAACTACCAGAGGTATAAAAACATGCGTAAACAAGGAATTCTAAACCCCGAGCTGACCCGGGCGATTAGCCGCCTGGGCCACACCGACACCTTCGCCATCGGCGACTGCGGCCTGCCGCTTCCGGACGGCGTGAAGGTCATCGATTTGAGCCTCGTCTTCGGCGTGCCGAGCTTCGCGGACGTCGCCCGCGCCATCCTCAACGAGGTGGTGGTGGAGGCCGTCGCGATTGCGGACAGCACCCCACGCGAAATCCGCGAGCTACTCCCGAACGTGCCCGTCCGGGAGACCACTCACGAAACACTGAAGAACCGGCTCGCGGAGTGCCGGTTCATCGTGCGCACTGGGGAGACTACTCCGTTTGCTAATGCGATTTTCCGCAGTGGCGTGGCCTTTTAATGGAAGACCATGCCGCCGTCGACCACTAGGGTCTGGCCGGTGACGTAGTCCGAGTCCTCGCCGGCCAGGAAGGAAATCGCCTTGGCGACGTCCTCGACCTCGGACAGGCGCTTGAGAGTGATGTTCTTAGTGAACTGCTCCCAGCCCCACTCCTCCGGCTGGTTGTTGCTGCGCGCCAGGTCCTGGGCGAGCTTCTTCATCAGCGGGGTGCGGACGATGCCCGGGGCGTAGGCGTTGACGGTGATGCCGTCGTCAGCCAGGTCCTGGGCCGTGGTCTGGGTCAGGCCACGGATGGCGAACTTGGTGGAGGTGTACAGCGGGATACCCGGGTTGCCCTTCACACCGGCCTGGGACGTGGCATTGATGATCTTGCCGCCGTGGCCCAGCTCGCGCAGCTTCTTGGCTGCCGCCTGGATGCCCCAGATAACACCCTTGACGTTGATGTCGTAGATGGTGTCGATGTCCTTTTCGGTCACGTCGAGAATATCGATCTGCGGCGCGATGCCGGCGTTGTTGATGATGACGTCAAAGCCGCCGAGCTTTTCCACCGTCTGGTCCACCGCCGCGTAGACCGAGTCCCGGTCCGCCGCGTTGACCTCGATGGCGATGGCACCTGCGGCCTCACCGCCCAGATCTTCCGCGACCTTCTGCGCGGTGTCCAGGTTCAGGTCCCCCACCGCAACGCGGAAGCCATCCCGGTGCAGGCGCTTGATAGCCGCCTCACCGATTCCCTGACCGCCACCGATCATCAGGGCGACCTTGCCGTTTTCTACGCGTTCCGTAGCTTGAGCAGACATTGGTTTCTCCTTAAGTCCAGCACGTTGGAATCCAACGTAAACTTCTGAATGTGCTCACTGGCAAGCCTACTCCGCACCAGCAAACACGGCAGTCCAACCAACAACTAGCTGACCCTTCGCGTGAAAATAACCGATGTCCGATTGTTTTTGGGTGTTTTTGTGTCGATTCCACGACGGCGCTCGCGCTGGTCATCGCTTTCATTCTCGAACGCAACTCCAAGGACGGCCGGGGGTAGCAAAAACTCCGCAGTACCCAGCGGATTTACCACTAACCCACCTGCGTGTCCGGCAGATGTTCATAATGTAGGAATGAGCTTTGTCATACGAGTTGTGGGCGCGGTCTTCCGCGCCGAGGACAGGATCTTGGCGTGCCGCAAAGCCCCCGGCAAGTCGCTTGCCGGCTACTGGGAGTTCCCCGGCGGCAAGATCGAGGCCGGCGAGTCCCCAGAGCAGGCACTCGCGCGCGAAATCCGCGAGGAGCTGTCCATTACCGCCGAGGTGGGCTCAAAAGTCACCACCACGACGCACGAGTATGACTTTGCCACCATCGAACTAACCACGTTCTGGTGCACGATCTCCTCGGGCAGCCCGCAGCTCAGCGATCATGACGAGGCCCGGTGGGTAACCGCCGCCGAGGCCACCGAGCTGACCTGGACCCCGGCCGACGTCCCGGCGCTGAAGCTGGTGGTGGACGCCCTGTGAGCCACCACCCCGACGACTCCACGCTGCCCTTCGGCTACTACGAGACTCCCCTATCTGCCCGGGTGCGCGACGAGCTGCGCCGGAAAGAAGCCGCCTACCCGACCGCCGGCTTCCAGATTGCCGACGGCGCGAGCGAGGAAGTCTCCCACCGCTACCAGGCTGCGGTCTCCCACGGCATCGCCAGTATCCTCGAGCAAAGGCTCCGCGAGATGTCGAAGCCGGCCGACCGGCTGGCCTTGATCAACCGGCTGACTTCGGCCCTGGGCGCTGAGGAGGCCATCGACAGCGAAGAACTGTTGTACGCCATCTTCGACACCAAGCTGGCCAGCCCTCCCCAGATGCCGGAGATTCCGTTCCATTCGAGTGCCCTTTTTACCAACGCGCCCGAGGAATCGAACCTCTGGACCGAACTCGACCGCGAGTTAAAGACCGCCGACGAGGTGCACCTCCTGTGCGCTTTCGTGAAGAACACCGGCGTCTCCGCGCTTACGGAGCAGCTCGAATACCTCCGCGATAAAGGCATCCCGCTGCGGGTGTTGACCTCTACCTACTGTGGCGCAACCGACGCCCTGGCAGTCAAGACCCTGGTGGAACGCTACGGCGCGCAGGTGCGCGTGTGCTACGAGCACAAGAGCACTCGCTTGCACGCCAAGGCCTGGCTGTTTAAGCGTAATTCGGGCTTCGATACCGCCTTCATCGGCAGCTCCAACCTCTCCCGGTCCGCGCTGGTCGACGGCTGGGAATGGAACGTGCGCGGTTCCAGCAAAACCACGCCGGAAGTCATCGACAAGTTCATCAAGACTTTCGATACCTACTGGCACGATCCCCACTTCGTCGATTTCCGTCCCGAACGCGACTTCGACAAGCTCGATAAGGCCCTGCTCCTTGCCCGCGGCGGAGAGCGCAAGAACGACTCCCTGGAAATCTCCGGCTTACGGGTCGAGCCTTTGAGTTCTCAGCGGCCGATGCTCGAGGCTTTGGAATCCGAGCGCACCGAGCACGACCGGCACCGGAACCTCCTGGTGGCGGCCACCGGTACCGGCAAGACCGTCGTGGCGGCCCTGGACTACCGCCACCTGTGCGAAAAATTCGGCCGCCGGCCGCGCCTGCTGTTCGTAGCTCACCAGAAGAGGCTCCTCCTCCAGGCGCAACGCACGTACCGCGAGGTGCTTTCCGATGCCACCTTCGGCGAGCTCCTAGTCGACGGCCAGCGCCCCGGCAAGTGGGACTACGTCTTCGCGAGCGTCCAATCCCTCAAGCCCGCCATCCTCGACCAATTGGCTCCCGATCATTTCGACGTCGTTGTCATTGACGAATTCCACCACGCCGAGGCGAAGAGCTACCGCCGCATCCTGGACCACTTCGCCCCGCAAGAATTGCTAGGACTCACGGCCACCCCGGAGCGCGCGGATGGCGAGAACGTACAGAAGTTCTTCGATTACCGCGTCGCCTACGAGCTACGGCTTTGGGACGCCTTGCGCATGCAACGGTTGACTCCCATGCACTACTACGGCATCGCCGACGGCACGGATCTCACCGGGATAACTTGGAACCGCCGGAGCAATGGATACGACGTGGACGAGCTCAGCGAGCTCTACGTCAGGGCTGGGCAGAAGCGCACGCGGTTTATCATCCAAGAGATCGAAAAGCGCGTCCTCGATCTGTCCAAGCTCAAAGCTCTGGGCTTTTGCGTGTCTGTTTCCCACGCCCAGTTCATGGCCCAGCAGTTCACCGAGTTCGGAATCCCGGCCAAGGCCATCGACGGCAACACTCCCACAAACCAACGCGAAGCGATCATCCGCCAGCTCCAGGCCGGCGACATCAAGGTGATTTTCGCCGTCGACCTCTTCAACGAGGGCGTGGACATCCCCCAGGTCAACACGTTGCTACTCCTGCGCCCCACGCAGTCCCCGGTGGTCTTCATCCAGCAGCTGGGACGCGGCCTGCGCCTGTCCGAGGGCAAGGACTCTTGCCTGATCCTTGACTTTATCGGGCAGCAACACCGAAACTTCGACTTCACGGAGCGCTACCAGGCGCTGACCAAGAAGCGCGGGCAAAACCTGATCAAGGAAGTGGAAAAGGGCTTTTATTCCATGCCAGCCGGCTCCAATGTCAGCCTGGACCGGGTGAGCCAAGAGCAAATTCTAAGGAGCATCAAGAAGGCCGCCAGCAGCTCGCTGAAGAAGATCAAATCCTTGGTCGCGGAGATCCGAACGACCGATTTGTCGCAGTTTCTGGCCGAGTCCGGTATCGATATCAGCGATATTTACAAGACCCGACCCAACCAGTACTCGTGGACCAGGTTCCTGCGGGAGGCTAACCTCCTGCCAGGAAGCGACGCCGAGACAGAGACCTTCCTCCTCAAGCGGCTGCGCACCATGCTGCACATCAACGATCAGGACCGCGCGAATGCCTACCTGCGCTTGCTGGCCCCGGACGGCCCCGACCCGGAGAAGCTGGAAGGCGACGACCGTGCGTACGCACGCATGCTGGTCTTGTCGTTCTGGGGCGGGCAGTCGACCGTCACTCCGCCTGACGACTTCGCCGCGGCGCTCTGCCTGCTACGTAACTACCCCGCCGTGCGCACCGAACTAGGCCAAATCATGGACTACGCCGTCAGCTCCTCCCGCGTCATCCCGCGCCCGACCGGCGTCTCGCTGCTCAAGAGCCACGCCGAGTATTCACTGTCCGAGCTCGTCGCCGCCATGGAAGAACGTCCGCTGCCCAAGATGGTTAGCCTGCCGCGCGAGGGCGTGCGCTACTTCCCCAACCAGAACACGGACCTGTTCCTAGTGACCTTAAAGAAGCGCGAAGATATCAGCGCCTCGACGGATTACCACGACTACCCGGTCTCCCCGGAGCTTATGCGCTGGGAATCCCAGAACAGCACCACGCTTAAGAGCAAGACCGGGCAGCGTTATATTCACCATCAGGAACTCGGCGGTTCCATCGCCATGGCGACCCGGTTCCTCAGTAGCAACGAGGTGGGCACCGCCTCTGCCTACACCTTCCTGGGCAAGATCGATTACGTCTCCCACCAGGGCGAAAAGCCCATCAAATTCGAGTGGGCCCTAGAGCGGCCCATGCCGGAGAAGCTCTTCGTCGAAGGCCGCACCGTGGCCTAGAACAGCCGGGCAGCCCTCAGATCGGACGACGTCGACAACTTTCTTCCAAAAACTAACGTGATGCACGGCACATCGGGGTACAGTGACTTCCATCACTTCTCCCCCTAGTGTCGCCTGTGAAGGAGTGCGTCATGAAATCTGACCCTGCTGCTCGTCCGGTTGGTGCGTCCGGTAGCTCGCCGGTTGCTGGTGCCGCCGCTGATGAGAGACAACAGAAGGTTCGCTGGACCCTGGTGGGGCCTGGCCTGGTGGCGGCGGCCACTGGCGTGGGCGCGGCGGACATGGTGGCCACGATGATTGCAGGCCAGCGCTACGGCTTCGCCCTGCTGTGGGCGGTCATTCTGGGCACGTTCATGAAGATCGTGCTCGTGGAAGGGGTAGGCCGTTACAGCCTGGCCACGGGGAATACTATCTTCCACGGCTGGCGGGAGCTGGGGCCGTGGACAGCCTGGTATTTCGCCCCCTACATCGTGATCTGGGGGCTGGTCTACGGGGCCGCGGCGATGTCGGGTACCGGCTTGGCCTTGTCCGCCCTCTTCCCCGGCACGAGCCTGAACATGTGGGCCATCGGCACCGGGCTGGTCTGTTTCGCGCTGACGTGGCTGGGCCGCTACCAGCTCTTTGAGAGGATCTCCGCGGTGCTGGTGGGCATCATGTTCGTCACCGTCGTGGGCGTTGCCGCGATTACCGCGCCCAACCTGCCCGGGATCATTACCGGGCTGGTGCCCACGGTCCCGGACGGATCGTTCGTCTACGTGCTCTCCATCGCCGGCGGCGTGGGCGGCACTATTACCCTGGCCGCCTACGGCTACTGGCTGCGGGAGAAGAAGTGGTACACACCGAAGTGGATGAAGGTCATGCGCCTAGACAACTCGGTGGCCTACCTCGTCACCGGTATTTTCGTGCTGGCCATGTTGGTGCTCGGCGCGGAACTTCTCTACAGCGCCAATGTGGCGGTAACGGACAATGACGAGGGCCTGGTCGACATGGCCGACGTGCTGGAGGCCCGCTACGGGACCGTGCTGTCCAAGGGCTTCATCGTCGGCTTCTTCGCCGCCGCGTTCTCGTCTTGCCTGGGTGTGTGGAACGGGGTGTCCCTGATGTTCGCCGACTACATCGGCCACCTCAAGAAGCTGCCGCAGGATGATCCTTCCACCAAGACCGGCGGCAAATACTACCGCGTCTACCTGGTCTGGCTGACCTTCCCGCCCATGCTGCTTTTACTGCTAGGCAAGCCCACCGGCCTCATCATCACCTACGGGGTCCTCGGCGCGTTATTCATGCCGTTTTTGGGGCTGACCCTCCTAGTGCTGCTCAACACGAAACTCACGCCGAAGCGCTGGCGCAACGGCTGGATTGTCAACGCCCTGATGGCTGTCATCTCCGTCGCGTTCGTCTACCTGTGCATCACCCAGGTCGCCGGTCTCTTTACCTAGAAGCCCCTAGCCAATCTGCACCTTGGTCGAGCAATCGATCCTGGCGTACGGCCGACCCTGATTGTCCACAGAGGTCAGCGCGTAGTTTCCGCCGTAGGCGCGGCAGCCGGTGTAGGTATCCGGCGCGGGCGCGGCGGGAGCTGGTGCGGCGGGGGCATCGTTAGCCGGGTTGGGGTTAGCCGGGGCAGGGTTAGCCGGCGCGGGGTAATCGGCGCTGTCGGGGCGTGCGGGGCCACCGGTCGGGCGGCTGGCCTCTTCCTGCCGTTTTTTGTCGCGCTCGGCTTCCTCGACCGCATCGGCACGCTCGTCGTGGAGGCGCTCCTCGGCCTCGTCGAGTTCGGCGCGGCGTTCGGCCAGTATGGCGTTGAGGCGATCGACCAGGTAGGTGCCGTAGAAGGCATTGCGGGCGCCGCCCTCGATGGCGTCCAGATCCGCACGGCGGGCGGCGGTGCCGGCCAGTAGCTTGTCGATGGCAGCCACCTCATCACTGGAACCATAGGTCGTGGTCGGGGACGAGCTCAGCGCGGTGGCCGCGGGGCCACCGTCGGTGGCGAAGCACTCGGGACCCACGTCGAAGATGCCGCGGCGGGCCCGCTGGGCGGCATCGACTGCCTCCTGGACCGGCGGGTAGAACTTCCGGTTCTCACCGACCACCATGGCCGCGGCCAGGCCCTCCTCCGCGATGCGCGCGTTGACCAGCTCGTCGTCCAGAAAGACGCCGGCCAGATCACGGCCGTACTTGTCTTGGTGCTCGACATCGTATTCGAGGCGCACGGCGGTGCCGGCGGGCAGGAGATCGGCCAGGAAATCCCGGGCGGCCTCGGCCAGGCAGTCGGCGGGGCGGCCGTCACGGGCGAGCTCCGGGGTGTCGATGTTGAGCAGCCGCACGCGCTTGTCGCCGTCGGCGGTGTGCACGTCGATGGTGTCGCCGTCGATGACGCGGTTGACGGTGGTCTGTTCCTCCCCGCCGCCCATGATGGCCACTCCGGCGACCGCGGCGATGGCCACCCCGCCTATGCCCAGAAGCGCTTTCCCAAAACCCATTGCGCAGGTCCTTCCTCTAAGAACAAAATCTTTCCGATCTTAGCCCGCCGCGGCTGTGGGGGTGGCCGGGGAATCCACCAAACGTAACCCTATTCACAAATCGACGTGACGCGCGCTACACTGGATCCATCAGATTGTTCAACAATTTTAGGGATGGTGTTGATGTCTTCGCTTGCTATTGATCTCAACGCAGATTTGGGTGAGACGACCGCCGGCAACCCCGTGGCCGATGACGCGGCCATGCTGGAGCTGGTCTCCTCCGCCAACGTGGCCACCGGCTTCCACGCCGGGGACCCGCACTCAATCGCGCAGACGGTCCAGGCCGCGGCCCGCGCCGACGTGGTCATTGGCGCGCACGTGGGCTATAACGATGCCGCCGGTTTCGGCCGCCGCTTCATCGACTACGCCCCGGCGGAGCTGGCCGATGAGATTACCTACCAGATCGGCGCGCTGGAGGCCCTGGCGCGTGCGGCCGGCACCCGGGTGCGCTACGTCAAGCCGCACGGGGCGCTCTACAACACCATCGTGCACGATCAGGCCCAGGCCCAGGCGGTCATCGACGGCGTACGCGCCTTCGGCGACCTGCCGCTGATGCTGCTGCCCGGCGGCGTGGCCGTGGACATGGCCGAGGACCAGGGACTGAGGGTGGTGCGCGAGGCCTTTGCCGACCGCAACTACAACGCCGACGGCACGCTGGTCTCCCGGCGCGAGTCCCACGCGGTCATGCACGACCCGCAGGCCGTAGCCGACCGCGTCCTGCAGGTAGCTCGCACCGGCTCTATCACCGCCTACGACGGCACCGAGCTGGCCGTCGATGCCCAGTCCGTGTGCACCCACGGCGACTCCCCCGGCGCCGTCGAGCTGCTGCGCGGCGTGGTGGACCTGCTGGGCCGCGAAGGCGTGGAGATTCGGAGCTTCCTCGATGTCTAACCCCACCATCCACCCGGTCGGCACGCGCGCGATGCTCATCGACTTGGACGGGCTCGACCAGGTCATGAGCTGGCACGCGGAGCTGTCCGCGCACCCGCTGCCGCACCAGGTCGACTGTATCGCCGCCGCCACCACCTTGCTGGTCACCTTCGACGCCCCGCGCGCGGCCGAGCTCGCCGCCGAGCAGCTGGCCGAGTTCCAGCCCACGAAGGCGGGCCGGCGCGAGCCGCGCACCGTGGACATCGACGTGCGCTACGACGGCGAGGACCTGGCCGATGCCGCGGAGTTGCTCGGTATGTCGGAGCAAGCGCTCATCGACTGGCACACTTCCACCACCTGGACCGCCGCCTTCGGCGGCTTCGCGCCCGGGTTCACCTACTGCGCGCCGGAGGACCCGGCCCAGGCCAAGGCCATGCCGCGCCGCCCCGACCCGCGTACGGCCGTGCCGGCGGGCGCGGTGGGCATCGCAGGCGATTTCTCCGCGGTCTACCCGCGCGTCTCCCCCGGCGGCTGGCAGCTCATCGGCACCACGAACACCCCGATGTGGGAGTCTCACGCGGAGCCGCCGGCGCTGGTCCAGCCCGGCGACCGGGTGCGCTACAACGCGGTGCGCGAGCTGCCCGAGCTGACCCGCGACCACGACGGAGCCAAGAAATCCCCGGCGCGCCTGCCCCGCATGGAAGTCGAGGACGCCGGCCTGCTGACCCTGTACCAGGACCTCGGCCGGCCGGGCCGCGGCGACCTGGGCGTTACCCCCTCCGGCGCGGCGGACCGCGCGGCGGCCGCCACCGCCAACATCGCGGTGGGCAACCCACGCAATGCGACGGTGCTGGAAAACATCGGCGGCATCAAGCTCAAGGCGCTGACCGACACGGTCATCTGTGTGACCGGCGCAACCGCCGTGGTGCGCGTGGGCGAACACCCGCTGCAGCTGGCCCGCCCCATCCTGGTCACCGCCGGCACCACCCTGACCGTTAGCCCGGCGATTACCGGCATGCGCTCCTACATCGCCATCCGCGGCGGCATCATCGCTGACACGGAGCTGGGCTCGTCCGCCACGGACGTGCTCTCCGGGCTGGGCCCGGACCCGGTGCGTGCCGGCGAGGTCATCGGCGTGCTGCCGCGCTCGAACGCCATGACGGACGCCCAGCTGGCCAACCCGCTGCGCGTGTGCGATGACAACGGCACCACCACCGGCGTGCTGCGCTGCGCGCTGGGACCGCGCGACGACTGGTTCGGCGAGAACGTCCAGCAGTTCTTGGACACCGAGTGGACCGTCACCTCGGATTCGAACCGTGTCGGCCTGCGTCTGGCTGGAGATGCCACCATCGAACGCGTCGTCGACGGCGAGCTGCCCTCAGAGGGCATGGTGGCCGGCAGCGTGCAGATCCCGCCCAACGGCAAGCCCGTGGTCTTCCTGCGGGACCACGCCGTGACCGGCGGCTACCCCGTCGTCGCCACCGTCTTGGAAGAAGATATTGATATTGCCGCCCAGCTCCCGCCCGGGGCCCGGGTCCGCTTCGAACTAGTCTCAGGAGTCAACTAACCATGGCCATTTCTGCTGTACTTATTGCTAACCGCGGCGAGATCGCCGTGCGCATCGCCCGCGTCGCCCGCGACCTGGGGATCCGCTCCATCGCCGTCTACTCCGAGGCCGACGCCGGCGCCCTGCACACCGTGGTGGCCGACGAGGCCTACGCCCTGCCGGGTAACTCCGCCGGCGAGACCTACATGAACATCCCGGCGCTGCTGGACATCGCCGTGCGCGCTGGCGCGGACGCCATCCACCCGGGCTACGGCTTCCTGTCGGAAAACTCCGAGTTCGCCCGCACCGTCAGCGCCGCCGGCCTGACCTGGATCGGCCCGGACCCGGACGCCATCGACCTGCTGGGCGACAAGATCGCCGCCCGCCGCGTGGCCGAGGAGGTCGGCGCCCCGCTGGCCCCGGGCACCTCCGATCCCATCGGCGACTGGCAGGAGGCCCGCGCCTTCGCCGAGGAGCACGGCCTGCCGATCGCCATCAAGGCCGCCTACGGTGGCGGCGGGCGCGGCCTGAAGGTCGTGGACACCATGGAAGAGATCGAGGGCGCGTTCAACTCCGCCGGCCGCGAGGCCATGGAGGCCTTCGGCCGAGCCGAGTGCTTCGTGGAGAAGTTCTTGGTCCACCCGCGCCACGTGGAGGCCCAGGTGCTAGCGGATACCCACGGCAACGTGCGCGTGCTGGGCACCCGCGACTGCTCCACGCAGCGCCGCTTCCAGAAGCTCATCGAAGAGGCCCCGGCCCCGAACCTGACCGAGAAGCAGTACCAGGGCATCATCGAAGGCTCCCGAGCCATCTGCCAAAAGGTCGGCTACACCGGCGCTGGCACCGTGGAGTTCATCGTCTCCGAGGACGGCACCATATCCTTCCTGGAGGTCAACACCCGCGTCCAGGTCGAGCACCCCGTCACCGAGGCCGTGACCGGCGTGGACATCATCGCCGAACAGTTCCGGATCGCCGCCGGCGAGAAGATCTCCATCGCAGAGGATCCGGAATCCCACGGCCACGCCTTCGAATTCCGCATCAACGCCGAGGACATCCTCAACGGCTTTGCCCCCTGCCCGGGCACCATCGTGGCCTTCGAGCCGCCGACAGGCCCCGGCATCCGCGTCGACGCCGCCGTGCGCACCGGGTCCATCGTGCCGCCGTACTACGACTCCCTGATTGCCAAGCTGGTGGTCTGGGGGCCTAACCGCCAGGTGGCCCTGCGCCGCGCCCAGCAGGCGCTACAGGAGTTTACGGTCTCCGGCGTGCGCACCGTGCTGCCCTTCCACCGCGACATGGTCAACAACCCGGCGCTGACCGGCGACGAGCTGGGGCTCTACACCGACTGGGTGGACCACAACTACCGCCCGTCCGCCGGGCACCAGACCGAGCAGGTGGAAGCCATCTACACGCAGCGCCGCACCGTGGCCATCGAGGTCGACGGCAAGCTGATGAACATCGGCCTGCCCGTCGAGTTCTTCCAGGCGTCCGCCGGGGCCACTAGCTCCGCCGCCCCCGCCGGCGGCGAGGCCAAGGCCGGCTCCGCCGGGGCCGTGACCGCCCCGTTCGAGGCCAACCTGGTCGAGTGGAAGGTCGAGGACGGCGCCGAGGTCGCCGAGGGAGACGCTATCGCTACCATCGAAGCCATGAAGATGGAATCCGCCGTCAAGGCGCCCAACGCCGGCACGATCTCCATCAAGGTCGACGCCGGCGAGCGCGTTAGCCCCGACGACGTCATCGCCACCATCAACTAACCGCCTACCCCGCCGCGTTACCCCGGCGCGCGCAGGTGCTGCTTTCGTCTCGGAGGCGGCACCGGCAAGCTGGTTTGGCCAAAGTGCCCTGTAAGCCGGGGCGCGGCACTAGAGTGTTACGCATGCTTTCTCAGACCGTCGCGGCGGGCCTTCGGGACGCCATCTCCCGGGGCGAGTACCAGCCGGGCCAGCAGCTTAGCGAGGTCAAGGTGGCCGCGTGCTTCGAGTGCTCCCGCAATACCCTGCGCGAGGCCTTCGCCCGGCTGACCGCGGAGCGGCTGGTGGATCGCATCCCCAACCGCGGGGTCTTCATCGCCACCCCGGATCGCGCTTATATCCAGGATCTTTTCCGCGCCCGCGCCGCCATCGAGCCCTCCGGAGTGCTCTGGGGCGACTTTTCCGACGCCGCGGCGCTGGTCGAGCTAACCGAGTCCGCCCGCGCTTTCGCCGCCAGCGGCGAGCACCAAGAGGTCTCCAACATCAACCAGCGCTTCCACAGGGCGCTGGTGGCCGCGCTCGGCTCGCCGACGCTGGACGAGCAGATGGGCAACCTGCTCGCGCGCATGCGCCTGACCTTCCTGTTGGTCATCCCCCGCTACCCGCTGCTGCACGCCGATCACATCGACGGCAACGTGGAGCTCGCAGGCCTTATCGCCCGCGGCGAGCGCCGCGCGGCCGCCGATCTCTCCCACGCGACGCTGCGCGCGACCTGCGACAAGATTTTAGCTGTGGTTTAAAGCCGCGATTTAGGGCACCTGGTAGCCCAGATCGCGGGCGTCGGTGACCAGCATCTGCCCCGGCGCGTGGGTAATGGCCAGGCTGGGCGCAGAGTTCATCACCACCGCCTGCGGCGTGACCCCGCAGGCCCAGAAGACCGGGATGTAGCCGGCCGGCAGGTTGATGGCCTCGCCGAAATCGGGATCTCCCAGGCTATCGATGCCAATCGCCGCCGGATCCCCCACGTGCACCGGCGCCCCGTGGACGCCGGGATAGCGCGAGGTAATCCGCACGGCATCGGCTACCTGGGAGGCCTTGATGGGCCGCATGGAGACCACCAGCGGCCCGCTAAAGATCCCGGCCGGCGTGGTGGCGATATTCGTGCGGTACATGGCCACGTTCTTGCCCTGGGCGATGTGGGGGATTTCTACGCCGTTGTCCAGCAGTGCGGTCTCGAAGGTGAAGGAACAGCCGATGAGGAAGCTAACCATGTCCGGGGTGTAGAAGGAGGTGGCATCGGCAGTCTCCTGCGTCAGCTCGCCGTTCACAAAGACGCGGTAGCCCGGGATGTCGGTGCGGATGTCCCCGCCGGCAAGCAGGTCCGAGGAGTGCTGGCCGGCCTCCAGCACGCCCACGATGGGGCACGCCTTGGGGTTGCGCTGAGCAAACAGCAGGAAATCGAAGGCGTATTCTTGGGGCACAGCCAGCAGGTTGGCCTGCATATAGCCGCGGGCCAGCCCCGAGGTCGTCGGCAGCGGGTGGTGTCGGGCGAAGGCGCGCACCTCCGCCGGGGTCGAGTTCGGGTTGAGGTTCTGGGTGCGATCCGATGCCATGGGGCGGCCTTCCTAAGTTGTTTTCCTTGACGCTGGTTGTTGCGGTCCGGAGTTCCCTGTTCTGAGGTCTAGGACCAGAGGGCGGCGATGCCGCTGAAGGCCATCACGCCGATGAAGATGGTCAGGAACCAGGCGAGGACGCCCAGGACCAGCAGCCAGGTCGGGTACTTGTAACCCTGCAGCAGGTCGCGGCGGCGCCAGGCCACCCACATCACGATGGCGAAGCCAATGGGCAGGATGAGACCATTGATGGCGCCGGCGAAGATCAGCAGGGTCTGCGGGGCGGAATTCAGGACTACGAAGGCCACGGCGCACACGGCGATGAAAGCAACGGTGGCGAAGTTACGGGTTTTGTCGCTGGACTGCTGGGAGGTCACGAAGGACACGGAGGTATAGGCCGCGCCGATGACCGAGGACAGACCGGCCGCGAATAGGACCACACCGAAGGCGCGGAGGCCGAATTCGCCGGCGGCGTGCTGGAAGGTATCGGCAGCAGTGTTGTCCTCAGACAGGGTCACGCCGGTGGCCACCACGCCCAGGACGGCCAGGAAGAGCAGCACGCGCATGATGCCGGTGATGATGATGCCGGAGACCGAGGTGTAGGTGATGCTCTTGACGTTCTCCACGCCAGAGTAGCCGGTGTCAATCAGGCGGTGCGCGCCGGCGAAGGTGATGTAGCCGCCCACGGTGCCGCCGATGATGGTGGTGATGACAAACGGGTCGATGGTCTCCGGGGCCACGGTGTTTTTGAGGGCCTCGCCCAGCGGGGGCTGGGAGACGATCGCGACATAGAGCATGAGCAGGATCATGATGGCACCAAGCGCGGCCACCAGCCGGTCCAGGGCCATGCCGGCGCGCTTGGACAGGAAGATGAAGATGGCGATGGCGGAGGCGATGAGGCCGCCCCAGCGGGCGTCCAGGCCCAGCATGGCGTTCATGCCCAAGCCGGCGCCGGCGATATTGCCGATGTTAAAGACCAAGCCGCCGAAGAAGACGAAGGCGGCCAGCACCCAGCCGAGCCCCGGCAGGACCGTGTTGGCCAAGGTGTTGGCGCGCATGCCGGACACGCACAGCACGCGCCAGACGTTGAGCTGGATAGCGATGTCCACGAGGATCGACACCGCAATAGCGAACGCGAAGGCCGCGCCCATCTGGACGGTGAAGACAGAGGTCTGGGTCAAAAAGCCCGGGCCGATGGCGGAGGTCGCCATGAGGAACATGGCGCCGGCCATGGCGCCGATCCCCTTCGAGGCCGGAGACTTCTTCTTGGCGCCCGAGGGGGAAGCTGCGGCATCGGCAGCCGGTTGGATGGTGCCGGTGGCCTGGGCGGGGCTCTGGTTGTCGGCCGGGCTGGCGCTCTGATTGCTGTGGGCGGGCCCCTGGTTGGAGTCCCGGCCTGGGTCAGAGCCGGCATGAGAAGTGGATTCGGGTGTCTGTGCACTCATTGCTTTCCCTCCGCGATATAGGTCACACGGGTTTGTGATGCACATCATCTTAGGGGGTTGTTGAACAATATGTAAAGGCGAACCCCACCCTCCTAGCCCCGTGGGCATCGTGGGTACCCCGGGGAACGGTCCCGGATGCCGGTACGGTTTACTATTAGGCATGGAACCCGTCGATCTCGCCACACTGGTAGGTACAGAATCACGTACTTACCGATCGCGAAAGGTCACCCCGCAAATGCACAACGCGCCGGTGCACGTGGCCATCGCCATGTGGGACGTCCCCTGGAAGTCCGCCGCGGAGGGCAAGCTCAACGGGTGGGTCATCGCCGTGGACGCCAAACCCGGCCCGCGCTTCGTGCGCACCGGGCGGACCACGGAGGAAGACACCGTGGGGCCGGTGATGCGCGACCTCAACGACGCCATCAGCGGCATCCGCAGCTTCAACGGCGCCAAGAAGAAGGTCTGGTGCAACGTCGGCCGCCGCCGCGGGGCGTTGCGCCTGGAGCTGGAGAAGCAAGGCTACCTGGTCACGGGCAGTTTCTCCGAATACAACCGCGCCTGCCCGCGGGCCAGCAAGCTGCGCACCGTCGAGGAGACCAAGGCCAAGCGCGAGGGCAAGCGCAACGGCCAGTCCCCCAAGCGCAAGCCCACTCCCCCGCCCGCCACGGAGGCCCACTGGTGGCCGCAGTTCTCCGACTTTTCTCACGCTAAGGATGCCACCCCCACCCGCATCGCCACCGATGCCTCCTCCGACACCAACATCAAGGGCGCGTCCTGTTTCGTCGCCAGCAACGGCGACTACCAGCTGCTCACCCGCCGGACGAAGGCCTCCACGGATGAGCTAGAGCTCGAGGCCCTCACCCTCGCTCTGAAGTACCTCGCGCACACCGATGCCACCGACGTCCTCATCGAAAGCGACAGCCAGGCCGCCCTGCGCGCCGTCGATTACATCACCGGCCAGGGCAAGCTCGGCAAGCGCTGGCGCGGCATCCATCCGGGCGCACTCTCCCGCTTCCAACAGGCCTGGAAGGACAACCAGGGGCAGCGCAGCATCACCTTCCGGCGCGTCATGGGCCACTCCGGCGACCCGCTCAACCGCGCCTCCGACAAGATCGCCATCATGGGGCTGCGCGCCATCGCCTACCGCCAGAAGGAGGTCCGGAACACCCTGGCGGAGGGCATCGAAAAGGCCCTGCAGGAAGCCGCGAAGGACGCCCACAAGCGGGCGGCGTCGCGCCTGCCCGAGTCGGTCACGCGGGGTACTGGTGGCTCTGGCGCAGGTTCTAGGTCTGGGTCTCGGTCTGGAGCTGGCTCAGGCTCCGGTGCTGGGTCTGGCTCTGGCGCGCGAATTAAGCGGCGTCGGGGCGGGCGCCGCGGGGGCCGTCGTCGCGGTGGGCGCCGGCGCGGAAGTCCGGACTCGGGTTCTGGCGCCTAGTTTTTTGGGGGCTGGTTCTGGGGCCTAGTTTTTGGGAGCCAGGTTTTGGGGGACTGCTTGGACCCGTTCGGGGTTAGTCGGGGCGGCCCTCGAGGCGGTGCCGGAGACGTCGCCAAGCGATGCGCAGCGCGGAATGCGGCGTCGCGGCGAGCTCGCGGGCATAGTTATGTAGTTTGTGGCCGTGCGGGGTCGGGGCGGCGACCGTGTGGATGGGGATTTTGAGGTGCCAGGCCCAGAGTCGGGTGCGCAAGATGTGGAAGTTGCTGGTGACGACGGTCATCGTTGAGCCCGGGGGCAGCAAGCGTGCGGAGTTTTCGAGGTTTTCGTTCGTGCTGGTTGCCAGGGGCTCCAGGAGGATGCGCTCTGGATTGATGCCTCGAGCGGTGAGGTAGTTGTGCATCGGTAGCGCTTCCCCGTGCCCGCTGACCACGATGGGGGCGTCAGGGTGCGCTTGAGCGAGGCGGGCAGCGGTGGCGAGGCGGGCGCGCAGCAGCGGTTCGGGGCGGCCGGCGGTGGTGCGCGAGCCAAGGACGACGATGGGGGCCGTCGGATCAAGCGTTGGTCGCCGGGAGGCTTTTCCGCCATCGTCTCTGAACATAAGAATAAGGATACTTGATAGTATTGACCGCCCTGTTCGACGCCGGAGATGCCTATTTCTGTCAGAGGTTACCCCCGTTTTGCTAACAATGTAACCATCTAGAACAAAGTTTTGCTTGAGGGGTTGCGTGGGGTGGTTGGTTAAATAGGATTGAAGTCGTCAGGAACAAAGGTTCGAGCACCTCAAGGGGGTGAAGATCATGACCGAAGCAACTCAATCCATTGCCGAATGCGTAGCCGAAATCGAACAGGCATACTCCCGCCTGCACGCCGCTGTCACGGAGGTGGACTCGGTGTACTTTGGTGAGATCTACCCTTATTTCGAGAAGCTCGCTGCCCTCTCCGGCACCATCACTACTATCGATGCCGCCTTTGCGTTCATCGCCGAACGCGACGACGCTGGCCGCCACGTCAACTCCACGCGGGTGATGGACTACCTTATGAACCGGCTGGGGCTGTCCTACGGGGAGGCGAAGGACCGGCTCCGCAACGGGCAGACCATCTTCGGGACCGCTCCCCTATCGGAGCCGCCGCTACAGGATCCGCTGGAGGATGCTGCAGATTCTGGGGAAACTGGGGATTCCACGGAGGATGCTCACGCAGCAGAAGAACGCCGGAAGCAGGCCGAGGAGCGCCGCAGGAAGGCCGAGGAAGAGGCGCGTCTCCGCAGGGAGCGCGAGGAACAGGCCCGCACTGAGGCGCAGCGCAAGCTGCGGGAGAAGGAAGCTCTCCGTGGCCGCTACCTGGCCATCATTGACCGCGAGCTCAAGCACCTCAACGCCCACGCCACCCCGGGGCCGAACGAACTGCGTAACAAGGCCATCGACGAGGCGAAGAAGCGGAACCTCAAGGACTTCGCCCAGTGGCTGCGCCGCGAGGTCCGTGCGGCGAATGCTCGCAGCCGGGATCCCTTCGGCAACCGGGACCGGTTTGCCGCCACCCGCAAGCGTCATTTGGAGTTCAGCCCCGCGGACGCCGACGGTGGCGTGCACGTGAGCGGTTACCTGGACGGCGCCACCGCGGCGCTGATGAGCCAGGCGTTTGCGCCCGCCACGCGTCCGGGCACCCCGGACCTGCCGCCGGAGGAAGACAAGCGTAACTACCGCCAGCGGATGGCGGACCAGTTCACCGCAATTCTGCAGGAGTACCTCGGCTCGCGCGAGAAGGCGCACCCCGGCTTGGGCTCGATCATCATCTCCGGCACGGTCGATGACTTCGAGAACCTCAAGGCGGATTCCCTGCTGCCGACCAACACCGGGCACTCGCTGACCCCGCTGGACATTATCCGGCTCGGGGCCGCGGCTAGTGATTACCTCTGCATCATGGACTGCGAGGACTTCCAGCCGCTGGCGTTGGGGCGCTCGAAGCGCACGGCGAGCTTCATGCAGAAGCTGGCGCTGATTGCCTCCGAGCTGGTGTGTTCCCACCCCGGGTGCGACCGAGCCGCCAATGCTTGCGATGTCCACCATCTGCAGGCCTGGTACTACGGCGGGGTCACAGACATACACAATCTGACGTTGTTATGCCGCTCCCATCACGTCAATAACAACGACAGACAAGATGGCAGAGGAAACATGGGCCACGCGGCCAGGGATCCGAGAAGTGGAAGGGTCGGGTTCGTCAGACCTGGAAGTAGCGACGTCGAATGCAATGAATCAGTCGCCGCCCAAGAGGCCGCCGGATATAAGCTCCGACGGCAAACCGCGGCCGCTAGTTAAAGCGGCCTAGTTAAAACTAGGTAGTGAATGCCGGTAGCGGATACTGGTAGTGCATACCAGCTGTGAATATCGGTAGTGGATCCTGCCCGCGGCTAGGTCAGTGAGATCCGTGCTAGTCACCCAGCAGTTTCCGGCGGAGGTTTGTGTCCTTTTCCTCCACGGAATCTGCCATGTCCTGCTGGTATTTGCTCATCTTCTCGATCAGCTGGGGATCGCCCGCGCCCAGGATCCGAACCGCCAAGAGGCCGGCGTTCTTGGCACCCCCGATGGAGACGGTGGCGACCGGGACCCCGCCCGGCATCTGGACGATGGACAGCAAGGAATCCAGCCCGTCGAGCTCCTTCAAGGCCCGCGGGATACCGATGACCGGCAGCGGGGTGGCTGCAGCGACCATGCCCGGCAAGTGGGCCGCCCCGCCGGCACAGGCGATGATGGCCTGCAAGCCGCGGGCGTGAGCCTGCTTGGCGTAAGCGAGCATCTTTTCCGGAGTGCGGTGGGCGGAGACGACGCCGACTTCGAAGGGGACACCAAATTCGGCCAGCACCTGGGCGGCCGGTTCGACGGTGGGCCAGTCGGAATCGGATCCCATGATGATGCCGACGCGGGCCTGGGTGTTCTCTGGGGTAGCAGTCATGCTGTGGGGCACTCCTTCGGTGGGTTTCGGGTTCTGGGTCTGGGGCTGGGTTCTGGAGTCAGGTCCTGGGCTGGGGTGAAGATACGCGGGGCCCGAGGAAGCTGCCGGGCCCCGGTGGGCTAGTCGTCCCAGCGGGCGTTGACCAGGAAACCAGCCGCCAGGCGGGCTTCGTGCCGGGTCTGCTCCGCGTCCTGGCCGGTCAGGTTGACGTGGCCAATCTTGCGGCCCGGACGGTGGCCCTTACCGTAGAGGTGGATCTTGGCCTGCGGGAAGCGGCGGTGGACCTCGACGGCGCGCTGGGCCATCGGCATCTCCGGTTCCTCCTCGGCGCCCAGGACGTTGGCCATCACGGTGACCGGGGCAGTCGGGGTGGTCGACCCGAGCGGGTAGTCGAGGACGGCCCGCAGGTGCTGCTCGAACTGGGAGGTCACGCAGCCATCCTGGGTCCAGTGGCCGGTGTTGTGGGGGCGCATCGCCAGTTCGTTGATGGCGACATCCTCCTCGCCGGCATCGTTGGTAAAGGCGAAGAGCTCGACCGCCAGGACGCCGGTGACGCCGAGCGACTCGGCGACCAAGACTCCGAGCTGGGAGGCGCGGGACTCGAGGGCGGAGCTTAGCCCGGGGGCCGGGGCGACCGCCTCGGAACAGATGCCGTCGCGCTGGACCGACTCGGTGATCGGCCAGGAGGCGGTCTGCCCCGACGGGGTGCGCGCCACCAGGGCGGAAAGCTCGCGGGTCAGGGCGACCTTCTTTTCCGCCATCAGCGGGGTGCCGGCGTCGAGGAGCTCGCTGACCAGGTTGACCAGCTCCTCCTCGGTGGAAGGAAACCAAACCCCCTTGCCGTCGTAGCCGCCGCGGCGGGCCTTCAGACAGACCTGGCCGGAGGTGGCGGACCAGAAGGAGGTGGCATCGTCGGTGCTGGTGATCTCGGCGAACTCCGGGACCGGGGCGCCGAGCTCCCGCAGGCGGCGGCGCATGACGAGCTTATCCTGCGCGTTGACCAGGGCGGACGGCACCGGCTGCACGTTGTAGCCGGCCTCGATGAGGGCCTCCAAGTGCTTGTTCGGGACGTGCTCGTGGTCGAAGGTGACCGCGTCCGCGCCCTCGACGGCCCGCAACAGGTCGTCGTAATCGGTGTAGTCGCCCACCACCACGTCGGCGCAGACCTGCGCGGCCGACGAATCAGGGCTGCCCGCCAGCAGGCGCAGCGACTGCCCCAGCTCGATGGCGGCGGTCTGCATCATCCGCGCCAGCTGACCGTCACCGATGACGGTGACCACTGGCATACCGGGGGCATGGGCTTGGGGATTTCCAGCTTGTTCACTCACGTTTTCAATCCTAGCGCGGCGCCGGCGGCTCGCGCGTCACCCCAGGAAACCGGGCATGACGGTACCCCAATTTTCTAGTAGCGGGCTGGGGTTGCTCCGGCCTGGGGTTGCTCCGGGCGGGGGTTAGTTCCCGGAAGGGGTTGGCTGCTGGCCACTAGCGCCAGATAGGAGACCGCAGCGCTCGCAGCTGATCCCCGATGGCCGCCTCGACCTTCTTGGTCTTCGGCACGTCCGGGAAGTACAGCGCCTGGTCGTAGCCGCGGATCGCCAGCGAAATCCCGCCCCGGCGACGCCGCGCCCCCACGATGTCGCGCAGCGGAATCGAATCCGGCCGGCCACCCAGCCGGGCCGCCCGGGCGATAACCCGCCGGTCCGTGACGATGAAACGCTTCCGGCGAGAACGGATGACCGGCAGCACGAAGCGCCACACGCTGAGCACGCCCCACAGCACGACCAGCGCGTTGCGCAGGCGCAGATCCGCCCCCTGCGCGTCCAGCCAGCCGATGGCTATCCAGCACACCCCTGTAATCAGGATGAGCTCCAGCAGCGGGAAGACGAGCGTGCGGAAAGGCGCGGTCACGTCGACCCGCTTGGCCTCACCGGGCCCCATCGTCATATATCCCATAGCGCCCTAAAGCTTACCCGGGATGCCATCGGCGGCGAAGGGGCGGTGGAGGTTTCTAGCGCTGCGGCCGCAGGTGGGTCACGTCGCCGGCCGAGTAGTACTCGCCGCCGACGTTGATGCGGCCGTCGTCGGCTACTCCCTCGACGATGCCCTCCACATCACCCGTCGGCGCCTCCAAGCGCACCTCCTGCCCAATCGACGAGCACACCGCGCGGTAGTCCCGCATCAGCTGCGGATCCTGGTTCTGCCACTGCGCGATGCGGCGGCGCAGGTTGGTCAGCAGGTCAATCGCCAGCTGGGTGCGGTCCGTATCGCGGCCCTCCAGCGCTAGCGATGTCGCCTTCTCAATCGGCAGCTCCTCCCGGGTCAGGGTGAGATTCAGGCCTATGCCCAGCACGACGCGGGCGCTCGGGGAGGCACCGGCCTCGGGTTTGGGGGCTGCTTCGGCCTTAGGGGCGACCTCGGCCTTGTTCAGCTCGGCCTTGTTGATCTCAGCCTTATACAGCTCAGCCTTATTCAGCTCAGCCTTGTTCAGCTCACCGGTGGCCTTGCCGGACTTGAACTCGCCGCCCTTGAACTCGCCGGGCTTGAAACCGCCCGACTTGAAGGCAGCGCCGACCGGGCCGGCCTCGGCGAGGATTCCGCAGAGCTTGTTGCCGTCGATGTGGACATCGTTCGGCCACTTCAGGACGGATCCCTCGACGGTGTCGGTCACCGCCAGGCCGCCCGCCAGGGGTAGGGAGCCCAGGTGCTCGAGGGAATCCGGGAGCAGCAAGACCGAGAAGATGAGCTGCTTGCCGGCCGGGGCGACCCACTTGCGGCCCAGACGGCCCTTGCCGCTGACCTGCTCGTTGGCGAGGAGGACGGTGCCGTCGGCGACATCGTTAGCCCCCATCAGATCCGTGTTCGTGGATCCCGTCTGTTCCTTGTAGTCAACGGTGCTGTAAAGGCCGGACAGTGCGGCGCGGACGCGGTCCAGGTCCAGTTCGTTGCTGTTTCGCTCAGTCATAACCCGAACAATACCCGCCGGGCCCACCTGCCCTGTGGGTGCGAGTGGTGCCGGGCCCGCTACCCCCGGCGTGGGGCAAGAACCCAAAAAACTATTTTTCCGGACGTTGGTGAATATAACCTGGAATACACCTACTGTTTCCCGAAAGGTAAATCACTATGATGCAGTCACCTTCCCGGCGCGCCGTGCGCAACGGCGTCATCGCCAGCACCGCCGCCCTCGCCCTGGCGCTTTCCGCGTGCAGCTCCGACTCCGGCAGCTCCAACGCCGACGGCTCCGCCACCGAGAATACCGAAGGCCGTGGCCCCATCACCTTCGCCATGGGCAAGAACGACACGGACAAGATCCAGCCCATCATCGAGAAGTGGAACGAGGAGCACCCCGAGGAGAAAGTCACCCTCGAAGAGCTCGCCGGTGAGGCCGACGCCCAGCGGGAGACCCTCGTACAGTCCCTGCAGGCCGGCAACTCCGACTACGACGTGATGGCCCTCGACGTCGTCTGGACCGCCGACTTCGCCGCCAACCAGTGGCTGGCCCCACTGACCGAGGACTTGGCCGTCAACACCGACGGCCTGCTGCCGGCCACCGTCGAGTCCGCCACCTACAACGACACCCTCTACGCCCTGCCGCAG
Source organism: Corynebacterium sp. 1103A (assembly GCF_055700955.1). NCBI lineage: Bacteria > Bacillati > Actinomycetota > Actinomycetes > Mycobacteriales > Corynebacteriaceae > Corynebacterium > Corynebacterium sp. 1103A. The sequence continues at coordinate 83,030 of NZ_JASTTF010000002.1, forward strand.
AACACCAACGGCCAGCTGCTCTACCGCAACACGGAGCTCGCCCCCGAGGAGGTCTCCATCTTCGACGATGTCAAGTCCGCCTGCGAGGCGCTCAAGGACGACACCGACTGCCTGACCACCCAGCTCAAGCAGTACGAGGGTCTGACCGTCAACACCGTCGGATTCATCGAGGGCTGGGGCGGCAAGGTCATGGCCGACGACGGCACCATCACCGTCGACTCCGCCGAGGCCAAGGAGGGCCTGCAGGCCCTGGTCGACGCCTACGCGGACGGCACCATCTCCCCGGACTCGACCGCCGCCACCGAGGAGGAGACCAACCTGGCGTTCACCGAGGGCAAGTCTGCCTTCGCCATCAACTGGCCGTACATGTACACCAACGCCGAGGAATCCCCGGAGACCCAGGGCAAGTTCGAGGTCCAGCCGCTGGTCGCCAAGGACGGCGTGGGCGTGTCCACCCTGGGCGGCTACAACAACGGCATCAACATCAACTCCGAGTACAAGGCCACGGCCCGCGACTTCATCGAGTACATCATCAACGAAGAAAACCAGACCTCCTTCGCGGAAGCCTCCTTCCCGCCGGTGCTGGCCGCCATCTACGATGACCCGGAGCTCATCGAGAAGTTCCCCTACCTGCCGGCCCTGAAGGAGTCCCTGGAGGCCGCCTCCCCGCGTCCGGTCTCCCCGTTCTACTCCGCCATCTCCAAGGCAATCCAGGACAACGCCTACGCCGCCATCACCGACGGCAAGAGCGTTGACGACGCCACCAAGGACATGAAGGCCGCCATCGAGTCAGCCTCCCAGGCCTAGAACGTCCCGACCTAAGGCCCACCCCGGTCCGGCCCGACACCGACCTAGCGAACGATGCCCTTCCCGTGCGGCGAGGTGGCATCGTTCGCTTTTGTATGAACACGGTGAGTTTCGAGGCTGCATCGGGGCCGTGCGTTATGATCAGTGCCATCCTCGGTGCAAACCATCGCACGCCGCACAGCAGCGGTAAGCACATAACACCACAGCAAGCATCAGAAAGGCCATGCGCGTGACCGAGAAAACCGCCCACTGGCGCCACCCCGCGCCCAAGTCTCGGGCCTGGGTGCCCGCCGGGCTCATCGCGCCCGCGATCATCGTGCTGGCGATCGTGATCGGCTACCCGGTCATCCGGGCCATCATCCTGTCGTTCAAGGGTAACCGGCAGCTCGACCCGACCACCGGACTCTTCGTCGAGGGCCAGTTCGCCGGGCTGGACAACTACCTGTACTGGATCACCAACCAGTGCATGTCACCGTCCGGCGTGGCTGCCACCTGCCCGCCCGGGGTTATCGCGACCGACTTCTGGCCGGCCGTGCAGATCACGCTGTTTTTCACCGTCGTGACCGTGACCTTGGAGACCATCCTGGGCATGGCCATGGCACTTATCATGAACGGCAACTACCGCGGCCGCGGCTTCGTGCGCGCCGCCGTCCTCATCCCCTGGGCCATCCCCACCGCCGTGACCGCCAAGCTGTGGCAGTTCATGTTCGCCCCGCAGGGCGTGGTCAACTCGCTGCTCGGCACCGACATCGCCTGGACTACCGACCCCTTCTACGCCCGCCTGGCCGTCATCATCGCCGATGTGTGGAAGACCTCCCCGTTCATGGCCCTGCTCATCCTCGCCGGCCTGCAGATGATCCCGAAGGACGTCTACGAGGCCGCCCGCATGGACGGCGCCAGCCGCCTCCAGATTTTTACCCGGATCACCCTGCCGCTGGTCCGGCCGGCCCTGATGGTGGCCATCCTCTTCCGCACCCTCGACGCGCTGCGCATGTACGACCTGCCAGTCATCATGATTTCCAGCTCCTCGAACTCGCCTACCGCCACCATCTCCCAGCTGGTCGTCGAGGACATGCGCCAGGGCAATTTCAACTCCGCCTCCGCGCTGTCGACCCTGATCTTCCTGCTCATCTTCTTCGTCGCCTTCATCCTCATCCGCTTCCTGGGCGCCAACATCGCCGGCACCGCCCGGGAGCCCCGCAAACGTCGGGCACGGCGCGGGCTGTCTCGGGGCGAGAAAGGCCCGAGTGAGTCCGCGGGCGAGGAAGCCGGGGCATCAGCAGTGCCTGCTTCTGCTTTACCCGCCTCTGCTGTGCCTGCCTCTGCCAAGTCCACGAAGGAGGCCAAGTAATGAAATCGCGCATCTCCTGGGGAGCCGTGGGCCACTTCGCCGGCATCCTCTTCATCACCTTCTGGGGGCTGGCCCCCTTCTACTGGATGGTCGTGACCGCCCTGAGGCATAAGGACCACACCTTTGACACGACCCCGTGGCCGACCCACCTGACCCTGGACAACTTCCGGGACGCCCTGGCCACCGATAAGGGCAACGACTTCCTCGGCGCCCTGACCAACTCGCTGGTCATTTCCCTGGTCACCACCGCCCTGGCCGTGCTGGTGGGCGTGTTCACCGCCTACGCCCTGGCGCGCTACGAGTTCCCGGGCAAGGGGATCGTCACCGGCGTCATCCTGGCGGCCTCCATGTTCCCGGCCATCGCGCTGGTCACCCCGCTCTTCCAGCTCTTCGGGGACCTGGACTGGATCGGTACCTACCGGGCCATGATCATCCCGAACATCTCCTTCGCCCTCCCGCTGACCATCTACACCCTGCTCAGCTTTTTTAGGCAGCTGCCCTGGGAGCTGGAGGAGGCCGCCCGCGTCGACGGCGCCACCAAGGCGCAGGCCTTCCGCAAGATCCTGCTGCCCCTGGCCGCCCCGGCCCTGTTCACCACGGCCATCATCGCGTTCATCACCACCTGGAACGAGTTCATGCTGGCCCGCCAGCTCTCCTCCACCGACACCGAACCGGTCACCGTGGCCATCGCACGCTTCTCCGGGCCCTCGGCCTTCGAGTACCCGTACGCGGCCACCATGGCCGCCGGCGCCCTGGTGACCATCCCGCTCATCATCATGGTCCTAATCTTCCAGCACCGGATCGTCGCCGGCCTGACCGCCGGCGGAGTCAAAGGCTAGACGCCGCATGCGCTACGCCCTCCTCTGGGACACGGCCCTAGGGTTTTGCGGCTTCTTCGCCGCCCTGGCTCTCATCCAGGCCGTGGTCAACCTCTTCCGCCCCGAACCGGTCCTCTGGCCCGGCCTTCTGGCCGGGGTGTTGTGCCTGGCGCTGTACGGGATCTACCGTGCCAAGCGCGCGCACCTGGCCCGGATCGGACCGAGCGGGCAGCCGCGCACCCCTGCCCACAACACGGCGCCCCAAAACGCCGCGCCCCGTAACACCCTTCCCCAAAAGAAAGACCGAGCATGAGCTGGTACCACAACGCCGTTTTCTATCAAGCCCTGGTGCACGCCTTTAAAGACGGCAAGGGAGATGGCATCGGCACGCTGAGTGGCGTGACGGAAAAGCTGGACTACCTGCAGTGGCTGGGCATCGATTGCTTGTGGCTGCCACCCTTCTACGCCTCCCCGCTGCGCGACGACGGCTACGACATCGCCGACTACTACGAGGTCAACCCGGTCTACGGCAGCATGGTCGACGTCGAGGAGCTCATCGCCGCCATCCACGCCCGCGGCATGCGTATCATCACCGACTTGGCGCTGAACCACACCTCCTCCGATCACCGCTGGTTCCAGGCCTCCCGGCAGGACGCAGACGGGCCCTACGGCGACTACTACGTCTGGGGCAACGACCCGAACCGCTACCCGGAAATCCGCGTCATCTTCACCGACGTCGAGGAGTCCAACTGGGCGTGGGATCCGGTGCGCGAACAGTACTACTTCCACCGCTTCTACTCCCACCAGCCGGATCTCAACTACGACAACCCGGCGGTGCGCGAGGAGGTCAAAAACGTCATCCGCTTCTGGCTGGGCAAGGGCATCGACGGCTTCCGTCTGGACGCCATCCCCTACCTTTACGAGCGCGACGGGCTGGGCGGCGAGTCCCTGCCGGAGACCATCGCCTTCATCGAGGAGATCCGCGCGCTTATCGATGCCGAGTTCCCCGGCGCCGTCATGATCGCCGAGGCCAACCAGCCGCCGGCCGAAACGCGCGAGTTCTTCGGCGCCGGCAACCGCTTCCACATGGTCTTCAACTTCCCCGTCATGCCGCACCTCTACCAGGCGCTGGCGTTGAACTCGGCCACCCCGGTCTACGAGATCATGGACGAGCTCGGTTCCCTGCCTGCCAGCTGCCAGTGGGGCACTTTCCTGCGCAACCACGACGAGCTGACCCTGGAGATGGTCGACGAGTCCGTGCGCGAACAGATGTACGCGGCCTACCTGCCGGACGATGCCATGCGGGCCCACCTGGGCATCGCCCGCCGGCTGATGCCGCTGATGGGCGGCGACCGCCGCAAGGTGGAGCTGATGTTTTCGCTCCTGTTCACCCTGCCCGGCGCCCCATTTATCTACTACGGCGACGAGATCGGGATGCTGGACAACCCGGCCCTGCCCGACCGCCACGCCGTGCGCACCCCGATGCAGTGGGACGAGACCGAGCACGCCGGCTTCAGCACCCGCGCCCCGCAGCGCTGGGCCGTAGTCGGCGGGGCCTCCGTGGCCGCGCAGGCCAACAACGAGGACTCGCTGCTGCACACGGTGCGCCGCATGATCGCCGCCCGGCACGCCCACCCCGAGCTGGGCACGGCTGAGTTCGAAGCAGTCGAGACCGGCCACGAGGCGGTCCTGGGCTTCCAGCGCGGCGGGCTGCTGTGCCTGCACAACTTCTCCGCCGATCCGGTGGATCTGGGACCGGTCGATCTGGGCCCCTACGGCTACAGCTGGCTGCCGGTCGAAGACTTGAGCTAGCGCTAGCCCCAGTCCGGGGCATCGCCTAGCCGCAGCTCGGAGTACTTCGCCTCCGGGGCGCTGGCCTGGTAGGGCTTGCCGGTCGGCTCCCAGACCTGGTCGGCGCTGCAGCGCACGTCTTGGGCGTCGACGTCGAGCATCGTAAAGCCCCAGACCAGCTGGCCCTGCGACTGCGGCGGCAGGGTGTACGGGCCGACCTTCTGCTTCAGCTTCCAGTGCTGCTCAGAGACGTAGTTGAAGCCGTAGGTCTGGGTCAGCACCTTGGCCAGCTCGCCCTCGCCGGTAACCCCGGCGCTGACCTCGATGGTCTGGGTACGCGCCTGGGTCACAGTGTGGCTGACCGGCACGGGGCCATCGGTGTTGTTGGCCACGCTGGTGGCATCGGTCTGCTTGAACCAGCGCCGCTGCGCCGTGACGTAGGTGCCCGTGAAGCCGGGCGTCGCGCAGTGCGACCCCGGGGCGTAGTCATCGTTCCAGCGCTGCGGCAGCTCGAAATCCGCCGCCGGGGAGAGCGCGCTTGCAGATGCCGGGTAGCCCAGCGCCACCACCACCGGCAGGCACAGCGCCGCGAGTCCGGCGCGCCGCTTTCCCGCCATGCTTACTCGCCCCAATCAGTGTTGTCGCGGGTGGAGACCTGGACGTGGCGCTCCTTCGGCAGGGTGGCGGTGAACTTGCCGCCATTGGCCTGCCAGGTGTGGTCGGAACCGCAGACGGTCTTCTGGCCCTCGAAGTCGGAGACGACCCAGCCGGCCTTGAGCACCGCGGTCTTGCCCGGGGCGATGTTGTACGGGCCGACCTGCTCGCCGACCTCGTAAGACTGGCTGTCGGTGTAGCTGGAGGAGAAGCTGATGTTGATGAGATCCAGCAGCTTGAAGTCGATGCCGGCCGAGACGTTCCAGGTCTTGGTCTTGGTCTCCTTGATGGAGCGGGTCACCGGCAGCGGCTCGTCGTTATAGTTGGACACGGTCCAGGTGCCGGCGGAGCCGTCGAAGTAGGTGCGCTTGATGTCGACGGTCTGGCCGGTATCGCCCGGGTTGGCGCACTGCTGGCCGATGACGGTCGGGTTGGCCGGGCCCAGGTCGCGGGCCGGCAGGGCCTGGGCGGCCGGGGTGGCAGACGCGGCGGCGACGATGCCGCCGGCCAGGGCCAGGCCGGTCAGGCCGGCGAGGGCGCGGGAAGAGATTGCGTTCAATGCGTGCATGAGGGAACTCCTTGAAGTATGTGGTTGGGGGCAGCCTGGGCGTTAGCAGGCGGCCTGGGTGCTAGTAGGTGGACTGGGTGGGCACCGGCAGCGACCGGTACTCCTCCGGGGTGACGTCGACGGTGCGCTTGGCCCCGCCCGGGCTGGTGATGGTGGCCTCGGCCCAGAAACCGCTGGGCGCCGAGGTCTGCTTGTAGTTCGAGGTCAGGCTGTACTTGCCGTCCTTGCCACAGGTGATTTCGCGGTAATTGATGCGGGTCATTGTCGTGCCGTACTCGACGCGCACGCGCTCTCCAGCGGCCAGATCCACGTGGCCCAGCTCCGTGCCGACCGACATATAGGCGCGCTTGACGGCGCCGACGGACTCGAGCCAGCCGCGCGGGATGTCGCCGCGGTTGCCCTGCCAGTTGGTGTACGGGTGGTGCTCGGCGCCGACCACAAAGTCGGTGACCGGGGCGTACTCGTAATCTTTCTTCGACCAGTTGAGAAAGTCGGTGGAATAGCCCGGCTTGCGGTAGGTCGGCTGGACGGCGGTTATATCCAGCGGGTACCAGGTGCGGGTGCCGGCCTGGCAGGTATCTCCCACGTTGGGCCAGTCGGCCTCGCGCTGCGGCTCGGTGGTCGGTTCGACGACCTCGTCGCGGCCCGGATCGGCGATTTTTTCCAGGCTGGGACCGGACACGGAGGTGTAGGTGCCGTCGATGGGCTTGCTGTTCGCGCCCGGGGAACGCGAGGGGATCTCCATGGCCAGATCGGAGACCGTGCCGTCCGCCCGGATGATGTAGGCGAACGCGTAACGCTCGGCCGGGCCGGTGCCGCGCACGACGTTGGCGCCCGGGGTGTTTTCCAGGCGACCGTCGTTGCAGCTGACGAACATGGAGATGAAGTCTTTCTCGATGACGCCGTATTCGACGCGGAAGGATTCACCCGGGGCCAGCTTGACCGGGCCGAAGGTCTCGGTGTCGCGCCAGCCGTTGGTCATCTTCAGGCCGATGTCGGACTTGGCGGTCGTGTCCCAGCCGTTGGGCAGCTTGGCCTTGGAGTTGGCATCGATCTCGTGGTTGGTGCCCGTCTCCACCTCGGCGGTGTAGGGAACCTCCTGATCGGTGGTGTTGGTGAATTGCAGCGTGCCGTCGCTTAAGTAGCGACGCCCGGTCTCGCCGAAGCGCCACTCGGGCTCCGGGGTGTTCTTGCCGGCGGCATCGCAGGACTTGTAGAGGTTGGCAATAGGGTAGCCCTGCGGCATGGGCGGAACAGCCCGTGCCGGAACTGCGGGGCTGGCCACCAGCGGGACCAGTGCCGCCGCGACGATGGCGACGGCTGCTCGTGCCCAGCCCTTCTTCCCTACGGTTAGCGCCTTGGGTGCGTGCACTTTAAGGGTTCCTTGTCTTGAGAGTGCGGCCCAAGACCCCTTCACTGAACTATACGGAGATTTTAAGCTTCCAGGAAGCTCCTGCGCAAGGCCAGGCGGAAACCACGTGCTGAAACGGAGCGATCCGGCGGCAGGCAGCGGGCAGCGGGCCAGGAAAGCGGCGGGGCGGCATCGGCAGCGGCGGCACGCCCCCCTAATGGGGGCAGCCCGGCCACCCTAGGTAAACGTGAGGAAAATCTCATCTTTAACGCGCGAGCTGCGAATTTCGTTTCTCATGCAAAATTATCGGCCCTTGGGTCTAGAATGGAGGGGACTTTGCGCACTACCATCCCTAAACATGACCATTTCCTCACATTTGACGGAACTAGACAGCTTGAACGACGCCAACACCACCGCCGGCAAGATCGCCGAGCTCAAACGCCGCCGCGCCGAGGCCGAGGCTCCCCTGGGCCAGAAGGCCTTCGAGAAGGTCCACTCCCAGCAGCGCCTGACCGCCCGCGAGCGCCTGGACTACCTGCTGGACGAGGGGTCCTTCGTCGAGACCGACATGCTGGCCAAACACCGCACCACTGACTTCGGAATGGACGCCAAGCGGCCGACCACAGACGGCATCGTTACCGGCTGGGGCACCATCGACGGACGCGAGGTGTGCATCTTCAGCCAGGACGGCACCGTCTTTGGCGGCGCCCTGGGCGAGGTCTACGGCGAGAAGATGGTCAAGATCATGGAGCTAGCCGTAACCACCGGGCGCCCGCTCATCGGCCTCTACGAAGGCGCGGGCGCGCGCATCCAGGACGGGGCAGTCTCCCTCGACTGGATCTCGCAGACCTTTTACCAAAACGTCAAGGCCTCCGGCGTCGTGCCTCAGATTTCCGTCATCATGGGCGCCTGCGCCGGCGGCAACGCCTACTCCCCCGCCCTGACCGACTTCGTGGTCATGGTGGACAAGAAGTCCAAGATGTTCGTCACCGGCCCCGACGTCATCAAGACCGTCACCGGCGAGGAAATCACGCAGGAAGAGCTCGGCGGCGCCGGGGTCCACATGGTCTCCGCGGGCAACTCCCACTACACCGCGGCCACCGAAGAGGAGGCCCTCGACTGGGTCCACGATCTGCTTGGCTACCTGCCGTCCAATAACCAGCAGCGCAGCCCCGTCGAACCCTTCGAGCCGGTCACCGAGACCAGCGTCGACGACCTGGCCCTGGACGAAATCATCCCGGACTCACCCACCCAGCCCTACGACGTCAAGGACGTCATCGCCGCCCTGACCGACGACGCCGAGTACTTGGAGATCCAGGCCGAGCGCGCCGAGAACGTCGTCATCGCCTTCGGGCGCATCGAGGGCCGGACCGTCGGGTTCGTAGCCAACCAGCCGCAGGTCTTCGCCGGCTGCTTGGACATCGACTCCTCTGAGAAGGCCGCCCGGTTCGTGCGCACCTGCGACGCCTATAACATCCCGATCGTCATGCTCGTCGACGTCCCCGGCTTCCTGCCGGGAGCGTCCCAGGAGCACGACGGCATCCTGCGCCACGGCGCCAAGCTGCTCTACGCCTACGGCGAGGCCACCGTCCCGAAGATCACGGTGACCATGCGCAAGGCCTACGGCGGTGCTTACTGCGTCATGGGCTCCAAGGGTTTGGGCGCCGACGTCAACCTCGCCTGGCCGACGGCCCAAATCGCCGTCATGGGCGCGGCCGGCGCCGTGGGCTTCATCTACCGCAAGGAGCTCAAGGCCGCCCGCGAGAAGGGCGTCGACGAGCAGGCCTTGGCCAAGTCCTTCGAGCGCGAGTACGAAGACCACATGCTCAACCCGTACAAGGCCGCCGAGCGCGGGCTTATCGATGCTGTCATCCTGCCGTCCGAAACCCGCGCCATGGTGGCTAAAAACCTACGTCTCTACGCGGACAAATCCGTACCGCGGCCCAGCCGCAAGCACGGCAACATGCCGCTCTAGCCCGCCCCGCGCTGGGAAGGGCTAGGGCTGCGGCCGTTGCGGGAACTGCGGGGGTTTGCGGGGCGGGACTCTTGCCTAGGCCGGCGGCACGTTACCGGCCATCTCAATTTCTTCCGTTACCGGGTTCCAAGCGAACGACGCGAACGAGCTGCCCGTCGGGTTGGCGTTGGCATCGCCGTCCTGCGGCCAGCGGTAGATGACATCCATCTGCCGGCCCGAGGCCCGGCTAATCTCCGGAGCGAAGCCGTAGGGCTGCGCGGTCGCGGTGCCCAAAAACTCGCCCTTGTGAAAGAGCATGATATGGTACGGCGACGAGGCCGTCGCCCCGGTGACGGTGACGGCCGCCCAGGACAGATCCGCGCACGGATCGTAATCCGCGATGGCGGTGTCCGGGTTCCACTCCAGATCGGGTGCGAGCTGCCCCACGTTGGCCGCGACCGCGGCGTGGGCGTCGGGCTCGCCGCACTGGCCTCTGGCCTGCGGGTCGGGCGCCGGCGCGCCCGCCTCCCCTGCGGCGCCGTCGGCGCCCGCAGCGTTGTTCGCGTTCTTGCCGCCCGCGGCGGCCTGACCCTGCTGTGCCTGGTCTTGCTCTGTCTTGTCGTGCTGTCCCTTGTCCTGCTGTTCGTTGGCCTTGGCCGCGTCAGTCTCCGCGATGGAGGCTACGGAGGCCTCGCTGGCGGGGGCGGACTCGTTATCGGCGTTGTCTGCGTTCAGGCCCGAGCATCCGGCCAGCGCAAACACGGCGCCGGCGATACCGGTGACTAGTATTCCGCGCATGGTGGACATTGCTACTCCTAGACTTGTCTAGACTCCTGGATACGCCCCCATTATGACATGGGTCACCAGAATTCCAGATAACGTTTCCGTTTCAATGCCATGGCAAAAAGCTGTCCGAAAACTGTCCCTACGGTGCCTTTTAGGTGTGCCTGCGCGGTACGAGTTGGAGGCCGGCGCAGTGCCGCTTGGGCGTCGCCGAGTCGTCACGGTGCGTTACGAGGTGTTAACAGAAACGGGGCGGGCGCCGACTAAAAGGGAGTACCCAGGCAGCCGGGCAGGCCGAGGGCGCCTGCGGCGCCGCCCGCAGACCACAGGCTGCGAGTTTGTTTTATTTTTAGAGGTTGTAGACTAAGCGATTATGACAGATAAACCGGATCTGAAAACGACTGCCGGCAAGATCACCGATCTGGACAACCGCCTGAACGAGTCCCGCCAGCCCACCGGCGCTGAGGGCCCGACCGACGCCCGCCAACGGGTACTCGACCTGCTGGACGAGGGATCTTTCGTCGAGACGGACGCCTTGGCCCGCCACCGCTCCACCGCCTTCGGGCGCGAGCACGACCACCCCTACACCGACGGCGTGGTGACCGGCTACGGCACCATCGACGGCCGCCGCGTCTGCGTCTTCAGCCAGGACGCCTCCGTCTTCGAGGGCACCCTGGGCGAGGTCACCGGGGAAAAGATCTGCAAGCTCTACGACTTGGCGTTGAAGACCGGCGTGCCCATGGTGGGCATCCACGAGTCGGCGGGCCCGCGCGTGCAGGAGGGTATCGTCAGCCTGAGCATGCACGCGCGCATCATGGCCGCCGTCACGCGCGCCTCCGGCCTCATCCCGCAGGTGGCCGTCGTGGTCGGCGACAACGAGGGCATGGCCGCCTTCGCCCCGGCCCTGGCCGATCTGGTCATCGTGGCCCGCGGCGGCGCGCTCCACCAGGCGGCCCCGGCCGTGGTCCAGGAGGTCGCCGGCGCCGAGATGACCGCCGAGGAGTTGGGCGGCGCGGACGCTCTGGCCACTAACGGCACCGCCCACCTCATCGCGGAGACCGACGCCCAAGCCCTAGACTTGGCGCGCAGCGCCCTGGCCTACCTGCCGGTCAACAACCGCGCCGAGGCCCCGCGCACAGACGCGGAGATCTCCCACGGGTCCATCGCGGACAACGTCGACGAGACCGCCCGCGCCCTGGATTCCATCGTGCCCGACGAGGAGACCGGCGCCTTCGACATCACCGAGGTCATCGCGGCCGTGGTGGACCCGGATTCCTTCTTCGAAATCCAGGCCGACTTCGCCGGCAACGTCGTGACCGGCTTCGCGCGCATCGAGGGCCGCGCCGTAGGGCTCGTGGCCAACCAGCCGCTCGCCCTGGCCGGCACCCTGGACGGGGCGGCCTGCGACAAGGCGGCCCGGTTCATCCGCACCTGCGACGCGTTTAATACCCCCATCGTCGAGTTCGTCGACTCGCCCGGCTTCCTGCCCCAGCCAACCGAGGAGCAGGCCGGCCTGCTGCGCCGCGCCAACAAGCTGGCCTTCGCGTTTGCCGAGGCCAGCGTCGGCAAGCTGACCGTTATCACCCGCAAGGCCATCGGCCCGGCCTACGTGTTCATGGGCTCCAAGGACCTGGGCGCCGACCTGGCTTATGCCTGGCCCACCGCCCAGATCGCGGTCACCCAGGCCTCCCAGGCGGCCCGCGCCATCTACGGCGACGCGGCCACGCCCGAGCAGGAGGCCGAGCTGGCCGAGCAGTTCCTGCACCCCTACGCCGCAGCCGAGCGCGGGCTGGTCGACGCCGTCATCGAGCCGGCCACCACCCGCGGCCACCTGGTTGAGGGGCTGCGGCTGCTGGAGCGCAAGATTTCCCAGCCCGCCATGAAAAAGCACGGTAATATAACGCTCTAATGCCCGCCCCGCCCGTGCCAGTTACCACCCACCGTGAGGAGCCACCCGCAGTGTCCGATACCGTGTCCGAATCCAAGCCCCTGTTCCAGGTAGTCAAGGGCCAGCCCAACGACACCGAGATCGCGGCCCTGACCGCCGTGTTCACCCAGCTCGCCGCCCAGGCCCGCGCGGCCGCCGCCGGCGCCGGCACGGGTGAGCGCAACCTGTGGGGCGCGCCCGGCTACGGCCGGCGCGGCCTGCCGGGCCGGGTGGAATACAACCCGAACGCCTTCCGCAACGTGCGTTATTACTAACGATGCCCACTGCTAACAACGCGGCGGCGAAGAACACCGCCGCGAAGAACTCTGCGGCGGGGCGCCGGCCGCGCATCGTCCTGGCCTCCCAGTCACCGTCGCGGGCTGGGATCCTGCGCTCGGGCGGGATCGACCCTTTCCTCGCGCCCGCCGGGGTGGACGAGGAGGCCATCCGGGCTAGCCTGCCGGACGCCTCCCCCGCCGAGGTCGTCGCCGCCCTGGCGCGCGCCAAGGCCCAGGCCGTGGCCGGGCAGCACACCGCAGACTACGCCGGCAACGTCGTCATCGGCGGCGACAGCATGCTCCTGCTGGACGGGCAGCTGCAGGGCAAGCCACACACCCACGAGGCCACCGTGGAGCGCTGGCGCGCCCAGGCCGGGCGCACCGCACACCTATTGACCGGACACTGCGTGATTTTCGGAGGGGAAGAATTCGTGGAGACCGCCAGCACGACGGTCCACTTCGCCGCGGCCGAGGAGGCCGACATTGAGGCCTACGCCGCAACCGGCGAGCCGCTCGAGTGCGCCGGCGCGTTCACCCTGGAGGCCCTGGGCGGCTGGTTCATCGACGGCATCGAGGGCGATCCCTCCTCTGTTATCGGACTGTCCCTGCCGGTGGTGCGCCGGGCGCTGTACTCCTTCGGGCTACGGGTGGCGGATTTCTGGGACTAGCCTTAAGGACCCCAAACGCCGCAGACAGGACCGGGTGGGCGCGACTATACTGGCATGCCATGGAGATGAAAGACATGCTTGCCCCTAACCCGATTAAACTGCCGGCAGATCCCGGTGCGGAGTCCACGCAGGACCTGCCCGCCGGCATCGTCGAGCACCCCGACTCGCCGCTGCTGTGGGCCACCCTGGCCGAGCAAGAGCTGGCCCGGCTGCGCGCCGACGAGGCCCCGCCGACCGCGTACATCACCGCCTACGCCTACGCGCGCACCGGCTACCACCGCAGCCTGGACCGCCTGCGCGGCAACGGCTGGAAGGGCTGGGGCCCGGTCCCCTATTCCCACGAGCCGAACCAGGGCGTGCTGCGCGCCATCGCGGCCCTGGCGCACGCAGCCCAGGCCATCGGCGAGCAGGACGAGTACGACCGCCTGCGCCAGATGCTCAGCGACGCCGACCCGGAGTCGGTCGCTGCCCTGCTGGACTAGTTGGGCTGGCTGGGCTGGCTAAGGCTGGCGGATAGACCACAACCGCCTCGAGACTCTTGTTCAGTCCCGGGGCGGTTTTTCTCTGCCGGTTTTGCGTTTCGGTCTTAGGCGGCGCTGTGCTTGGCCTCGACCCGGGAGATAGCCTCAGCGGCCACCCTCTGCTGGATGCCCATGTCCAGCTGGGAGGTGAAGCCCACGCAGGAGCAGTTGATTTCGCCCAGGACGTAGGTGTCCTCGCCGTTCTCGCCGTCGGCGAGCATGAAGTCGGCGGTCCAGATCAGCGGGATGTTGTCGCCGCCGAGCTTCTCCGCGATGACCGGGCGGACCTCGGCGAACATGTCGACCAGATCCTGCCAGGATTCCGGGGAGTCGTAGGTGTACTTCGCGCCGGAAAACAGTGTGGCGGAGAAGTTGTCGCCGCCCTCGGCCGGCTTCTTGTGGACCACGAAGACCGGATCCGCGCCGACCAGGAGGATGCGGATTTCGCCCTCGACGATGCGCGGCATGAAGCGCATGTCCACCAGCATGCCGTTGTCGCCCTCAATGTACTGGTCGCAGAAGTCCATGTATTCGCCCAGCTGGCGCTCCTCGGTGTGGTTGTCCACGGCCTCGGTGCACTTAAGCTCTGTATCCAGCGGCAGCATGGTGCCCGGCTCGACGCTGGCGGCCAGCTCCTTGTCCTTGAGCTGCACGCGCCAGATGCCGGAGCCCGTGGACCCGCGGTTCTGCTTGAGGACGCGCTCGCCGTAGGACAGGGTCTGTGGGAAGGTCTCGTGGAAGCTCTCGACGTCGTAGTAGGCCTGGGTGTCCTCCGGGACCAGGTCGGTCTGGTTCAGCTTAACCAGGGCGTCCTTGGCGCCGTAGGCCATCATCTCCTCCGGGGTGGACATGCCCACCAGGCCGGCCTCGGACAGCTTGGTCAGAAGGTCGAAGTAGCCCTTCTCCCCACCCGGGATGTTGCCCGGGTTAACGCGGGAGATGTAGGCGTCGAAGTTGTTGGAGACGTAGTCGAAGAGATCCTCGGACCACTCCGGGCGGAAGTAGACGACCTCGGAGTGCCAGCCGGCCTCCTGCAGAGACTCGACGATGGGCATGGTGTCCTTGCGGTGGCCGTTGAACTGCTTGTCGGATCCGCCTTCAACCTCGAAGACAACGATGGCTTTGTGCATGGGTGAAACCTTTCGGGAAAGGGGGCATCGGTCTCGTCTGGGGCACCGGATTTCTAGCGGCTCCCACACCCTATAATTTATCGGACTTCCCGCCGCCGCGCGCGCCGGGAATTACCCCTTCTATCCCACCTTTAATCGGGGTTTTTGGGGGTTTATTCGGCCCAGCGTAAAGCTCGCGGCCACCCTACCAGCATACTTGTTATAACCAGCGCCCGGGCGGGGCGGCACGGGCCCAAGAGAGGGGGCATCGCCGGGCCTTGGAATGTATTGAACACCACACCCGTCGCGGGGAAGTGACCAATCGCTTTCCGCGCGGTAGAGTATGGGGCAGTAAAAGCTATACGAAGACTCAACCGTGATTCAGCCGCGCCGGCCCCGACCCCGGCGGCTGGGTCAACGCTTTCAGACCGCGCCGCACAAACCCTACCCGCCTTGAAGTACGGCGCGCACCGCATCCCGACGAAAGGTTTCAAAGAGCATGACCGAATTCGACCCGCACCCGCCCTTCCAGGACTTCGCCCAGCCCGGCCGCTTGGTCTCCGCGCCGTGGCTGTCCGCACGGCTCGGGGTGAAAGGTCTACGAGTCATCGAGGTCGACGAGGACTCCCTGCTCTACGACATCGGGCACATCCCCACCGCCAGCCGCATCAACTTCCCGAAGGAACTACTGGATCCGACCACCCGCGACATCATCGACGGCGCGGCTTTCCAGCAGCTCATGCAGGACAAGGGCATTAACCGCGAGGACACCGTAGTCTTCTACGGCGACAAGTCCAACTGGTGGGCCGCCTACGCCCTGTGGGTCTTCGAGCTCTACGGGCACCCGGACACGCGGCTGCTCGACGGCGGGCGCGACGCCTGGATGGCCGAGGAGCGCGACACCTCCTTCGCCGTGCCGGAATTTCCGGCCTCCGATTACCCGGCCGTCGAACGCGACGACGCCCCGCACCGCGCCTTCGTCGACGAGCTGCGCACCACGGACGCCGTCATCGTGGACACCCGCAGCCCCGAGGAATTCGCCGGCCAGCCGACCAGCGCCTCCCCGCAGGGCAACTCCGCCTACGGCACCACCATCCGCCACGGCCACATCCCGGGCGCGACCAACCTGGAGTGGGATCGCGCGATGTACCCGAACGGCACCTTCCGCTCCCTGGAGGAGCTGCGGGTCAACTACGGCAACCTGAACGCCGGGGATCCCACCATCCTCTATTCGCACGTCGGCGCGCAGGCCGCGCACACCTGGTTCGTCCTCAAATTCCTGCTGGGAGTCGAGAACGTCCGCACCTACGACGGCTCCTGGGCCGAGTGGGGAAATATGGTTCGAATGCCCATCGAGCGCTAGAATCCTAGTGTCTAAGCCGAGCTGGGTGTAACACGCCGGAGAAATTCCCGTATCTAACCTGGTACGGGATTATTTTTTGCATGATTTTTAGAACCTGACGGTTTTCTCATGTTTTGATGTGCAAGAATAGTAAGCGATCCAATACTAGTTTTTCAGGAGGATTCCTGCTGTGGCAGTTGAACAAAAGAAGATCACCAAGGTGCTCATCGCCAACCGTGGTGAGATCGCAGTTCGCGTCATCCGCGCTGCGCGCGATGCCGGCATCAGCTCCGTAGCGGTCTACGCCGAGCCCGATGCCACCGCCCCCTTCGTCGAGCTTGCCGACGAGGCCTTCGCACTGGGCGGGACCACCTCTGCCGAGTCCTATTTGGTCTTCGACAAGATCCTCGACGCCGCCGCCAAGTCCGGCGCCGACGCCATCCACCCCGGCTACGGCTTCCTGTCCGAGAACGCCGACTTCGCCCAGGGCGTCCTCGACGCCGGCCTCATCTGGATCGGCCCCTCCCCGGAGGCCATCGCGGCCCTGGGCGACAAGGTCACCGCCCGGCGCATCGCGGAGCGCGCCGACGCCCCCATGGCCCCGGGCACCAAGGACCCGGTGGCGGAATCCTCCGAAATCGAGGCCTTCGCGCAGGAAAACGGCCTGCCGGTGGCCATCAAGGCGGCCTTCGGCGGCGGCGGCCGCGGCATGAAGGTCGCCTACACGCACGAGGAGATCCCGGAGCTCTTCGAATCCGCCACCCGCGAGGCCGTGACCGCCTTCGGCCGCGGCGAGTGCTTTGTGGAGCGCTACCTGGACAAGGCCCGCCACGTCGAGGCCCAGGTCCTGGCCGACATGCACGGCAACGTCGTGGTGGTCGGCACCCGCGACTGCTCCCTGCAGCGCCGCTTCCAGAAGCTGGTCGAGGAGGCGCCGGCCCCCTTCCTGACCGACGAGCAGCGCGCCACCATCCACGACTCGGCCAAGCGCATCTGCCGCGAGGCCGGCTACTACGGCGCCGGCACCGTGGAATACCTGGTCGGTTCCGACGGGCTCATCTCCTTCCTCGAGGTCAACACCCGCCTGCAGGTCGAGCACCCGGTCTCCGAGGAGACCACCGGCCTGGACCTGGTGCGCGAGCAGTTCCGTATCGCCCAGGGCGAGAAGCTGCCCTTTAGCGAGGACCCGACCCCGCGCGGCCACGCCTTCGAGTTCCGCATCAACGGCGAGGACGCCGCCGCTGGCTTCATGCCGGCCCCAGGCACCGTGGTGGACTACCGCGAGCCGACCGGCCCGGGCGTGCGCGTCGACTCCGGCGTGCGCGCCGGCAGCGTCATCGGCGGCCAGTTCGACTCCATGCTGGGCAAGCTCATCGTCTGGGGCCCGGACCGCGAGACCGCCCTGCAGCGCTCCGCCCGCGCACTGGGAGAATTCACCGTCACCGGCCTGCCGACGGTCATCCCCTTCCACCAGGCCATCGTGGCCGACCCCGCCTTCCGCGGCGACGGCGAGTCCTTCGACGTCTACACCAAGTGGATCGAGGAAGAGTGGTCCGGCGACCTGCCGGCCTACCAGGACCCGGAGGCCGCCGAGGCCGAGGATGCCGAGGCCCTGCCGGCTCAGAAGTACGTCGTGGAGGTCAACGGCCGCCGCGTCGAGGTGGCCCTGCCGGGCGACTTGGTCCTGGGCGCCGGCGCGGGGGCGCCGAAGAAGAAATCCAAGAAGCGCCGCGGCGGCGGATCCAAGGCGGCCGTGTCCGGCGACGCGGTGGTCGCGCCCATGCAGGGCACCGTCATCAAGGTCGCCGTCGAGGAGGGCCAAGAGGTCGCCGAGGGCGACGTGCTGATCGTCCTCGAGGCCATGAAGATGGAAAACCCGGTCAAGGCCCACAAGGCCGGCGTGGTAACAGGCCTGGTTGTGGAGCCCGGCGCCCAGATCAACAAGGGCAACCCCATGCTGGAGATCAAGTAGCTAGGCTGGTGGGCATGACTGATAATGCCCACTCCCCCGCTGAGCGCCGCACCCCCTTGCACCCCGACGTCAACGACACGGGGATCAGGCTGCGGCTGGCTCAGGATGATGACCGCACCTACTTGTCGCGCCTGTTCTACCTGACCGACGTCTTAGGCGATGAGACGGCCGCGCTGGGCGAGGAGCACCTGCGCGACATCGGCGCTTACGTGGGCGAATGGTCCCCGCGCGTGGACGGCGGGGTCATCGCCATCTCCGAGTACGAGGTCCCAGCCGGCGGGGCCTGGCTGCGCTATTTCACCGGCGAGCACAAGGGCGTGGCCTACACCGGCCGCCCGGACGCCGATCCGCACGATGACAGCCAGTGGGCCACGGAATTCGACCCGGAAGAAATCCCCGAGCTGTGCATCGCCGTCGAGCGGCGCTACGCCGGCCTAGGCCTGGGTAAGCGCCTGCTGCGCAACGTCTGCGATCTCGCCCGGGAGCAGACCGCACCGGCGGTCTCCCTGTGGGTCGATCCCCGCAACGAGCGGGCCCGCCGGCTCTACGATGCCGCCGGTTTTACCCCGCTGGAGGTCCCCGGCGGCGAACCGGGGACCATGATTTACTACTTCTAGCCTTTGTAAGCTAGCTGACCACCACGATGAGGTCGCCGCCTTCGACCTTGGTGGCCTGACCGATGGCCAGGCGCTCCACCGTGCCGGACTGGGTGGCGGAGATGGACGCCTCCATCTTCATGGCCTCGATGACGGCGACCTGATCGCCCTCTTCGACCTCGTCGCCGACCTTGACGGTCGGGTTGACCACGCCCGCGAACGGGGCGGCCACGTGGCCCGGGTTGGCCGGGTCGGCCTTCTCCACCGTCGCGACGGTGGACTCGGCGGAGTGGTCGCGCACCTTCATCGGGCGTATCTGGCCGTTGACGTTGAGGATGACTGAGCGCATGCCCTTCTCATCCGGCTCGCCGACCGCGTCCAGCCGCACGACCATGGCGTTGAGCGACTCGCGCTCCGTGCTGTTTTCCGGGAAGAAGTGGACGATCTTCTCCTCGCCCTCGGTCAGGCCATAGAAGAACTCGGCATCGTTGAGCGCCTCGGTGTTGCCGTACTGGCGGCGGAACTCCTTGAACTCCTCAAACTGCTTCGGGAAGAGCAGGTGGTTGAGCGCCTCGCGGCGCTCGGTGGAATCCTCCGAGTCCAGGTGGCGAGCCTGGTCGGCCGGGACCTCAGAAATCTGCGGCCCCTCCTTCTCGCCCGCGCGGCCGGACAGAATCTTGTCGCGCAGCGGCGGCCAGCCGCTGGACGGGGTGCCCAGCTCGCCGCGCAGGAAGGCGATAACGGAGTCCGGGATGTCGTACTTGGTCGGCTCCTTGGCAAAGTCCGCCGGGTCGACGCCGGCGCCCACCAGGTGCAGCGCCAGGTCGCCGACGACCTTCGAGGAGGGGGTGACCTTGGTCGGCCGACCCAGCATCTCATTGACGGCGGCGTAGGTGTCCTCGATGACCTCGAAGCGGTCGGCCAGGCCCAGCGCGGAGGCCTGGGCGCGCAGGTTGGACAGCTGGCCGCCCGGGATCTCGTGCTTGTAGACCCGGCCCGTCGGGCCCGGGATGCCGTTCTCGAACGGGGCGTAGACCTGGCGCACGGCCTCCCAGTAGGGCTCCAGGTCGGAGACGGCCTGCAGGTCGATGCCCGTGTCCCGGCTGGTGCTCGCCAGGGCCGCGACGATGGCCGACAGGGACGGCTGCGAGGTGGTGCCCGCCAACGGGGCCGAAGCGCCATCGACGGCGTCGGCGCCGGACAGAGCCGCCGCGTAGTAGGTGGCCAGCTGGCCACCCGCGGTGTCGTGGGTGTGCACGTGCACCGGCAGGTCGAAGTTCTTGCGCAGGGCCATGACCAGCTTGCTGGCCGCGTCCGGGCGCAGCAGGCCGGCCATGTCCTTGATGGCCAGCACGTGGGCGCCGGATTCGACAATCTGCTCGGCCAGGCGCAGGTAGTAGTCCAGCGTGTAGATGTCTTCCTTCGGCGAGGTCATGTCCCCGGAGTAGGCCATGGCGACCTCGGCGACGGTGGTGCCGGTCTCAAGGACGGCATCGATAGCCGGGCGCATCTGGCTGACGTCGTTCAGGGCGTCGAAGATGCGGAAGACGTCCACGCCGGAGCGGGCGGCTTCCTCCACGAAGGAGTGGCAGACCTTGTCCGGGTACGGGGTGTAGCCGACGGTGTTGCGGCCGCGAAGCAGCATCTGGATGTTGACGTTCGGCATGGCCTCGCGCAGCATGTCCAAGCGGACCCAGGGGTCCTCGTGGAGGAAGCGCATGGCCACGTCGAAGGTGGCCCCGCCCCAGGCCTCCACGGAGTACAGGTTCGGGGTCAGGCGCGCGACGTGCTCGGCGGCAGACACCAGGGTGGTGCCGCGCACGCGGGTGGCCAGCAGCGACTGGTGCGCGTCGCGGAAAGTGGTGTCCGTAACGGCCAGGGCGTCCTGGGCGCGCAGCTTCTCGGCGAAGCCCTTTGGGCCCAGCTCGCGCAGTTCGTCGCGGGAGCCGCGCGGCAGGTCGGAGTCGCGGTGGGAGTGCTCCGGCAGCTTGTCGAACGGGCGGAGCGGCGTCGGGCGCTCGCCGTTGGGGCGGTTGACGGTGGTCTCGGCCAGGTAGTCCAGGATGCGGCCCGGCTCGTCGCTGGCCGGCGGTGCCTTGAGCAGGTCCGGGTGGTTGGCAATGAAGCCGGTGTCAATACGGTGCGTGGTGAAGTCCGGCTCCCGCAGCAGGGCTCGCAGGAAGCCGATGTTGGTGGAGACGCCGGAGACCGTGAACTCGTTGAGCGCGCGGATGGCGCGGGCCACCGCCTGCTGGAAGTCCTTGCCGCGGCAGGTCATCTTCACCAGCAGGGAGTCGAAGTTCGGGGAGATCTCCGCGCCGACCGCGGTCGCGCCGTCCAGGCGCACGCCGGCGCCGCCCGGCGAGCGGTACGCCGTCAGCGTGCCCGTGTCCGGGCGAAAACCGTTGTTCGGGTCCTCGGTGGTGATACGGCACTGCAGCGCCGAGCCGGTCAGGTGGATGGCCTCCTGGTTAAGACCCAGGTCCTCCAGGCTGGCGCCGGCGGCGATCTGCATCTGGGACTTCACAATGTCCACGCCGGTGACCTCCTCGGTCACGGTGTGCTCGACCTGCACGCGCGGGTTCATCTCGATGAAGACGTGGTTGCCGCGCTCGTCGACGAGGAACTCGACTGTGCCGGCGCCCTCGTAGTTGATGTGGCGGCAGAACTTCACCGCGTCCTGGCAGATGCGGTCGCGCAGTTCGGCGTGCAGGAACGGCGCCGGGGCGATCTCCACGACCTTTTGGTGGCGGCGCTGCACGGAGCAGTCCCGCTCGAAGAGGTGGATGACGTTGCCCTGGGAATCCGCCAGGATCTGGACCTCGATGTGCTGCGGGTTAATCACGGCGGTCTCCAGGTAGACGCTGCCGTCGCCAAAGGCCGCCTCCGCCTCGCGGGAGGCCTCCGCCGCCTTTTCCTTAAGCTCCCCCGGCGTCTCGACGAAGCGCATGCCGCGCCCGCCGCCGCCGGCCACGGCCTTGACGAAGACCGGGAACTGGAAGTCCTCGGCGTAAGAAACCAGCTGGTCGACGTCAGTGGACGGCGCGGAGTCCTTCAAGGTCGGCAGCCCGGCCTCCTCGGCCGCGTGCACGGCGGCCGCCTTGTCGCCGGTCAGATCCAGCGTCTCCGGGGTCGGGCCGATGAATTTGATGCCGGCGTCCTGGCACGCCCGCGCGAGATCCGCGCGCTCGGACAGGAAGCCGTAGCCCGGGTAGACGGCGTCCGCGCCGGACTTCTTCGCCGCCCGGATGATTTCCTCGATATCCAGGTAGGCCTTCACCGGCTGGCCTTCGGTGCCGATTCGCACGGCCTCGTCCGCGAAAGCCCGGTGGAAGGAGTTTCGGTCCTCCCGGGGGTAGACAGCAACGGTGGTGGCCCCAGTCTCGAAGGCCGCGCGGAAAGCACGCACGGCAATCTCGCCGCGGTTAGCGACGAGCACCTTCGAGAACGAGGCGGGAGCAGTCTGAACCACGAGTTTTCCTTTCAGTTCAGTGAGTGATGCACCTTACATCTTAGTTCGTCCCCAACCGTTTTAGGGACAATTTCCAGTGCAAAGATTCACACAGTTGCAATGGCCTCTTTGTTAAGGCTGTAAATCGGAAAAACCCCAGCACACGCACCCTTGAGCAGGAGCAGGAACGGATGAGTGTGCTGGGAGAATTTTGGCGACCGGACCCCGGCCGGGGGTGGGGCTTAGTAGGACTTCGGCGGGACCGAGCGCTGCTCCTCGCCGACGTAGGCGGACAGCGGGCGGATGAGCGAGTTGTTCTCGTTTTGCTCCACGATGTGGGCGGTCCAGCCGGTGATGCGGGACATCACGAAGATGGGCGTGAAGAACTCAATGTCAAAGCCCAGGATGTGGTAGGCAGGGCCGGCCGGAAAGTCCAGGTTCGGGCGGATCTTAATGGAGGTGTTTTCGTACATGGTCTTAGCCATGGTGTCGTACATCTCGACCCACTGCTCCTGGCCGTGTTCCTTGGCCAGCTCCTTGAAGGCGGCCTCCATGGTGGGAACACGGGAGTCGCCGTTCTTGTAGACTCGGTGGCCAAAGCCCATGACCAGCTCCTTGTTGGCCAGCTTGTTCTTGGTCCACTCCTCCGCCTTGGCCGGATCTGCAACCTCCAGGAAGTTCTTCATCACGGCCTCGTTGGCGCCGCCGTGCAGCGGGCCCTTGAGCGCGCCGATGGCGGCCACGATGGCGGAGTAGGTGTCCGACATTGTGGAGGTGACCACGCGGGCGGAAAAGGTGGAGGCGTTGAAGGAGTGCTCCGCGTAGAGGATGAGCGACTTGTCGAAGGCCTCGATATCAGCGCGGTTGTTGGCCGGGGATCCATCCTCTTCGCCGAAGACCATCCACAGGAAGTTCTCGGCGAAGCCCTTCTTGCGGGACGGCTGGATGTAGTCCTCGCCGCGGCGGCGGCGGATGTCCAGGGCGATGATCGTCGGGATCTTGGCCATCAGCTCTAAGGCGGTGCGGCGGATGTGCTCGGAGTCGCGGGTGTAGGCCTCCGGGTCCTGGGCGCCGATATAAGAGATGGCGGTGCGCAAAACGTCCATCGGGTGGCAGGACAGCGGCATCGACTTGATGAGGTCGATGAGGTGGCGGTCCAGGTGGCGCAGGGCCTTTTCGCGGGCAGAGAAGCGGATGAGGGATTCCTGGCCGGGCAGCTTGCCGTTCCACAGCAGGTAGGCGACCTCCTCGAAGCAGCAGTAGCGGGCCAGTTCCTGGACCGGGTAGCCGCGGTAGGTCAGGGAGTTGGTCTCCGGGACGACCTTGGAGATGGCGGTCTCGTCGACGACGACGCCGTAGAGGCCCTTGCGGATCTCCGGTTCCTGGTTCTTGGTATCAGCTGCGGTATCAGACATGATGAATGCTTCTTTCTTTCAACGAAGGTGGGAAGGTGGGAAGGTGGGGGCTAGAAGGTGGGACGGTAGGAGTCCTTGGAGTAGGTGAACACCGAGTTGTCGAAGGCGTTGTACTCGTCGTAGCGGACCAACTCGTAGAGGCGGGAGCGGTGTTGCATGCGCTCGAGCCATTCGGCCTGCAGGCCGATATTCGCCATGTCGCGGAGGAAATCCTCGGTCGCGCCCATGGCCACGCGGAAGGTGGAGACCGGCCAGATGACGGCGTTGTAGCCCAGATCCTGCAGTTGCTGGGCGCTGAGCAGCTCGGTCTTGCCGAACTCCGTCATGTTGGCCAGCAGCGGGATGTCCACCGCGGCGCGGAATTTCTCGAAGTCCGCGGGGCTGTAGAGGGCCTCGGTGAAGATCAGGTCGGCGCCGGCGTCGGCGTAGGCCTTGGCGCGCTCGATGGCCTCGTCGATGCCGTGGATGCCGGCAGCGTCCGTGCGCGCACAGATGACGAAGTGCTCGTCGCGGCGCTCGTTGACGGCGGAGGTAATCCGGCGCACCATCACGTCGGTCTCCACGACCTCCTTGCCGTCCAGGTGGCCGCAGCGCTTCGGGTTGACCTGGTCCTCCAAGTGGCAGCCGGCCAGGCCGGCGTCCTCCAGCGCGGCGATGGTGCGGGCGGCGGACATAGGCTCGCCGAAGCCAGTGTCGGCATCGACCAGCACGGGCAGGTCGGTCACGCGGGCTATCTGCCCGGCGCGCTGGGCCACCTCGGTCAGGGTGGTCAGGCCGATATCCGGTAGGCCTAAGTCGTTGGCCAGCACGGCGCCGGAGATATAGACGCCGCCAAAGCCGCCGATGTCCTGGATGAGCCGCGCGGTCAGCGGGTTGAACGCGCCGGGCAGCGTGGTGATGTTCTCGTCCGCCAGGGCCTGGCGCAGCGCCTGGCGCTTCTCAGTGTCAGTAACGGTGGATCCAAACAGACCAGCCATTAGAAGAGTCCTTCCGGGGTATTGGGGGCTTGGGCGAGGGCGGCATCGTTAAGCCGGACGTTGAGCTCACTCAAATCGGTGAGTTCGCGCAGGTTCTGGGCGGCAGCCAGGAAGCGGTCCTGCTCGGCCGGGTCGACCTGGCCCTCGGCGAGGGTGCGGAACTTGGCGATGTAGTTGTCGCGCTCGAACGGGCGCGCGCCCAGCGGGTGGGCATTAGCCACGGCCATCTCGTCCTCGACTACGGTGCCGTCGTTAAAAGTGATGACCGCCTTGGCGCCGAAGGCCTTCTCATTCGGGTCGTGGGAGTGGTAGCGGCGGGTCCACTCGGGGTCTTCCACGGTGGAGATCTTGTGCCACAGCTCCACGGTGTCCGGGCGGGCGGCGCGCTCCGGGAGGTAGGAGTGCACGTGGTGCCAGCCGCCGTCCTGCAGGGCCACGGCGAAGATGTACATGATGGAGTGATCCAGGGTCTCGCGGGAGGCCTGCGGGTCCATCTTCTGCGGGTCGTTCGCACCGGTGCCGATGACGTAGTGGGTGTGGTGGGAGGTGTGCAGGACGATGGACTCGATGTCCGCGGTGTCCAGGCCCTTGCCCGCCAGGGTCTGCTTCATGCGGATGGCCAGGTCGATGGGCGCCTGGGACTGGTATTCCGCGGAGTGCTCCTTGGTGTAGGTGTCCAGGATGGCGCGTTTGGCCTCGCCGGGGGCCGGCAGCGGCACGGTGTAGGTGCGCTCCGGGGAGTGCAGCATCCAGGCGATGAAGCCGTCCTCGCCCTCCCAGATGGGCGCCGGCGCGCCTTCGCCGCGCATGGTGCGGTCGACGGCCTCGATGGCCATCTTGCCGGCGAAGGCCGGGGCGTAGGCCTTCCAGGAGGAAATCAGGCCCTTGCGGGACTGGCGGGTGGCGGTGGTCGTGTGCAGCGCCTGGCCCACGGCCTGGTAGATGGTCTCGGTGTCCAGCTCGAGCAGGGTGCCCAGCCCGGCGGCCACGGACGGGCCGAGGTGGGCGACGTGATCGATCTTGTGCTCGTGGAGGCAGATGCCCTTGACCAGGTTGACCTGGATCTCGTAGCCGCTAGCCACCGCGCGGATGAGCTCCTTGCCGCCCAGGCCTTTGTGCTGGGCGACGGCCAGCAGCGGCGGGATATTGTCGCCGGGGTGGGAGTATTCGGCGGCCAGGAAGGTGTCGTGGAAGTCCAGCTCGCGCACGGCGGTGCCGTTGGCCAGGGCGGCCCACTCGGCGGAGTAGGTGCCGTCGATGCCGAAGACGCTGGCGCCGCCTTCGGTGACCGGGTGACCTTCGGCCATGGTGCGCGCGGAGGTGACCGGGCGGCGGGTGACGGAGGCAACCGCCACGGCCGCGTTATCGATGATGCGGTTGATGATCATGTCCGCGACCTCGTCATCGACGGCCACGGGGTCCGCGGCGACCTGCGCCACCTTGTAGGCCAGGTGCTCTTCCAGCGGGAAGTCCTCCGCGGACTTGTGGGTGCGTACTTGGTGCTCGATCATGGTCTGCCGTGCCTGCCTTTCTAGGCCCCGTTGTGAGGACCGTAACACTTGTTTGCGTTTCACATCACACTAGGCGGTTGCCGCGGTCCTAGACCACAAGTAAAGTTTGCGGAATAGAGTGGAATATAACGGCAATTCCTGCAAAAGCTGTAAAACCCGCAGCACAAGGGCGCCAAAGGAAGATTGATTACGATGAGCAAGCACTACGCGGGGGCAAGGATCCACGCGCTCCGCAAGTCCCGCGGCCTCACCCAGGTGGCCATGGCCAAGGAGCTGGACCTGTCCACTAGCTACCTCAACCAGCTGGAAAACGACCAGCGCCCGCTGACCGTGACGGTGCTGATGCAGCTGACCCAGCGCTTCGGCGTGGACCCGACCTATTTCTCGCCGGTCAAGGACGTGCGCACCATCTCCGATCTGCGCGCCATCTTCCCCCAGGCGCCCGAGTCCACGCTCTCCGAAATCGCCGCCCGCTACCCCGAGCTCATGCCGGAGCTCGTCGACATCGCCCGGCGCGTGCCCGAGTCCCGACCCGCCGGCTCCTACGAGGTCGTGCGCGATTTCTTCTACGACGCCAACAACTACATCCACGAGCTCGACGTCCTGGCCGAGGAGCTCTCCGACCGGCTGGGCGACAGCCTGTTCCGGCTGACCCAGCTGTCCACGCTGCTCGACCGCGAGCTCGGCGTGCAGGTCCGCTTCCGCGCGGCCGGCCCCCACCTGCGCCGCCACTACGACCCTGAGACCCGGCAGCTGGACCTGCAGGACGGGCTGACGGATGCCCAGCTGTGCTTCCAGATGGCCCTCCAGTACTGCCTGCTGGCCTACCGCGACGTGCTCGACAACCTGGTCTCCGAGCTGGCCGATGCCGACTCCCGCGACCTGGCCACCTACGGTCTGGCCCAGTACTTCGCCGCCGCCGTGACCATGCCGTACACCGCCTTCCTCGAGCAAGCCGAGGACTTCCGCTACGACGTCGAGCGCCTCGGCACCGCCTTCGGCACCAGCTTCGAAGCCACCGCCCAGCGGCTAGCCACCCTCCAACGCCCCGGCGCCCAGGGCGTGCCGTTCTTTTTCATCCGCACCGACCGCGCGGGCAATATCTCCAAGCGCCAGTCCGCCACCAGCTTCCACTTCTCCCGCTCCGGCGGCTCCTGCCCGCTGTGGGTGGTCCACCGGGCCTTCGAGACCCCCAACCGCATCACCCGCCAGGTCGCCACCATGCCCGACGGGCACAGCTACCTGTGGATCGCCCGCCACATCCAGGGCCAGGTCCAGCCCTTTGGCACCCCGCGCAAGGAGTTCTCCGTCGGCCTGGGCTGCGACATCTCCCAGGCCCACCGGCTCATCTACTCCGACGCCCTCAACCTCAACCCGACCGCCGCCACCCCCATCGGGCCCGGGTGCACCACCTGCCCGCGCAGCGCCTGCCCCCAGCGCGCCTTCCCGCAGTCCGGCGTCGAGGCGCACCACGATCTCAACGCCAGCCCCAACGGCCCGCACATATAGACAAAAAGACATCTGCATCTAAGAAAACACTAATTCGGCTTGAATAGTAACAGCCACACAGGCACCATACTGAACGGTGTTCACTATTGAACATTGTTCACTTATACCCGCAAGCTTGACCGCCGAAGGGATTCACTCGCATGAAAAATCCGATCATCTGGACTGGAATTGCGCTGCTAGCCACTGCATACGCCTCGGCACCAGCAGCAACTGCCGCGCCCGACAGGGATCAACCCAATCTGACAAATACGGCTAAGGAAATGGGCCTCTCCTTTGACGAAACGACGGGCCAAGTCAGAGTTTCTGATGCCGCTCGCTCCCTCGACATGCAGACGATTGAGAATGTGACTGAACGCGATACCCCGCTCTCAGCTGAACACGATATTGCATCAAACTCCTCATTCATCGAAACTACTGACGCCGATTCAGTTAACTTAGTAGATACGTCCGGAGAACTTCTAGGAGTCGTCGAGATTGCAAAAGCGGTCGACGCGAGCGGTGCATTATCGGAAGCACGGCTCTCGTCATCCGACAGCGAAATCTCACTCCAAAACTCTGATTCTGCGGATTCCGTAGACCTCGTATTCATTCCAGCCAGGGACCTTGGCCAAGACTCTAATGTCAACTATGAGAACGTGATTGGGGTTCCCGGAAATTACCTATTCGATCCAAACCATCCTCAGAAGCGCCTTCACGACTATTGCTCCAATTCCCCCGACGAGTTTCCGAACCCGATCGGGCCAAATGCCCCATTCCACGGACCTTGCGCAATTCACGATATGTGCATTGAAGCCGCTGGTCACCACGATCACGCGTGCGACGGCCCCTTGCGTGACAACATGAAAAACAACTGCCGTGCGACTTACGGCCCCGGAGCCACCCGGGGCTCCTGTGAAGCCACCGCCGATGTTTATTATGGTGCGGTCACTTCCGCTTCTTATTTCGACTAGCCTCTTGAGCACCGGATTGGAGATAATTTAGGTGACAAATGCAAGAGTTTTATGCTTTCTCTCGCTCGTATCAATTGTTGTCGCGATCGCTTGCATGTCCATGGAGTTTGGTACAGCTTTTCGAGTAATGGAATGGGTAGCGTTGGTAGTCACGGTGGCAGCACTCGTGGCCATCCTAGCGCGCCCACAGGCGCCGCGGATGCCGAAAATTGTGGGCGGCCTCGGCGCCGCGCTCATCATCGCGGGAGTGGGGTCCTTCATCGCGCTGACCGGCACCGCGTCCGTTAACCTGGCGGGCCTGGCGGCCCTGGCCGTGGGCTTTATCGCACTGCTGACCTACCTCTTCCTGCCCCGGGCCTAGGCCGCGGGGGCGGCGGAAGCCCGGAGGAAGCGCAGCAAAAAAGGCAGCTGGTCTGACCAGCTGCCTTTAATTTGTGCCGTCGGGGCCGCCCTCGGGGGCTTTTGAGCAGTGCCTACTCCAGATCGTCGTGGGCAACCAGACGGCGGGCAGCCTCGGTGATGGTGCCGGACAGGGACGGGTAGACCGCGAAGGAATCCGCCAACTGGTTTACGGTGAGCTGGTTGGTCACGGCGACCGCAATCGGCAGGATGAGCTCGGAGGCAGTTGGGGCGACGACCACGCCGCCGATGACGCGGCCGGAGGTCTGGCGACAAAACAGCTTGACGAAGCCGTGGCGCAGCGAGCGCATCTTGGCGCGCGGGTTGGTGCTCAGCGGCATGGTGATGGTGCGGGCGGCGACGTCGCCGTTTTCGATCTCGGCCTGGGTGAAGCCGACTGCCGCGATCTCCGGGCGGGTGAACACGGCGGTGGCGACGGTCTTCAGGCGCAGCGGGGACACGCCCTCGCCTAGGGCGTGGTACATGGCAATGCGGCCCTGCATAGCGGCCACGGAGGCCAGCGGGAAGAGATCGGAGCAGTCACCGGCGGCGTAGATGCCAGCCACGCTGGTGCGCGAGACACGGTCAACCTCGATGTGGCCGGACTTGGTGGTGGCCACGCCGACGTTTTCCAGGCCCAAGTTCTCCGTCTTCGGGATGGAACCAATCGACATCAGGGCGTGGGAGCCGAAGATCTCGCGGCCGTCGGAGGTCTTGACGCACACTCCACCGTCCTCGGCGCGGGTGATGGTGTCGACGCGAGCGTGCTTTTCCAGCTCGACGCCGCGCTCGGACAGGACGGTCTCCAGCACGTCGGCCGCGTCGGCGTCGTCGTGCGGGAGGATGCGGTCACGGGAGGCGACCATGGTGACCTTCACGCCCAGCTCCGCGAAGGCGGAGACGAACTCCGCGCCGGTAACACCGGAACCGACCACCACCAGGTGCTCGGGCAGGTCCTGCAGGTTGTAGACCTGCTGCCAGGTCAGGATGCGTTCGCCGTCCGGCTGGGCGCCCGGCAGGATGCGCGGGGTCGCGCCGGTGGCAATCAGCACCAGGTCCGCCTCCAGGACCTCTTCCTCGCCGCCGTCGTTGTGTACCGCGGTGACCTTGTGGCACGCGCTGGCGCTGGCAGTCTGGTCCTCGCCGAAGTAGCCGCGGCCGTTGATGACGCGCACGCCGGCGCGCTCCATGTCGTTTTGGATATCGCCCGACTGGTTGGCGGCCAGGGCCTGCACGCGCTCGTTCAGTGCCTGCAGCGCCAGCGGCATGTGCCCCAGGTGCTCGTTGAGCCCCATGGCCTCCGCACGCCGCAGGTCGGTCTTAATGTTGGCGCCCGCGATGAAGGACTTCGACGGCACGCAGTCCAGCAGGATGCCTGAGCCACCCATGCCTTGATCTTCAATCAGGGTAATGTCGGCGCCATACTTGGCACCGGCCAAGGCTGCTTCATAACCTGCGGGGCCGCCGCCGATGATGACAATTCGCTGCGACTGGTGAGACACGTAGAAAAGCTCCTTTAATAAACTTCAGGCGATTAGGTCACGGGGAAATAGAGACAAGACAAGTGTCAGAAAGATACTTCCCCGCCTACTCTACCGCCCTAGCCTAGGTCTACGCCCTCCGAGTTCGCGAATTGCTCCACCACGGAGCCAAAGAGCTTGATGCCTACGCCGATGGCGCGCTCGTCCACCACGAGATCACCCATGTGCAGATCGAACTGCTCGCCGTCGCCGGACCAGCAGCCCAGGCGCGCCATGGAGCCGGGAACGTGCTCGAGGTACCAGGAGAAATCCTCCCCGCCGGAGGACTGCGGGGCTTCCACCACGGCCTGCGGGTCGATGTGGCTGGCAGCGCTGGCCAGCAGGGCGGTGGCCACGTCGTCGTTGAGCACCGGCGGCACGCCGCGGTGATAGGACAGGACGTGCTCGACGCCAACGGGGGCCAAGATCTGCTCGATGAGCTCGGCGACCAGCCCCTGGATCTTGCGCCAGACCCCGATATCGGCGGTGCGCACCGTGCCCGAGGCCGTGCCGGTCTCCGGGATGGCGTTCGGCGCGTAGCCGGAGTTGACCTGGCCGAAGACGGCGACCGTGCCGGTGCGCGGATCCACGCGGCGCGACAGCAGCGCCGGCAGCTCCGTTATCACCTTACCCAGCGCGTAGACCACATCCGCCGACAGGTGCGGGCGGGAGGTGTGCCCGCCCGGCCCGTTGATGGTCAGCTCGACAATATCCGTGGCCGAGGTGATAGCGCCGGTGCGCACGCCGATGCGCCCGACGCGCAGCTTGGGCTCCACGTGCACCGCGAAGATGGAGTGCACGCCCTTGAGCGCACCCCACTCGATGACGTCGGTGGCCCCGCCCACCCAGACCTCCTCGGCGGGCTGGAAGATGACTCGTACGCCGCCCGGCAGGCCGAAGGCCCGGTCGTAGTCGGCGATGGCACAGGCCAGGCCCAGCACCACGGTGGTGTGCACGTCGTGGCCGCAGGCGTGCGCGACCCCGCTAACCTCCGAGGTAAACTCCAGGCCGGTGACCTCCGTGACCGGCAGGGCGTCGATATCCGCGCGGAAGGCCACGCGCCCGCCCTCAGTCTCTGGGCCGATGTCGGCCATCAGGCCGGTCTCCGGGAAGCGATGGGCGCTAACGCCGTACTCGGCCAGGCGGGCGGCGATATACCGGGTGGTCTCTACCTCCCGGTTGGCCGTTTCCGGGTGGCGGTGGATGTGGCGGCGCCAGCCGTGAATCTCCGCCCGGTGCTCCTCGAACCAGGCGCCGACGAACGCGCTGATTGACTGTGGGACCGCCGGGTTTCCCGTCTGGTCTGCCATAAATGGCCTCCTCACCGCGTTAGGCAACTACTCGTAAAACTACTCGCCACAGTCTACAACTAGACCATGCTGTTCAGTTAGTCGCCCAGTATAACCGCCCCTCCTCTGGGCGCCAATAGCCGGCCACTCAACGTGCCCACGCGGCCGGGAAGGGCTGGCTCGTCGCCTCGCGGCGGCGCTGGCGCACGTACGCCGGCGAGAAAGCGGCGACGTCGGAGACCTCGGCCACCAGCGAGGCCGCGAACTGCCGGGTGTACGGCAGCAAGACCGCCGGCGGGATCTCCAGGGCCAAGGCCAGCTTGTAGACCGTGGAGACGGTCGGATCCGCGGCGCGGGCGCGCTCCAGGTTGCCGATCTGGTTGCGGGAAACACCGGAGATATCCGCCAGCGCCCGTTGGGACAGGCCGCGGCGCACCCGCGCTGTGCGCAGGTTACTGGCGAATAATTCCCCGCAGGATTTCCAAAAGCTCAAGGCCGGACGCGCGATCGTAGTCAAAACTTCCCCACCCCCGTGGAAGACGCTCGATGATGTGCGCCTTAAAGCCTAGCTTAGAAGTCGATGTTGCGCGGGCCGTAGAGGCGGTCACCGGCGTCACCCAGGCCGGGCACGATGTAGGCCTCCTCGTTCAGGCCCGGGTCAATGCACGCGGTGACCAGGCGCACCGGCAGGCCCGAGTTGGCCAGCGCGTCCACGCCCGGCTGTGCCGAGACCATGCAGATGGCGGTGATATCGGTGGCACCGCGGTCGGCCAGCAGCTGCAGCGAGTGCAGCAGCGAGCCGCCGGTGGCCAGCATGGGATCAACCACGAAGACGGTGCGGCCGGATAGGTCCTCCGGCAGGGCCTCCAGGTACGGGACCGGCTCGTGGGTCTCCTCGTTGCGCGCCATGCCGATGAAGCCGACCTGGGCGTCGGGGATCATCGCCAGCGCGGGGTCGATCATTCCCAGTCCGGCGCGGATGATCGGCACGATGATCGGCGGGTCCTGCAGGCGGGTACCTTCCGCCACGTCCACCGGGGTCTGGCAGTCGAAGTGCTCCACCGGCAGGTTCCGCGCAGCCTCATAGACCAGCATGGTGCCCAGGTCCTTCAGCGCGGCGCGGAAGGCCGCGTTATCGCTGCGGGCGTCGCGCATCAGGGTCAGGCGGGACGCCGCGAGGGGGTGATCAACAACGTAGGTTTCCATGTCCCCCATCGTAGGGCATGGACAGCACTGAGAAAGTGGCGGGAACCGTGTCGGCGCCCGCGCAGTCTAAGAAGGCATGAGCATTTTCGACGTTGACCCAGATCTGACCCACCAACTAGCCACCGACGTAGCCCGCAACGCCCAGGGCAGCCTGCCTGCCCCACCGGTAGTCCCCCTGGATGCCGCCACGCACGACTTCGGCGCCCACCTGGCCGCCGCTGTGACCAATATTAACCAGCGCACCGAGCGCCTGCGCGCGGACCTGGCGCATATTTCCCGGGCCGGCTACGCCCTGGCCGCGGCCGCGGCCGCTACCGACGAGCACACCGCCGGCCGCTTTAGCGCCCACTCGGAAGGTTCCTAATGCAGGTCATCACCCAGGCTCTCAAGACCATCTCCGAGATGCGCCCGGCCGACCTCCCCGCCGGCGCTCAGCTGCCTGTCAACCCCGACGTCGCGGCGGTGGAGCCGCTCGCACGCATCAGCCAGACCGACGCCACCCCAGTGCTGGCGGCCGCCGGCGCCCTAGCCAGCGACCAAGAATCCCTCCACCAGGCGCTCGCCCGCGGCCGGGACTTGGTCTTTGCCGCCGGCGGGGACATCGTAGGCATCGCCGTGGAGCTGGGGCGCCAGGCCCTGCCCATCGCGCTGGGCATGCTGACCATCAACCCGGCGGCCCGCGCCGCGGCGGCCGCCCAGCTGGAGGCCCTGGCCCAGCAGTTCGTCGCCCGGGCGGGCGCCCGCGTGGCCCAGCTGGTCGAGGAACTCGCCACGGCCGCGCAGCCGCTGGCCGATATCGCCGCCTCCCACGTGGGTTCCGCCCTGCCGTCGGAAGAACGCGGCGCGCATGCGGTCGCCGCGCTCGAGGAGCAGGCCGCCTCCCTCGGCGCCGGGGGAGGCCGCGCGCCGGAGGCCCTGCCGGAAAACGAGGTCGAGCCGGTCGCCCACCAGGAAGATACCGGCGGGGAGGACGGCGGCAACGCCGCGGGCAAGGCGGCGGTTAAGGCCGCGCTGTCTCAGCAGGGCACGCCTTACGTCTGGGGCGGGACGACCCCGAACGGCTTCGACTGCTCCGGCCTGACCCAGTGGGCCTACGCCCAGGCCGGGGTCGACCTGCCGCGCACGGCGGACCAGCAGGCCGTTGGCCGGCAGGTGGACGCCAGCGAGCTGCAGGAGGGAGACCTGGCGGTGTGGGACGGGCACGTGGCCATGTACGCCGGCAACGGCCAGTTGGTCGAGGCCGGCGATCCGGTCCAGGTCAACCCGGTACGCACCTCCAACATCGGGATGCAGTTCCACGGATTCTGGCGGCCTACTGGCTAAAGCTCGGGCGGGTCGCCTATCCGGGCGGGAGGTTTGGGTAGACTTAAACGCCATGAGCACCCGCGCGATCGTTCCCGTAAAGCTGAGTTTGCCCGCCGGTGATTACTTCACCCTGTGGGCCCCGAAATGGCGCCAAGACGGCTCCGAGTGGCAGGCCTTCTTAGGCAATGACGAATCCGTCCTGCTGTTCGGCTCCTCCGCCGAGCTGCTGTGCTACGTGGAATCCGACCACAAACACGATCTGCTCGATCACCCGGAGTGGCAGGCCTTCGCCGCCCGCGGCGAGGACCGCATCACCCCGGCCACCCGCGACGTCTACGACCTGGTGGACGTGCCCAACCGCTTGGCCGGCGCGCCCAGCCACGACAACGTCGGCACCGTGGCCCGCAACTTCGAGCTGACCCAGTCACTGGCGGAGGTCTCCGGCGCGGAACACTCCGTGATCTTCTTCGCCAGCCACTCCCTGCTGCGCAACGTCGCCCGCGGCGCCGACCACTACGCCGGCCCGCAGGGCATGAGCGAGTGGACCGGTGTCGGCAGCGTGGTCGCCGGCAACTGGGCCGAGGTCTTGGACGACCTGGAGGCCCACACCCAGGTGGTGGATAGCTCCGAGTTCGACTCCGCACAGGTCGAGGACGCCGACAAGCGCATCACCGCGGCCGCCGCGGCCACCCGAAAGGCCCGCGAGGACGCCGCCGCGGCCCGTAAGGCCGAGGAAGAGGCCGCCGATCCTTACGACAAGTCTATCTGGGCGGCCGCCGGCATCGACCCGGTGAAGATCACCATCGACCAGAAGTCCGTGTACACGCTGCGCACCTACCTGGGCTCCTCCCCTGTCTTTTTGGGCAAGTGGGGCGAGATCTTCACCTTCCCCACCGGTAAGCACCTGGCCCGGTGGGTGATAGAGAACGACGACCACGACCTGGCCCGCGTGTCCACTTGGGAGGACATCGTCAACGCCGGCAACGCCGGCGAGCTCGAGGTCACCGTCCACCCGGACAACCAGTACACCTTCAACGGGATCGCCCGGGACATAGAAAAGGGCCCGGAACACGTCGACTCGCAGCAGATGAATCGCTGCTACGAGGTTTGCGCGGATGCCGCCGACTGGGCCGGCGACGACTCGGTGAACTCCTTCTTCCTATCGCACCCGCGCTTCCAGGACTACCTGGGCTACATGCTGGGCTCGACCGAGCAGGCCGGCTACGTGCCGTCCAAGCCGTTTAACGACCACGCCGAGGCGTGGAAGGAGCTCGAGGAGATGCTGGTCAAGCGCTTCTCCAAGTTCTAGGCCAAGTTTTGGGCCAAGGTTTAGGCCCGCCACCGGCGCGAAAGACAGCCGGCATAGCAAAAGCCAGCACCGAGTGATTATCTTCGGTGCTGGCTTTTGCTTGTTGACTAGCGCAGCGCGGCCAGGATGCGCTGGGCCAGCGGCTCCGAGGAGACCGGGTTCTGGCCGGTAAACAGGTGGCGATCCTTGACCACGTTGGGCTGGAGGGGTTCGGCGGCGCGGTAGTCCGCGCCCAGCTCCCGCAGGCGCTGCTCCAGACTCCACTTCGCCTTCGCCAGCGTCTCCTCGCCCTCCTCGACGTCGCTGAAGGCGGTCATCTCGTAGCCGGCGAACGGCCACTCGCCGTTCTCATCGGCCGGCACGGCCAGCAGCGCCGCCGGCGCGTGGCACAGCAACGCCAGGGGGCGGCCGGCCGCGTGGCGGCGGGCCAGCAGGGCCGCCGAGGTGGCGTCCTCAGCCAAGTCTTCCATCGGGCCGTGGCCGCCCGGGTAGAAGACGACGTCGTAGTCGGCCTCGTCGACCTCGGCCAGATCCAGCGGCTGGGACAGCTCGTAGTCGATGGCCGCCAGGTAGTCCTCCTGGGACTCGCGCTGCATCTCATTCAGGCCCTCCAGGCTGGCCTCGTCCACGACGGGCTCGCGCCTGCCCGGGGTGGCAAAGGCGATCTCCCAGCCCGCGTTGGCAAAGGTGCGGTGCGGGGCGACGAGCTCTTCGGCCCAGAAGCCGGTCTCGCGCGTGCTGCCGTCGGCCAGCGTCCATTCCTGCGCCGCGGAGATTACGAACAGTACTTTCGACATGGTTTATACCTCTTCTCCTGGGGTTTCGGCAGCACCTGGGATGCCTTCGGCGCCGTCGTGTTCGTGGTGGTCCTCGGCGAATTCGGCGTCGGAGAGTTCCTCGTAGGCCGGCAGAAAAACCGTCTCGAGCAGGTGCTGGCGGTCGTCCTGGGTGGCGAAGGAGTGCTCTATCGCATTCACCGACAGGTCGAAGAATTCCTCCAGCCCGTAGCCGAAGGTTTCCGCCAGGGCACTGAGTTGCTCGGTCATGCTGCCGGTGTCCCAAGACCCGGAGCTGACCGCGCAGTTGAAGCCCAGCTGCTGCAGCAGCGGCAGCGGGTGGTCAACCAGCTCCTCGATCTCGCCGCGGTCCACCTCGAAGCGGGGTGCGGCATCCAGCAGAATGTGGCGGTCGCGCACCCAGGCCGAGACCCGGCCCGGCTCGATGCCCTCCAGCGTAGCGCTGAAGTCATCGATGATGCCGGCCGTCAGCGTCAGCCGCGTCGCACCCGCCTGCAGCGCCTGGCCGATGTCCTCTGCCTGCCCCGCGGCCGTCAGCCTCACCGCGAATGGCATGTAGGCCTCGCGCAGGGCCTGGAAGGCCTCGGCGAAGCCGGCCAGCGGCGCCAAGGCCTGATCGTCATGGCCTTCCTGGCCGTTATCCGCGGCGAGCTCGAAGCCGACGATCTTGCCGCTGTGCTGGGCCACGGCGAGCCGGGCCAGCTGGGTCACGGCCGCAGGATCCTGCGCGCCGCGCTCGGCGGTGACGATGATCCGGGCGTCGATGCCCTCGACGTCCAGCCCGGCCACGGCCGCGGCCAGCGCCTCTTCCGCCGCGAGCTGGGTGCGGGCCGGGCTAAAGCGCAGCTCCGCGTAGACCACGTGGTCGTCTACCAGCCGCTGCAGGTGCGCGGAGACTGCCGCGGTGAGAGCCGCCGGGCTGCCAGCCTGCGCGACCGTGGCGCCAAGCTCCTCGAAGAGGGTGATCTTCGGCAGCTGGACGAAAACGTCCGCGTCCGCGTCTTTGTTTTCCGGACTAATTAATGGTGCGTCATGCATACCGGCCATAGTAGGTGTGCCTTTAAGATATGTCATGCCATGAAAAGAATTATCACTGCAGCTCTAGCCGCAGCCCTCGTCGCCCCCGCCCCCGTCGTGGTGGCCCACTCCCCCGCCGGAGTCGCCGCCCAGGCCCAGGAGGCCGGGCAGGGCGATCCAGCCGCCGAGGTGCCCGAGGGTTTTGAGGAACCCGCCGCCGATCTGACCGACGCTGAGGTCGCCGAGGGCCTGCAGGACGACGGTACCGGCGACGAGCCGAGCAGCTCCATCCGCACCACCGCGCCGGATACCAACGACTGCCCGCACTCCCTCGTGCCGGCCGAGCCGAACACCACCTCCGAGAACCTCGCGCCCGGCCAGGAATCCCCCTCCCCGCTGCCGCAGGTGGAGGGCGCGGCCTGCGGTGCCACCGCGCCGGAAGGTTTCGATCTCAACCCCGAGGTCGTCGCCAGCGCCTGGATGGTAAGCGACATCGACACCGGCGAGATCATCGCGCAGAAGGATCCGGACGGGCGCTACCGCCCAGCCTCTATCATCAAGGCTCTTCTGGCCCTGGTCGCCATCGATGAGCTGGATCTCGACAAGGAGGTCGTCGCCAACGAGGAAACCGCCGGCATCACCGGCTCCTCGGTCGGGATCGGCGCCGGCGGCCGCTACACCATCGAGCAGCTCCTCCAGGGCCTGCTCATGGCCTCCGGCAACGACGCCGCCCACGCGCTGGCCCAGGAGCTCGGCGGGGACGCCAAGGCCTTGGAAAAGGTCAACGACTTGGCCCATGAGCTGGGCACCACCTCGACCTTTGCTGCGTCCTATTCTGGCTTGGACGCACCCGGCATGTCGACGTCCGCCCGAGACATCTCCCGCATCTACCGGGTGGCCTACGCCAACCCGACCTTCGCGCGGATAGTCAACACCGAGTCCGTGGACTTCCCCGGCTACGAGGACCATCCCGGTTACGAGTTGGGCAACGACAACGGGCTGTTCATGCACGACCCAGACGGAATCGGTGGTAAGACGGGCTACACGGACGACGCCCACCACACCTTCGTCGGCGCCCTCAACCGCGACGGCCGCCGCCTGCAAGCCGTCATCCTGGACACCACCATCGAGCACGGCCCGCGGGCCTGGGAGCAGGCCCAGATGCTCCTCCACGCCGCCTACGAGGTCCCGGCCGGGGCCGGCATCGGCAGTCTCGACCAGGAGGATGCGAACGACAAGGAAAAAGATAGCACCGCCCAGGACGCGACCCCCACGCCCGCCCCGCCGGCGGATGCCGGCACCCACCAGCGCGCCAGCTGGATCGAGAAATCAGACGGCTGGCTGGGCATCGCCGCGGTGGCGGCGGTGGCCGTAATCGTTATTGCTGCCGCGGCTTTTTCGTTACTTCGGCGTCGGCCCAGCGGTCGTGGGAACCACGCAGCTCGTTAGACGGGCTGATAGAAGCCAGCACGAACAGAGAACCACCCATGGAGACCAGCGAACCCAGGCCGGGGATGATCTGCACGACGCGGAACCACTGCCGCTTGACGGACTCGCCCAGGGTCAGGTTGCGGCCGGTCTCCACGTTGGCGACCTTATAGCCCATCATGCGCTTGACCGGGGTGCCGCCCATGTAGGTTTCAAAGCCTAGGAAGTAGGCGATGGAGAGCAGGGTGAAGACCACGACTCCCAGCGTTCCGCTCATCGCGTCGGAGAGCACCCCACCGCCGGCGGCCAGCAGACCACCGACCAGGCCGGAGGCGGCGGTGGCAAGAAAACCGTCGAACAGGGCCATGCCGAAGCGCCCGCCGGCGCTCGGCCGGGCGGCGATGCGCTCGACCTCGGGGTTGGCCGCCACCGCATTCGAGTAGCGCTGGGCCGCCGGCAGGTTCGCGCTCTGGGTGGGCACCTGGTGCGGGTTAAAGGGCTGCGCGTACGGGGACGCCGGCGGGGCGTACTGCGTCTCCGGCTGCCCGTAGGGCGACCCCTGCTGTGTTTCCGCCTGCCGCTGCGGCTGCTGGAAGAACTGCTGGGTGTGCTGCGTTTGTTGCGGGTGCTGGGCCTGTTGCGGCTGTTGCGGCGGCTGCTGGTTGTCGGCATTGGTGACCGGCCGGGCGAGGTTCGGATCCGGCCAGCGGTCGAAGTTGGCTAGGTGCTCCAAGTCGGACCAGTCGACGCTGCGGCCGGCGGAGATGGCGGCATCATAGAGCTCGCGGCGCTGCGGGTTGGACAGCACGGCGAAGACCAGCTGGGCCTCGCGGCGCTGCGGCGACTGCTCGGATTCGCCCAGGCTCTGCAGGCGCGCGTCCCGGCCGGCCATGACGATCCCCAGGGCTTGGCAGCTATCGCTGGTATCAAGTTGGTGCGCCTGGTAGAGATTGTGCGCAATGGCCATCCGGGAAAACCTCACTTAAATTACCTCGTCAAAACTATTTCTTGCGGTTGAGCAGTGCCAGTATACCGGCGGCGGCAGCGCCCATAGCCGCGCCGGCCCCCAGGGTAACACCGGTGTTCGGGCCCTCGTGGACCTCATTGCGTACGCGGATGACGGCCGGCTCCGGCGCCGGCAGCGGGGTCTGAGCCAGCGACTCATCGGTGGTCGCGGTCCAGGCGGAGACGTAGAGCACCACGCGCCAGATCAGGTACATCACAATCATCAGCACGATGACCGGGCCGAAGACTGCGCCGGCCGGGGAGCCGGTGGCCGAGGACATGATGACGGTGGACAGCTGCTTGATGACCTCGAAGGCGATAGCGCCCAGCAGCGCGCCCTGCAGGCCCGACTTGGCCGGGACCTTGGTGCGAGGGAGCACGACCACTAGCCACCAGATGACCAGGAAGTTGGCGATGAGGCCGACCACCAGGCCGGCGGCGAAGAGGACGAAGTTCATGCCGGGGAAGGACTCGATGCCCACCCACTCGAAGACCTTCTGGGTCAGGCCGGAGGTACCGGCGGCGGTCACGCCGAAGGCCACGGCGAAGGCCAGCAGTAGGCCGATAAGACCAATCAGGTCGTTGAACTTTTTGACCACGAAGTTGCCGCCCTCCGTGGCGTCGATGCGCCACATGGCGGAAATGCCCACGCGGAGGTTGTTCATCCAGCCCAGGCCGGACCACAGGGCGGTAATACCACCGATGCCGAACATGGCGCCGCGCTGGTCCACGGCCGTCTGCAGGACCTCGTTGAGGGTATCGCCTAGGTCGCCGTCCACGGCGTTGGTGATTTGGTCCTGGACCTGCTCGAACAGGTCCGGGCGGTTGGCCAGCACGGCGGCGACTGCGGCCATGGCCAGCATGAGGATCGGGAACATGGCCAGCACCGAGTAGTAGGTAATGCCGGCGGCGAACTGGTTGCCGCCCTCCGCGGAATAGCGCTCCTGCATGCGCATGGTGCGCTCAACAATCCGGGACTTGTCTCGCAGCTTGTCTACGGCGCCGGGTTCATCCTGGCGGGTGCGCTCGATGCCGTACTGGTCGGTGTTCTCGCGGCGCGAGGTGTTCTTGGCTGCCACGACGGGCTCTCCTCTTGGGTTCGGGGGGACGGGCTTGATTGCGGGCTAAGTTATTTCCTGCGGCTGTCCAGACAGCTTAACCGTAATTGCTTATCGGCGCGCAGGCAGGAAACCTACCTTGGCGTAGACGTCGTCTACCAGGGGCTGGGCCACTTCAGAGGCGCGCTCGGCGCCGCGGGCCAGGATCCGCTCGATCTCGGCCGGGTCCGCCATCAGCTCGTCGAAGCGCGCCTTCAGCGGGGTGGTAAACGCCTCCAGGGCGTCGGCGGTATCCACCTTCAGGTGACCATAGCCCTTGCCGGCGTAAGACCCCACCAGCTCGTCGATGGCCTTACCGGTCAGCGCGGACTGGATGGCCACCAGGTTGGATACGCCCGGCTGGGTCTCGCGGTCGAAGGCCACCACGCCCAGGTCGTCCGTCACAGCCGACTTGATGCGCTTGGCCGAGGTCTTCGGCGGATCCAGCAGGTTGATGATCCCCTTCGGGTTGTCGCCCGACTTGGACATCTTCGCCGTCGGGTCCTGCAGGTCGTAAATCTTGGCAGAGCCCTCCGGGATGAAGGCCTCCGGCATGCGGAAGGTCTCGCCGTACTTGCTGTTGAAACGCTCCGCCAGGTTGCGGGTCAGCTCGAGGTGCTGACGCTGGTCCTCGCCCACCGGCACGTAGTGCGGCGAGTAGAGCAGGATGTCCGCGGCCATGAGCACCGGGTAGGTAAACAGGCCCACGGAGGTCCGCTCCGAGCCCTGCTTGGCGGACTTGTCCTTGAACTGGGTCATGCGGGAGGCCTCGCCGAAGCCGGTCAGGCACTGCAGGACCCAGGTCAGCTCCGCATGGGCGGGCACGTGCGACTGCACGAAGAGGGTGGATTTGTCCGGGTCAATGCCCAGCGCGATAAGCTGCGCGGCCCCGGCCAGGGTGCGCTGGCGCAGCTCCTCCGGGTTCTGCTCAACGGTAATGGCGTGCAGATCCGGGATGAAGTAGAACGCGTCGTGGTTGTTCTGCAGCTCAATCCACTGCTTCAACGCTCCCAAGTAATTGCCCAGGTGGTAGGAATCCGCCGTGGGTTGGATGCCGGATAGTACTCGGGTGGTCGCGGCCTCGGCCGCGTTCGCGTTCTGATCAGTCATGACTCAAGTGTAATCCCTGTTACCCCCGCCCGGGTCACGACGCCCCTCCCGGGCGCGAAGCCCGCGCCGCCCGCCGGCCGGAAGCAGGCACGAACAAGCACCGCCGGACATGCCGGCGGGAAAACCACCGGGTATGAAAAACCGCCGGGCAACGCGGTGCCTGGCGGTTGGGTGTTTGCTTAGAAAGCTTAGAGCTTGCGGCTGGTCGGGCTCTTGACGTCCATCAGGACGGCCCAGCCGGCCACCATGAACGCGCCGCCGACGCCCATCGTGATGGTCGGGAGCAGGAAGGCAAAGCTCGGGCCCATCACGGTCCACCACCAGATACCGAGTGCCAGCAAGACAGCACCGAGCACGAAGTAGATGATTGCGCGCGCCATAGTTTCTATTAACTCCAAGTTTTCCGGGAAATATTGTGCGTGCCATAGTCTAGCACCCGGGTACGCAGATTGCCTTAATTGTTCTGCTCCCACTGCCCCTCATCCGGGCGGCTGCGCCGCGGCAAGCCGCCCTTCGGCAGGCGCGGCCACTTGGCTTTGGGCTTGGGCTTGGGTTTTTTGGGCGCCGCGGCTTGGCGCTTCGGATCCGGCTTGGCGTGCCGGGTGGGCTGGGTGGCCTTGCGGGGGCGCTGGATGACCCACTGCTGCTGCGGATCGCGGTTCCGGTTGCCGCGGGCGTGCTTGCCGGTCTGGCGGTTGACCGAGGTGTAGGCGGAGGCGTCGAAGCGCAGGCTCCGGCCGCTGGCCAGGCTGCCGGCGCGGCGCTTCATCGAGCGCGCCCCGTCGCGCACTAGGCGGGCGGACAGGCGCAGACGCGGATCGATGGGCTGCTCGGCGCCCTTGTACTCGAAGACCGGCAGGCCGCGCTTGGAGTAGATGGCCCACAGGCGGGCGCAGAAGCCGAAGATGACGGTGACGATAGCGGCGATCTCCACGCTCAGGCCGGCCTCCAGCAGCAACATGTAGACCGCGGTGGCGGCCAGAGAGATGGAGGCGTAGAACTCGCCGGAAAAGACCAGCGGCACGCGGTCGGAGAGCAGGTCGCGCAGGATGCCACCGAAGACGCC
Source organism: Corynebacterium sp. 1103A (assembly GCF_055700955.1). NCBI lineage: Bacteria > Bacillati > Actinomycetota > Actinomycetes > Mycobacteriales > Corynebacteriaceae > Corynebacterium > Corynebacterium sp. 1103A. The sequence continues at coordinate 125,881 of NZ_JASTTF010000002.1, forward strand.
TGAGATGATAGCGGCGACCGAAGCGATGACGAAGCCGTGCCCCAGGTTGAGCGCGGCCTGCGTACCCAGCACCGAAAAGACCGCCAGGCCGAGCGCGTCTAGGATCAAAAACAGGTGCCGGAAGTAGTGCATCAAAAACGACATCCACACCGTAATAATTGCCGCTACCAGCACGAAGACGAGGTATTTGGGCTGACCCACCCAGGTCAGCGGGTAGTCGTCGAGCACCATATCGCGCACCGTGCCCCCACCCAAGGCCGTAATGGCGGCCAGCAGGGTCACGCCGAAAAGGTCGAGTTTTTGCCGCCCGGCGGACAGCGCGGCCGTCATCGCCTCGGCGGTGATTCCGATGATGTAGAGGACGCTAAACAGTGGGGTCAATCTGTTCTCCCGCCGTTTCTTAAGCGTAGGTCACCAGCAGTGGGGAGTGGTCCGACCAGCGCTGTTCCACCGTGGGCGCCTTATCCACGCGGCTAGACTGGGCGCGGTCCAGCATTGCCTGGGTGGCGGCTTGGTAGTCGATGCGCCAGCCCGCGTTGTTGTTGAAGGCCTGGCCGCGGTAGGTCCACCAGGTGTACGGGCCGTCCTGCTCCGGGTCCGGATGCAGGCGCCGGTCGACGTCGAACCATGCCGGTTCCTCGGCCACGGCCCAGACCTCGCCGCCCGGGTAGTCCACTACCCCGCGCCAGTCGCCCAGGCCAGTCTTGTCCTGCGGTGTGGGATCCGGGAAACTGCCGAAGACGTGGTCCATAAAGGCGCGCTCCTCCGGCAGATGGCCGGAGACCTTCTCGTTGGGCTTGTTGTTCTTCAGGTCCTGGGAGCGGTGGCAGATATTCCAGTCGCCGCCGATGACCATCTGCGGGTAAGTTTCCGCGCGCTCGGCCAGGACCTCAGAGAACTGCCCCAGGAAGCGGTACTTCTGGTCCTGCTTGGCCGTGCCAGTGTCCCCGCTCGGCAGGTAGAGCGAGGCCACGCGCAGGGCGCTGCCGCCAGCGGCAGCCGCCGGGTCCTCGACGGTGGCTTCGATCCAGCGCCCGGAGTCGCCGAAGGTGCCCAACCCGACCACGACGTCGCGCAGCGGGGTGCGGGACAGAATGCCCACCCCGGCCCGGCCCTTGGTGCCTGGGTCCAGGGACTCGGCCATCGCCAGGTGCCAGCCGGCCTCCAAGGCTGGGGCCAGGGCCTTTTCGGCCTGGACCTGAGAGGCCCGCACCTCTTGCATCAGCACCACGTCAGCATCAGTTTCTTGCAGCCAGGCGTTCATGCCTGGGTTGTTCTCATTGCGCTGTTTGCAGGCCGCGCGGATGCCGTTGACGTTGACGGTGGCGATGGTAAAGCTCATGCTGCCAAGCTTAACGCGCGCGCTGCGCGAGCGCCCAGATGCCCACGGCAATGGCGGCGAGCACTGCGCCTGCCAGCGCCGGGGAGCCGTAGCCCCACCCCGCGCCGACAACGGCCCCGCCCAGGGCGGCGCCGGCCGCGTTGGCGGTGTTCAGCGCGGACTGGTTGAGCGCGGCGGCCAGGGTCTGGGCCTTGCCCGCGTAATCCAGCAGGCGGACCTGCAGCGGCGGCTGAAGCGCCATGCCGAAAACGCCGATGAACATAAACGTCACGATGGCCGGCACCACCGCGGTGGAGGCGAAGTAGAAGGCCAGCAGGGAGATGCACAGCAGCCCGACACAGAGCACCAGGCCGCGCTCGAGGTTCCAGTCGGCCAGCCGGCCGCCCAGCCAGTTGCCGGCGGTCATGCCCAGGCCGAAGAGCATGAGAATGAGCCACATCCAGCCCGCGCCCAGCCCGGCGCGCTCGGTCATCACCCAGGTGATGTAGGTGTAGACGGCGAACATGCCGCCAAATCCCACCACGCCGATGGCCAGGGTCAGCCACACCTGGCGGTTGGCCAGGGCGGAGAACTCGGCGCGCAAGGAGGTCGCTGGCATGAGCGTCATGTGCGGCATGACCACCCACAGCAGGGCCAGGGCCACCGCGGCCAGGCCGGCGACGATCCCGAAGGCGGCCTTCCAGCCGACGGCATCGCCCACGGCCTGGACGGCCGGCACGCCGAAGATGGTGGCCACGGTCAGGCCGGTGACCACGAAGGCGAGCGCCCGGCCGCGCTCCTTGGGCGGGGACATCGACGCCGTGGACAGCATGGCTACGGAGAAATACGCCCCGTGCGGGATGCCGGCTAGAAAGCGCGCCCCCAGCAGCACCGGGAAGGAGCCGGCCATCACGGACAGGGCGTTGCCGGCCACGATCACCGCTAGCAGGACGATGACCAGGCGCCGGCGCGGCTGCCGGGCCGTCAGCGCGGCCACGCCGGGCGCGCCGAGCACCACGCCCAGGGCGTAGGCGGAAATCACCGCGGAGGCCTGGTCCTCCGTCACTCCTAAGTCCCCGGCGATAAGCGGCAGCAGCCCCATCGCGGCAAACTCGGTGGTGCCCAGGGCGAACGCGCCCAGGGCCAACGAGAGCATGACCACCTTCCGGCGGGCCGGGGTGATATCGGTTTGGACCGGCCGTGGGCGCCGGCGCAGCGCCGGTGGCGGGACGTGGAAACGGGACATGAAAATTCCCTCCTTCCGGGCAGTGGGATAGGGAGCAGAAGTAGGCACCGGCCGCGGGGAGCGGGCCCGAGCCTTCGCGACAGCCTTAGCGACGAGGTCTCGCGGGTTTTAGCTGGCCTTTTTAGCGCGGGCTTTGGCGGCCTGCGTGATGAACCAGATGACGATGGCGCTTAGCGCTAGGCCGGCGCCGGCTAGAGCCGGGCTGGCGTAGCCGAGGCCGGCGCCGACCACGGCCCCGCCCATCGCGGCGCCGGAGGCGTTGGCCAGGTTGAGCGCGGAGTGGTTGAGCGCGGCGGCGAGCGTTTGGGCATCGCCGGCAACGTCCATGAGCCGGATCTGCAGCGAGGGCACCAGGGAGGAGCCAAAAAGCCGATGATGCCGAAGTTCAGCACGCCTAGCACCGGCGACTGAGAGCTGAAGTAGAAGGCCACGAGCACGACGGCGATCATCACCAGGGAGAACAGGATGCCCTTTTCCAGGTTGCGGTCGGCCAGGGTGCCGCCGAAATAGTTGCCGGCCACGTTGCCTATGCCGTAGGCCATGAGCACCAACCAGATGAGCGACGGGTCTAGGCCGGCGCGCTCGGTCATGGTCCAAGAGATATAGGTATAGACCGCGAACATGCCGCCGAAGCCGACGGTGCCCATCGCCAGCGTCAGCCAGACCTGGCTGCGGACGAAGGCGCCCAGCTCCGTGCGCACGGACGTGGCCAGCATGCGGGTCATGTGCGGCATGAGGAACCACAGGGCCACCAGGGTGGCCACGCCGATGAGCGCGACCAGGAGGTAGGCCGCGTGCCAGCCGGCCGCCACGCCGAGCGCCTGGGCGGCGGGCACGCCGGCCACGGTCGCCACGGACAGTCCCATGCCCACCAGGGCCACGGCCTTGCCGCGCTTGCCGGCCGGGGCCATCGAGGCCGCGGCTAGGCCGGCGACGGAGAAATACGCGCCGTGTGGCAGGCCCGCGATGAAGCGGGCGGCCAGCAGCAGCGGGTAGTTGGCAGCCACCACGGACAGGGCGTTGCCCAGGGTGAAGGCAATCATCAGCAGGATGAGCAGCCGGCGGCGCGGCGTGCGCCCGGTGACCGCGGTAATCAGCGGCGCGCCTACCACCACGCCCAGCGCGTACGCCGAAATGGCGTGGCCGGCTTGGTTCTCGGTAATGCCAAAGTCGTCCGCGATGAGCGGTAGCAGGCCCATGGAGACGAACTCCGTGGTGCCGATCCCGAATCCACCCAGCGCCAGTGCGACCATGACCACGCGGCGGCGGAGCTCGGAAATCTCGGTCTGCCGCGGCTTCGGCTGGCGGCGCAGGCCCCGCCCGGGCTGTCGCTTCTGGGGTTCTGATTGGTTGCGCATCGGGCTTAGAGTACGCCGCGCCAAAAATATTCGCACGTCAGCGCCATATTCCCGTGAACTTTCCAACGCGCACACGTGACGGGCGATATAGATCACTTTGCCCCGACTAGGATACACCCGCCCCTGCCACTAAAGTAGGTAAGCCTAAACAAGCACCACCTAGGAGGTTCCCGCCCATGAGCAACCCTCATCTCCCCTCTGCCACCCGTCGCCGCGCCCTCACCGGCCCCGCCCGCACCGCCGCAGCCCTCGCCACCGCCGCCTGCCTGTCCTTCGGGCTGGTGGCCTGTTCCAGCGGGGATGAGTCCGGCAGCGACTCCTCGGCGCACTCGACCTCCGGGGATAGCGCGGCCAACGGCTCCGACGCGGAGCAATTCCCCACCACCGTCACCCACGCCTTCGGCGAGACCACCATCGAGCACACCCCGCAGCGCGTGGCCACCGTCGGCTGGTCCAACCAGGAGGTCCCGCTCGCCCTCGGCATCGTGCCCGTCGGCATGGCCAAGGTCACCTGGGGCGACGACGACAACGACGGCATGATGCCCTGGGTCAAGGACAAGATCGACGAGCTCGGCGGCGAGCAGCCCGCGCTCTTCGACGAGACCGACGGCATCCCCTTCGAACAGGTCGCCGACACCCAGCCGGACGTTATCCTGGCCGCCTACTCCGGCCTGACCCGGGAGGACTACGAGACCCTATCCAAGATCGCCCCGGTGGTCGCCTACCCCGACATCCCCTGGGCGACCTCGCTAGAGGACATGGTCACCCTGAACTCCCAGGCGTTGGGCAAGCCTAACCAAGGCCGCGAGCTCCTGGAGAATCTGGATTCGCAGGTCGACGCCGCGCTCGAGAAATACCCGAAACTTAAGAAGACCAAGCCGCTGTTCACCGCCTTCGGGGGTGCGTCCGACAAGTCGAAGATCGGCTTCTACACCACTGGGGATCCCCGCATGGGCTTCCTCACAGACTATGGTTTCGAGGCGCCGCAGATCATCAAGGATCACTCAGAAAACACCGAAAGCTTCTGGGAGGAAGTCTCGGCTGAAAACCCCGAGCAGTTCGAGGACGTCGACTTCCTCATCGCCTACTCCTCCGGCAACGCGGACGAGGACGCCAAGGCCATCGAGGACATGCAGAAGGATCCGCTGCTGTCGAAGATCCCGGCCGTCCGCGACGGCCGCATCGCCCTGCTGCCCGACGGCCCGCTGGGAGCGGCCGCTAACGAGTCCCCGCTGGCCCTGCCACCGACCATCGACGACTACTTCCGAATTCTGAATGACGCCGTTGAAGATTAAAAACTCCGCTGTTGTCGCCCTGCTGATCCTCGCCGCCGTCGCGGCGGCGGTCAGCTCCGTCATGTTCGGGGCCCGTTCCATCGGCGTCGCCGACGCCCTGGACGCCCTCCGCGGCCTATCCGCCACCCCGGAGCAGGCGGGGGCCTATACCCGCCTGCCGCGCACAGTCATGGCGCTAGTGGTGGGGGCGGCCCTTGCCGTCAGCGGCACCACCTTACAGGCCGTCACCCGCAATCCCCTGGCTGATCCGGGAATCTTCGGGGTTTTGTCCGGCGCGTCCTTGGCCGTCGTCATCGGCATCGCCTTCGGTGGGTTGGCGAGCGCGCTCGGCACCATGGTGGTGGCCATCGTGGGCGCTTTCGCCGCCGCTGTCTTCGTCTACGCGATCGGCTCCTTGGGGCGCGGTGGGGCCACCCCACTCAAGCTCGCCCTGGCCGGGGCGGCCACCGCGGCAGCCTGCTCCGGGCTGGTCAGTGCCATCCTACTGCCGCGCACCGACGTCATGGACCGCTTCCGCTTCTGGCAGATCGGTTCCGTGGGCGGCGCCCAGTGGGACCTGCTCGGAATAGCGGCCCCGCTGCTGGTGCTGGGCCTGCTGATCGTCGTGATGCACACGGGCGGGCTCAATGCCTTGGCCCTCGGCGACGACGTGGCCACGGGGCTCGGCGTCAAGGTGCTGCGCACCCGCCTGCTGGCTACCGTCGGCGCCGTCGTCCTGTGCGGTACCGCCACGGCCCTAGCCGGGCCCGTCAGCTTCGTCGGCCTCATCGTCCCGCACGTCCTGCGGTTGCTCATGGGCCCCGACAACCGCTGGCTAGTTCCCGCGACGGCCCTAGCGGGAGGAGTGTTGCTGACGGTGGCCGATACCGTGGGGCGGCTTGTCATCCGCCCCGAGGAACTCGCCGTCGGCATCATCACCCCGCTCATTGGCGCTCCGCTGTTCATCTGGATTGTCCGTCAAGTCAAGGTGCGTGAGCTCGCATGACAAAGCTTTCTTACCCCGCGCTCAACGCCGACCGGCTGCGCGCCCAACGCAACCGCCGCCACGCCCGCTACGCCGTGGCCCTGGCATTACTGGGCATCGCTGTGCTTGCACTGTGGTGGATAACCCTCATGGTGGGTGAGACCACCTACTCGGCCGGGGAGATCCTGCGCGTCCTACGCGGGCAGACGGTCCCGGGCGCTTCCTTCACGGTCGGTGACCTGCGCCTGCCGCGGGCTACCGCGGCGGTCGCGGCGGGAATCGCCTTCGGCATCGGCGGCGCCACCTTCCAGACCCTGCTGCGCAACCAGCTGGCCTCCCCGGACATCATTGGCATATCCGCCGGGGCCTCGGCCGCCGGGGTCACCGCGATAACCTTCCTTCACCTGTCACAGACGGCCACCTCCGCCATCGCGCTGATGGCCTCACTGGCGGTCGCACTCATCATCTACCTCACCAGCCTGAAGTCGGGTTTTTCGGGCACGCGTCTCATCCTCATCGGCATCGGCTTTGCCGCCCTCCTCCAGGCCTGGGTCAACTACGCGCTGTCCCAAGCCGCCGCGTGGGATCTGAACACCGCCACCCGCTGGATTACCGGCTCCCTCAACAACATGAGCTGGGAACGCGGCCTGCCCCTGCTGGTCGTGGTCGCCGTCGTCGCACCCGGCATGCTGGTGTTTTCCCACGTGCTCAACCTACTGGCCTTAAACGACGAGCTAGCCATTGGTTTTGGCCTGCGCGTCAACCTCTCCCGCGTGCTACTCATCCTAGGTGCGGTCACGCTGGTTTCCGTGGCCACCGCGGCCACCGGACCCATCGCTTTCCTGGCCTTTATGTCCGGTCCCATCGCCAGCTGGCTGGTCCCGCGCGGCTTCCCCGTGCTGGCTCCCGCCGCCCTCGTCGGCGCGGTACTGGTGTTGGCCGCGGACCTAGCGGGCCAGCTTTTCTTCGGAACCCGCTACCCCGTGGGGGTTATCACCGGCGTGCTGGGCGCGCCCTTCTTAATCCTCGTTCTTATCCGATCCCACCGCTAAACCGATCCCTGCGTTAGGAAAGTCATGACCGGTCAATTACACGCCCGCGACCTCCGCCTCGATTACGGGCACGGCACCGTCTTAGACGGCCTCGAGGTCAAGCTCACCCCCGGCGCGATTACCTCCATCGTCGGCCCCAACGGCTGCGGCAAGTCCACCCTGTTGCGCTGCCTGTCCCGGCTACTGGCGCCGACCTCCGGGTCGGTTTACTTAGACGGGCACGACATCAGCTCCCTGCCCACCAAGCAGCTGGCCCGGCAGCTGGGCCTGCTGCCGCAGTCGCCGGTCGCCCCGGACGGGATCGTCGTAGCCGATCTCGTGGGCCGCGGGCGCACCCCGCACCAGGGGCTGCTCGGCCGCTGGTCGCAGGAGGACTACCGGATAGTTGCCGAGTCCCTGGAGGCCACCGGCACCGCCGCGCTGGCCGAGCGCGCCGTCGACGAGCTTTCCGGCGGGCAGCGCCAGCGCGTCTGGATCGCCATGTCCCTGGCGCAGCGCACCGGCATCCTGCTGCTGGACGAGCCGACCACCTACCTCGACGTCAAGCACCAGCTGGAGGTCCTAGACCTGCTCACCGACCTCAACCGGGACAACGGCACCACCATCGTCATGGTCCTCCACGACCTCAACCTCGCCGCCCGCTACTCGGACGAGCTGGTGGCGGTCTCCGACGGCTACGTCTACTCCCACGGCGCGCCGACGGAGGTCATTACCCCCGAGGCCGTCCGGCACGTCTTCGGCATCGACTGCCAGGTCATCACCGACCCGGTCTCCGGTACCCCGGCCGTAATGCCCATGGGCCGGCACCACGTCCCAGAGCGCCCAACCAAAGAGCAACCGCGTTAAAGTGCACTAGCCCTACACCGCCTACTCCATCGAGATTCTTAGAGGTCTACCCCATGCCATTTCTGCCCTTCCTCGCCCGGGTCCGGGCCAGCCGGCGCATTAGCCCCAATTTCCAGCGCGTGACTTTGTCCGGGCTGGCGGGCATGGGCCCGGCCGGGCCGATCCGGGACCTGCGCATCAAGCTCATCATCCCCGGCCCCGAGCCGCTGACCGGTTTCGCGGGCGCAGCGGACTGGTTCGCCACCTGGCGCGGCCTCGATCCCCGCGTGCGCGGGGACATGCGCACCTATTCCATTCGCGCCCGCCGCGGCGACGAGGTCGATATTGACTTCGCCCTGCACTCCGGCGCCAACCCCGGCCCCGCCTCCGCGTGGGCCGCGTCCTGCCAGCCCGGCGATACGCTGTGGCTGATCGGCCCGACGGCGGATGATTCCACCGGCGCCGGCATCGAATTCCGGCCCGGAAACAGCGAGCGCGCCCTGCTCTTCGGCGACGAGACCGCCCTGCCCGCCATCGCCCGCATCCTCGACGAGTGGCCCGCCGGGCTTGCCGGCCACGCCTTCATCGAAGTGGCCTCTGCCGCCGATGCCGAGGCCCAGTCCCGCGACATCGCGCTGCCCGACTGGGTGGAGCTGACGTGGCAGGTCCGGGGCAACGCCCCGCGCGGGAGCCTGCTCACTGACGCGCTGCGGCAGTCGTCCGCCGCAGGGTCAGGAAAGACTGCGGAACAAAAGGCAGAAACGGAAGAAAAGACTACAGGGGCGGATAGGCCGGCTGACGCGAGAGAAGATCGCAGCGCCACTGACTCCGACGGGGGCGCCACTCTGGTGTGGGAGACACCCCAATTTTCGTCGTCGGGCGAAGCTCTCCCGCCCGCGGGCCCGGCGTTGCGCGATTATTACTGGATCGCCGGGGAATCGGGTGCGGTGACCAGCATGCGGCGCTACTTGGTGAAGGAATGCGGCATCGACCGGCGGCAGGTGTCATTTATGGGCTACTGGCGCCTGGGGCGGACGGGTTCCTAAAAATTCATAGAATTCGGCGCTGGAGCGGGGTAAACTAGTCCAAGCTGTACTTTAGTTAATCGACACTACGCAAGAGGAGATACTTACCTTGGCTAAAATCATGTGGACTCGCACCGATGAAGCGCCGCTGCTGGCGACCTACTCGTTCAAGCCGGTAGTCGAGGCCTTCGCCTCCACCGCCGGGATCGACGTCGAGACCGCGGATATCTCCCTGGCTGGCCGCATTGTCGCCCAGTTCCCGGAGCGCCTGACCGACGAGCAGAAGCAAGACGACGCCCTGGCCCAGCTCGGTGCCCTGGCCAAGCGCCCGGAAGCCAACATCATCAAGCTGCCAAACATCTCCGCCTCCCTGGTCCAGCTGAAGAAGGCCATCGCGGAGCTACAGGCCGCCGGCTACAACCTGCCGGACTACCCGGACAACCCGTCCACCGACGAGGAAAAGGACATCGCGGCCCGCTACGACTCCGTCAAGGGCTCCGCCGTGAACCCGGTTCTGCGCGAGGGCAACTCCGACCGCCGCGCGCCGGAGGCCGTGAAGAACTTCGTCAAGAAGCACCCGCACCGCATGGGCGAATGGTCCGCTGATTCCAAGACCAACGTCGCCACCATGTCCGACGGCGACTTCCGCCACAATGAGAAGTCGGTCATCATTGACAGCGAGGACTCCCTGACCATCAAGCACACTGCCGCGGACGGCACCGAGACCGTCCTGCTGGACGGCCTGAAGGTCCAGGACAAGGAGGTCATCGACGGCACCTTCATGTCCGCCAAGGCCCTGGACGAGTTCCTGCGCGCCCAGGTCGCGCGCGCCAAGGAAGAGGGCGTTTTGTTCTCCGCCCACCTGAAGGCCACCATGATGAAGGTCTCCGACCCCATCATCTTCGGCCACGTCGTGCGCGCCTTCTTCGCCGATGTCTACGACAAGTACGGCGAGGAGCTGCTGGCCGCCGGTCTGAACGGCGAGAACGGCCTGGGCGCCATCTACGACGGCCTGGAGAAGCTGGACAACGGCGCAGAGATCAAGGCGGCTTTCGACGCCGCTTACGAGGCCGGCCCGGACCTGGCCATGGTCAACTCCCACAAGGGCATCTCCAACCTGCACGTACCCTCCGACGTCATCATCGACGCCTCCATGCCGGCCATGATCCGCACCTCCGGCCACATGTGGAACAAGAACGATGAGGAGCAGGACACCCTGGCCGTCATCCCGGACTCCTCCTACGCCGGCGTCTACCAGGCGGTCATCGAGGACTGCAAGGCCAATGGCGCCTTCGACCCGACCACCATGGGCACCGTCCCGAACGTCGGACTGATGGCCCAGAAGGCCGAGGAGTACGGCTCCCACAACAAGACCTTCAAGTCCCCGGCCGACGGCAAGATCGAGGTCCTCAACACCGCCGGCGACGTCCTGATTTCCCACGACGTCGAGGCCGGCGACATCTGGCGCGCCTGCCAGACCAAGGACGCCCCGATCCAGGACTGGGTCAAGCTGGCCGTCAACCGCGCCCGCCTGTCCGGCATGAAGACCATCTTCTGGCTGGACCCGGAGCGCGGCCACGACGCTAACCTGATCTCCCTGGTAGAGAAGTACTTGGGCGACCACGACACCGAGGGTCTGGACATCGAGATCATGGATCCGGTGGCCGCTACCAAGACCTCCGTGGAGCGCATCCGCCGCGGCGAGGACACCATCTCCGTGACCGGTAACGTCCTGCGTGACTACAACACCGACCTCTTCCCGATCCTGGAGCTGGGCACCTCCGCTAAGATGCTCTCCGTCGTCCCGCTGATGGCCGGCGGCGGCCTCTTCGAGACCGGTGCGGGCGGCTCCGCCCCGAAGCACGTCCAGCAGGTCGAGGAAGAAAACCACCTGCGTTGGGACTCCCTGGGCGAGTTCCTGGCCCTGGCCGAGTCCTTCCGCCACGAGCAGCAGTCCAACGGCAACGAAAAGGCCGGCGTGCTGGCCGCCGCCCTGGACCGCGCCACCGAGCGCCTGCTGAACGAGGGCAAGTCCCCGTCCCGCAAGGTCGGCGAGATCGATAACCGCGGCTCCCACTTCTTCCTGGCCGCCTTCTGGGCCGACGAGCTGGCTAACCAGACCGACGACTCCGAGCTGGCCGAGAAGTTCGCCGCCGTCGCCAAGGAGCTGAACGAGCAGGCCGACGAAATCGCTCAGGCTCTGCTGGACGTTCAGGGCTCCCCGGCGGATCTGGGCGGCTACTACCTGCCGGACGAGGCCAAGACCACCTCCGTCATGCGCCCAGTCGACAAGTACAACCAGATCATCGACGGCCTGAAGGCTTAACCACTTCGCCTTCTCCGCCTAGCGCGCACTAAGCCCCGGGGGCTCCCCGGGGCTTTTCGCATGCCTCGGGCCTAAAACCGGGTCACTCAGCTTCTCGCCCCAAGCAGCACCGGAGTTCCAGGCCGGCTTCCCAAGCCGGATTCCCCGCCGGAAAGCCGGCTTTGCCGTTATCCTGAAGGGCATGGATATAGGCACCCACGACCGTGAATTCGACATCATCCTGTTTGGCGCGACCAGCTTTGTCGGCGCCACCACCGCGCGCTACCTGGTGGACTGCCACCCCGAGCTGAAGATCGCCGTGGCCGGCCGCAACGCGGACAAGCTCGCCGCGTTAGACCTGGGCGTGGAGACCATCGTCGCCGACGCCCAGGACGCCGCGGCTATCGATGCCATGGTTCAGCGCACCGCGGTGCTGATCTCGACGGTGGGGCCGTATACCCGCTACGGCGACGAGGTCGTGCGCGCCTGCGCCCAGTATGGCACCCACTACGTGGACCTGTGCGGCGAGGCCCTGTTCATCCGCCGCACCATCGACCAGTGGCACACCACCGCCCAGGAAACCGGGGCCAAGATTGTGCCGTCATGCGGCTTCGACTCGGTGCCGTCCGATATGGGCATGTTCCACCTGTTTAGCTCCGCCGGCTACCCGGAGTTCGCGGAGGTGACCATGGCGGTCGAGCACCTCCAGGGCGGGCTGTCCGGCGGGACCATCGACTCGATGCGCGCGGTCAGCAAGGACGCCAAGGAAATGCCCAAGGGCGGGGCCATTCTCCACAGCCCGCACTCGCTGTCCCCTGATCATAAGCAGGAGCCGGATCTGGGGCCCGAGCCGGACCTGGTGGTCGATTTCGACGAGCTGCTGCAGCAGTGGGCCGGGCCGTTTTTCATGGCGATGTTCAACACCCGCGTGGTCCGCCGCAGCAACTCCCTGCTGGGGCACGCCTACGGGCCCATGCGCTACCGCGAGGTCATACCCACGGGCACGGGGCTTGCGGGCAAGTTCAAGGCGAACCTGCTCAAGGCCGTCACCGCCGCGGGCTTCGCCATCATCATGGTGGACAAGCTGCGCCGGCCGCTGTCCCGTTTCATCCCGGAGCCGGGCGAGGGCCCGAAAGACATCGACGCCGGCGGCTTTGTCATCTCCCACACGGGTCTGACCACCGACGGCGCACTGCACACCTCCCGCGTGGCCGCCGACGGCGATCCCGGGTACAAGACCACCGCCATGATGCTGGCCGAGGCGGCCGTCACCCTGGCTACCCAGCCCGACGATCTGCCCGAGACCGCCGGCGTGCTCACCCCAGCCACGGGCCTGGGCCGGCCGTACCTGCGCGCGCTGCAGGCCCACGGCATGCGTTTTAGCTAAGCCTGGCTACGGGCTCACTAGGACGCTGGGAATACACAAAGTACACAAAATACATAAAGTACACATCCATACACAACGAACTCTGCTATTTTGTGGGCATCAGCAAGGTCCACAATCCGTTCCGCGCCACTTGCCCAGGAAGGGTGGTGGGTGTTCGCGGAAACCGCGACGCGCAGTTTTACCGAGAAGCTAAGAGAGCAGCTCTTTGAGCAAATTTCCCACCACCAGCCCCCGCCATCGAGGCGAGGAATTTCGATAGGCCCGAGCTTTGCACAGTTCCGCCTCGACCAACCGGCCAATACCCAACGTCCCTCCACGCTACGCGGTGCATTCAATTATGCCTTTAGCTATCTCGACTCACTGAGTCGATTTAATGAGGAGCCCACGGGCATCATGGTGACCATTGACGAACTGCATTACACACACGTCGATGAAATCACAGAGTTTGCCTCCACAATTCAGCATCTAATTCGCGAGGACCGCCAGATTGCGGTGGCTATCGCTGGCATCCCTTCTTCTATGCGACCGCTGCTATCCGATAACGACGGGCGCAGCCCCATCACCTTCCTCCGCCGCGCCAACCGCATAGATCTGGGTAAGATTCCTCTGGATGAGGTACGCGAAGGTTTAGAAATTCCGGTGGGACGCCTCAACCTCCGATGGGAGCCTGAGGCGCTCGACCTCGCCGTCGAGGGCAGCGGTGGTTACCCATTCATGATCCAACTGATCGGGCACTGGGCCGTCCGTAAAAGCGAGGGCGAGACCATCTCGAAAGCCGCGGCCTTAGAAGGACTCACCAAAGCCCGAAAAAACTTGGGCAGCTGGTTCACGAGCCAGCGTTATCTGACCTCTCAGCTGAAGATCGACGTTTCCTGGCAGCTATGTCCCTTGATGATGGCCCCTCGGAAATAATCGACGTCGCCCACCGGTTAAGAGTTAGCGTGCAACAAGCGTATAACTACCGGAAGCGGCTAGTTGACGCGGACATGGTCACGGCAGGCCGCGGAACAGCGAAATTTTCCCTTCCCTATCTTCAGGACTATTTACGCGAACACGTGGTTGCTGAATTACTCGACTAACGCTGCGGCCCGCAGCCAGGCCGCGTGGACTCGGTCATCGCCGTTTTCTTCCGGGTGGAAGCTCAGCGCGGTGACGGCCCCGGCGCGCACGCCCACGACGACGGGTTCGCCGTCCGGGCCGGGCACGCGGGAAAGCACCTCGACGCCCTCGCCCACGCGGGTGACAATCGGCGCGCGGATGAAGCTGGCATCGACGGTCAGGCCCGCGCCCACGGGCACGGCCTGCTCCGCGGAGTGGCGCTGGGAGCCGAACGCATTGCGGCGCACGGTCACGTCCATAACCCCCAGGGTGTGCTGCCCCGGGGCGGGGTTGTCCAGCTCCCGGGCACAGTAGATGAGCCCGGCGCAGGTGGCCAGGGTGGGCAGGCCGCCGCCGATGGCCGCGGCCAGTGGTCCTGCCAGGTCGAAGGTGCGGGCCAGCTTGTCGATGACGGTGGACTCGCCACCGGGGATGACTATCCCGTCGAGGCCGTCCAGGATTTCCAGGTGTTCTTCCACCCCACCCTGCAGGGCGAGTACGTCAATGCGCATGTGGGGCTTACCAGCCGCGCTCGGCCAGGCGGTGCGGGGCCGGGACGTCGGCGACGTTCAGCCCCACCATGGCCTCGCCCAGGTTGCGCGAGACCTCGGCCAGCACAGCCGGGTCGTCGTAGGCGGTGGCGGCCTTGACAATGGCGGCGGCGCGCTTGGCCGGCTCGCCGGACTTGAAGATGCCGGAGCCGACGAAGACGCCCTCGGCGCCCATCTGGCGGACCAGGGCCGCATCGGCCGGGGTGGCCACGCCGCCGGCGACGAAGAGGACCACCGGCAGGGAGCCGGTCTCGGCGACCTCGGCGACCAGGTCGTAGGGGGCCTGCAGCTCCTTGGCGGCGACGTAGAGCTCGTCGCGGTCCAGGTTGCGCAGGCGGGCGATTTCACCCTTGATGGTGCGCAGGTGGCGCACGGCCTCGGAAACGTCCCCGGTGCCGGCCTCGCCCTTGGAGCGGATCATGGCCGCGCCCTCGGTAATGCGCCGCAGGGCCTCGCCCAGGTTGGTGGCGCCGCAGACGAAGGGGACGTCGAAGTCCCACTTGTTGATGTGGTTGGTGTAATCCGCCGGGGAGAGCACCTCGGACTCGTCGATGAAGTCCACGCCCAGCTCCGCCAGAATCTGGGCCTCGACGAAGTGGCCGATGCGCGACTTGGCCATCACCGGGATAGACACGGCGCCCACGATGCCGTCGATAAGGTCCGGGTCGGACATGCGGGCCACGCCGCCCTGGGCGCGGATATCGGCGGGCACGCGCTCGAGCGCCATGACGGCGCTGGCGCCGGCGTCCTCGGCGATCTTGGCCTGCTCCGGGGTCACCACGTCCATGATGACGCCACCTTTGAGCATGTCCGCCAGGCCGCGCTTGACGCGGGTGGTGGCAATCTGGGCGCCGGCCGGGGCCTGCGCGTTCTGGTTAGCGTTGTTCTGGGTTTCAGTCATGGCCTACATCCAACCCCGCCCAAGTGGTTTATGACAAGAGCCACTTTTGGCGTGTTGAATTGGACCACTTACTATGGGTTTTTATGCACACCCTGCCCCTGCCCGCCCGGATCGCCGCTGAGCTGCGCGAGCAGATCACCCACGGCGTCTACCAGCCGAACGAGAAGCTGCCATCCACCCGCGCCCTAGCCCACCGACTGGGGGTAGCCAGGGGCAGCGTGGTCACCGCCTACGAGCAACTCATCGCCGAAGGCTACCTCGTGGGCCAGCACGGCTCCGGCACCCGCGTGCACCCGGATCTCAGCCCCGCTACCCCGCGGCCCGCCCCCGCGCAACCAGCGCCCGAAGACAAGGCCGGGCTGCTGCAGCTGACCCCGGGGCTGCCGGATACCGCGCGCCTTATCACCCCCGCCTGGCGGGCGGCGTGGCGCTCCGCGGCGGCCGATGCCAGCCGGCTCACCGAGCAGGCCCCCGCCGGCCTGGCGGAGCTGCGCCGGGAGGTGGCCGCCCACCTGCGCCACATGCGCGGGCTCAACGTGGATCCCGCCCGCATCATGGTCACCGCCGGGGCCCGCGAGGGCTTGGGCCTCCTGCTGCGCGCGGTGGGCGGGCGCCTGCGCGTCGGCGTGGAGTCCCCGGGGTATCCCAGCCTGCGCCAGATCCCGCCGGCCCTGGGCCATGCCCTGGTGGAACTGCCCACCGACGACCACGGCCTGCGGGTGCCCAGCGGACTCCCCGACGGCGGGCTCGACCTGGCGCTTATCACCCCGAGCCACCAGTACCCCTACGGCGGCTCCCTGCCGGCCGCCCGACGGACGGAGCTGGTCGCCTTCGCCCGCCGCCACGACGTCCTCCTGGTCGAGGACGACTTCGACTCGGAGCTGCGCTATGCCGGCCAGCCACTGCCGGCCCTGGCCGCGCTGGGCCCGGAACAGGCCGTCCTGCTGGGCACGTTCTCCTCGGTGATTTCACCTTCCATCGCGTGCGGCTACCTGGTGGTCCCCGACCGGCTCATTGCCCCCATCCGCCAGGTGCGCGCGGTCACCGGGCAGCCGGTGGCGGCCATCACCCAGGCGGCCCTGGCGAAGTTTCTAGCCAGCGGGGAGCTGCGCCGGCACACCGGGCGCGTGCGGCGCGACTACCGGCGCCGCCGCGATCTGGTGGTCTCCGCGCTCGGCCCGGCCGTGCGCCCCATCAGCGGCGGCCTGCACGCCGTGGTCATCTGCACCCGGCCGGCCCGCGAGGTCGTGGCCGCGGCCGCCGAGCGCGGCCTCGCGGTGACCGCCCTGACCGACTACTGGGGCGGCACGGCCGCCGACAACGGCATCGTCATCGGCTTCGGGCACCTCCCGGAGGACGAGCTCACCCAGGCCCTGGGAATGCTTGCCGACTGCCTACACTACCCGACGAGTTTCAAACCAGAAACACACCGCTTTGTCTATTTTTATTCACGTTGCGAACTGCACGTTTTCTGAAAGTCCTTCGTGATAGACAGAGCGGTTTAGTACGGTTTCTGGCATGACGACGAAATACGACAACACCGAATCCAACCCGAACTTCGCTAACTGGGACATCGCCACGCGGGCGCTGCACGTGGGCCAGGACCTGGACGGCAAGAACAACGCCCGGAACCTGCCGATTTACCAGACGACGTCCTACGTCTTCGACAACGCCGAGCACGCCGCGGCCCGCTTTGGCCTGTCCGATGCCGGCCCGATTTACTCCCGCCTGACCAACCCGACGCAGGACGCGCTGGAAAACCGCATCGCCTCCCTGGAAGGCGGCGTGGCGGCCGTGGCTTTCGCCTCCGGCCAGGCGGCCGAGACCGCCGCCATCCTGACGCTGGCCGGCGCCGGCGACCACATCGTGGCCTCCCCGCACCTCTACGGCGGCACCGCCACCCTCTTCACGGTCACCCTGCCGCGCCTGGGCATTGACTTCACCCTGGTGGACAACCCGGACGATCCGGAGTCCTGGAAGGCCGCCATCCAGCCGAACACCAAGGCGCTCTACGGCGAGACCTTCGGCAACCCCGCAGCCGACGTGCTGGATATCCCGGCGATCGCCAAGGTCGCCCACGCCGCCAACGTCCCGCTTATCGTGGACAACACCATCGCCACCGCCGCCCTGGTCCGCCCGCTGGCCCTGGGCGCGGACATCGTGGTCAACTCCACCACGAAGTTCTACACCGGCAACGGCTCCGCCCTGGGCGGCATCCTCGTCGACGGCGGCAAATTCGACTGGACCGTTGAGCGCGACGGAAAGCCGGTTTTCCCCGGCTTCGTCACCCCGGATCCGGCCTACCACGGCCTCAAGTACGCCGACCTGGGCGCCCCGGCCTTTGCCTTGAAGGCGCGCGCCGGCATCCTGCGCGACACGGGCGCGGCCATCTCCCCGTTCAACGCCTGGCTCGCACTCAACGGCCTGGAGACCCTCACCCTACGCATCCGCCGCCACAACGAAAACGCCCAGGCCGTCGCCGAGTACCTGGAAGGCCACGACAAGGTCACCAAGGTCAACTACGCCGGCCTGGAGTCCTCCCCCTACCGCAAGATCAAGGAAAAGCTCGGCCTGGACTACACCGGCTCGGTGCTCTCCTTCGACATCGAGGGCGGCAAGGACGAGGCTTGGACGTTCATCGACGCCCTGCGCCTGCACTCCAACCTGGCCAACATCGGCGACACCCGCTCCCTGGTGGTCCACCCGGCAACCACCACGCACTCCCAGTCCGACGAGGAGGGCCTGCGCGTGGCCGGCATTGCCCAGTCCACCATCCGCCTCTCGGTGGGCATCGAGGATGTCAAGGACATCATCGCCGACCTCGAGCTGGGCTTCGCAGCGCTGGGCTAAACCCTGCTGCGCCGCACCGGGCCGCACCGCTGTGCACAGCACAGCACAGATCGACCCTGCCCGACCCGCACTGGGTCTTTCCCTCGCCGCTGATTGTCCCCTCGCTTAGGAAGTAGTTGATTATGTCCGAATCTCCCCGCCTCGCCCCGCCCGGTCGCCGCACCACCGTGCCGGTGGGAGCGGTCACCACGGAGGCCGGTGCGGAGATCCCGGACGTGGTAATCACCTACCAGCGCTGGGGCAGCTTCCGCGGGGATCCGGCAGGGATTAACAACGTGCTCATCGTCGAGCACGCCCTGACCGGCGACTCGGACGTGACGGACTGGTGGGGCGACCTCATCGGCCCGGGCCAGGCGCTGGACACGGATCACTGGTGCGTTATCGCCACCAATGTTCTGGGCGGCTGCGGCGGCTCCACCGGTCCGTCCTCGCAGCACCCGGACGGCCGGCGATGGGGCTCGCGCTTCCCGGCCGTGTCCATCCGCGACCAGGTCGAGGCCGAAAAGCTGCTGATCGATGCCCTGGGGCTCAACACCGTCCACGCCGTCATCGGCGGCTCCATGGGCGGGGCGCGGACCCTGGAGTGGTCGCTCATGTACCCGGCAGCGCTCACCGCGGCCTGCGTCATCGCGGTCTCCGCGCGGGCTTCCGGGTGGCAGATCGGTATCCAGTCCGCGCAGATTTCCTCCATCGAAAACGACCCGCAGTGGCACGGCGGCGACTACTACGAGCTGGGGGTTGCCCCGGAGGCCGGCCTGGCCGCCGCGCGCCGGATCGCGCACCTGACCTACCGCGGCGAGCAAGAGATCGACGAGCGCTTCGGCACCACCGCCCAGCGCGGGGAGAACCCCCTTGGCGCCTACCGCGCCGGCGACCAGCGCTTCGCAGTCAACTCCTACCTGGAATACCAGGGAAAGAAGTTGGTCGACCGCTTCGACGCCGGCTCCTACGTCGCGCTGACCGAGTCCTTAAACCGCCACGATGTCGGCCGCGGCCGCGGCGGCCTAAACAAGGCCCTAGCCTCGTCGACCGTGCCGACGATGGTCGTCGGCGTCGATACCGACATCTTGTACCCCTATCACCAGCAAGAGCACCTCTCGCGCAACCTGGGCAACCTCCTGGCCATGGCCAAGGTCGTCTCCCCCGTCGGTCACGACGCCTTCCTCACTGAGACCCGCCAGATGGACCGCGTGCTGCGCAATTTCCTCACGCTGTCGGCCCCGGACGGCCTGGACCTGCCGGGCGGGCTAACCGATGACGACTACGCCATCTAACTGAAGCCGCTAGCTGCCCAGCGCGTCCACGGAGATAGCCAAAAAGACTAGCGCGGCCCCCACCACCGCGCTGAAAATGCAGTCGAAGCGGCGCGAGCGCACCGAAAAGACCCCGACTCGGTGGGAGTCGCAGGTCGCGCGCACGACCACCAGCCAGAGCATCGCCGCTCCTAAGGCAAACGCCGCCCGGCGCCAGTGCTCCAACAGGGCAAAGACCCCAGAGAGCACCACCACGGCAACGAAGGCCCCGATCATCGCCCACTGCACCTTGGCCGGCAGCTTCGACGGCGCCACGTGCCGGTCGTGGGGATTATCCAGCGAGGTCTTGTCCAGCCCGGCGCCCTGCCGCGCGGGTGCGGCCTGAGCCTTATTAATCGGCGAGGCCATGAGCCTTTTCTGCCCGCTCGACGATGTTGCGCACTAGGAACGCGCGGGTCAGCGGGCCCACGCCGCCTGGGTTCGGGGAGACGAATCCAGCCTTGTCCCAGACGTCGTCGGCGACGTCGCCGGCCAGCTTGCCGTCCACGCGGGAGACCCCCACGTCCAGGATGGCCGCGCCGTCCTTAATCATGTCCGCGGTCAGCATGTGGGCCCTGCCGGCCGCCGCGATGACCACGTCCGCCGCGCGGGTCTCCGCAGCCAGATCCTTCGTGCCGGTGTGGCACAGGGTCACGGTGGAGTTCTCGCTGCGGCGAGTCAGCAGCAGGCCGATGGGCCGGCCGACAGTTACGCCGCGGCCGATCACCACGGTCTTGGCCCCGTCGAGCTCCACCCCGAAGCGGCGCAACAGGTGGATGCAGCCGTTCGGCGTGCACGGCAGCGGCGCGTCCTCATTGAGCACCAGCTTGCCCAGGTTCACCGGGTGCAGGCCGTCGGCGTCCTTGTCCGGATCGATGCGCTCGAGGATGCGGTTTTCGTCTAGGTGCTTCGGCAGCGGCAGCTGCACGATGTAGCCGGTGCAGGCCGGGTCCTCGTTCAGCTCATCAATGACCGCCTCCAGGCCCTCCTGGCTGATATCGGCCGGCAGGTCCTTGCGGATGGAGTTAATCCCCAGCTGCTCGCAGTCGCGGTGCTTCATCTTCACATATGACTGAGAGCCCGGATCCTCTCCCACCAACACGGTGGCCAGGCCCGGAGTAACCCCCTTTTCCTCCAGCGCAGCCACACGCTGCTTGAGGTCTTCAAAAATCTCGTCGCGGTACAGTTTGCCATCTAGTTTGGTTGCAGCCATGGCCCCCATCCTAGTGGGAGGCACCTGCCGAGGCCCCACGGGAGTGCCGCCCTGCCCGCTCCGATGCCCCTACAACGCCCCCAAAGCAGGTCAAAGTCCTCGTTGCTTCCTCCGTGAGGAAGCAACCCCACGGTCTGATTTGCTCCTTTTCCTACTGGAAACGGCTGATTTTTTATATAGACTACCGACACCGAAGACGTCCTTGAACAGCCCTTCCATTCGGCAGGCAAGATGGCCCTGTACGCAGGGTCTTTCGCTTTGAGTGAACAGATGTAGGTAGAAAGGTTTCTTCGATGGGATTCGGCGGTGCTCTGCAAAGAACGAGCAAAGACGGTGGACCGTGGGTACCTCCGGCATGGTTCTCGTTTATTGTCCTACCAGCCATTGTCGTAGCAAGTTTCTACATCAGCCAAGTGACCGGCTGGCGCGGCGTAGCTTCACCCAACGAAGAAGGTGTCTCGTGGAGCGAGGTGAGCTCGGAAGGATTATTGGGCTATTCGGCGCAATTCCTTGCCTTCTATTACTTTCTGGTCCTGCCGTTTTTCCTTGTGCGTAGGTGCAGGTGGAAAAAGCGCGATAATCGCGAGACCGACGAATAAGAGAAACCGGTTTCTAAAGGCAGCGGGGAAACAAGAGGTGCGACTCCTACCTCTGCCTTTAACCGACTACCCTAAAACCATGACCAACCTGCACATCGTCTTCGACAACCCCGTGATCCCCACCAATACCGGCAATGCCATTCGGACTGCGGCGGTCACGGGCGCGCACCTGCACCTCATTGAGCCGCTGGGGTTCAACTTCGACGACAAGCACCTCAAGCGGGCGGGGCTGGACTACCACGACCTGGCCGATATGACCATCCACCCTAACTTCCAGGCCTGCATGGATGCCCTGCCCGGCGCGCGGGTCTTCGCGTTTACCACCCACACGGACAAGTGGTTTACCGATATCGAGTATCAGGAAGGCGATGTTCTTCTCTTCGGTACGGAGCCGACCGGCCTGCCGGCCGAGCACCTCGCCCACGAGCGGATCACCGAGCAGGTGCGCATCCCCATGGTGCCGGCGCGGCGCTCGATGAACCTGTCGAATGCGGCCTCGACGGCTGTGTTCGAGGCCTGGCGGCAGCTGGGCTTTAACGGCGCGGTTTAGGCCGGGGCCGGATCGTCTTTGGCGTTGATGCTCAGGGCCGCCGGCAGGCGCCGGGCGCGCAGGTGGCTCAGCAAGGCGGCCGCGTCGGCTGGATTCAGGTCGCTGCCGGCCATGCGCACCGGCCCGGCGACCAGTTCGTAACGGACGGTGCCCAGCCGGCACAGCTGAGCAATCGGGCCGGCGGTGTAGGCCAGCTCCTGGATGTGACTGTTGGCAATCACGCTGACCCGGCGGTTGAGCAGCCCGGCGTGGGTGATGCTGTTATCGCCCACCAGGGTCACGGCCTGCCGGTGGGAGTCTAGCGGCGAGACCCACCTGGCCCGGCACGGCGAGGAGTAGGTCGGCTCACGGGCGCCCTCCGGCTGGGCGTAGCGGTCGATCTCCTTCTTGTCCAGCGGGCTGAGCAGCTCCAGCAGGCGGAGGGCCTGCTCCCGGCTGCCCACGGGCAGCACCCGGGTAGTGCCCGAGCCCTTGCCCGCGGCGGAGCCGTAGCCGGCCACGGACACGCGGACCTCCCACCACTTGGTCAGGCGCCACAGCAGCGGCTGGCGGACCTGGACGCCGTGGATGCGATCCAGGCGCACCGACTGGTGGCGCCGGTCGGCCAGGCCGTAGTTGATGATGAGCAGCGCGCGGCCGGCGTCGTCCTCATCCAGGCGGGAGCTAAACCGCCACGAGGTGTCGATGAGCTCCCAGACGTTGGGCACCAGGCCCACCAGGATCGGCACCACGGTGGTATTCGGCACCGGGGTGAGAACCAGAACCGTAGCAATCACCACCACCAGCAGCGTGCTTAACCGCAGGGCCGCGCCGAGCAGGCTGCGCCGCGTCGGGATGGGCGGGATGACCACCTCCTGGTGGTCGGCGTCGTTGCCGGTGTCGCTGCCGGCGGCATCGTTAGCGGCAACTGGCTCCGCGCCGGTGGGTGGGCGGCGGCCGCTGGTGCGGGTGAGGATCTCCTCGCGCAGCTGGGTGGCCGCGGGCTTTTTCAGGTAGGCGATCTGGATGTGGGAGGACGCCCCGCCGGCGGTCTCAACGCGGACGGCCGCCACGCCGAAGATCCGGGCGATGACCGGCTCGATGACGTCGACGGCCTGGATGCGGTCGTAGCGGGCGGTGCGCAGCTGCGTGGACAGCACCCCGCGCCGCAGGGCCAGCTCGTCCGTGCCCAGCCGGTAGCCCAGGCGGCGCCACCAGATGGCGGAGAAGAACCAGATGGCCAGGCAGATGCCGATGAAGGCGGCGGCGGTCCAGGCGGCGTCCCGCAGGCCGCGGCCCCAGTGGCCACTAGCGATGAAGCGCGCGGCATCCCCTAGGACCTCGAGGTTGATGTTGACCACCCCGATGGCCAGGATGGCCAGGATGACCGACCAGAACTGCAGCAGCGGCGTGAGCCGGTGCACGCGGTGGAAGCCGTCGACGTCAACGGCCGCGTTGTCCGGGCCGCGGCGGTGTTTGCTCACAGCCCGCTCATCCTCTCCCGGGCCTTGACGGCCAGGCGCTCGCGCAGCTGGGCCGCGGTCTGGGCCGGCAGGCCCTTGACGGTCGCGTCCGTGGTCACCGAGGCCGTGTGCAGCTGCAGCTTCTTAATGCCCAGCCAGCGCTGGATGGGCCCGGCGGTTACGTCCACGAACTGGATGCGCCCGTAGGGCACCACGGTAAAGGTGTGCCACAGCTTGCCGCGGGTGATCAGCAGCTCGTCGTCGGTTTCCAGCCAGCCCATGTTGCGCACCTGGGCGGGGATGAGCCAGGCCAGCCACGCGCCGAAGGCGGCGATGACGATAAGGCCCCAGTACCACCAGCTGGCCCAGAAAAAGCCCAGGGCGCCCACGCCCAGGGCCAGGGCTATCAGCCAGATCACGGCATTGATATAGCGGGCCTTGACCAAGGCTTGGGAGACCGGGTTGAGCTCCGGCGAGGCGACAGCGTTCATGCGCTTTACCCTAACAAACCTGGGCGCGGCTGCCGAGTGATAGCCGGGGTGCTGCTCCCAGGCGGGTGCCTCGCGCCGGAAAACTACACCTTGACTAACCGTTATGTTTATACAATAATTTCTTGCATGTCCCCGAAGAAGAAGCCGCGCCGCCCCATCTACAACCGCGTGCGCCTGCTTCGCGTCGAGCGCGACGTCTCCCGCGCCGAGCTGGCCGCGGCCGTGGATGTGAACCCGCAGTCCATCGGGGCGCTCGAGCGCGGTGACCACTCGCCCAGCCTGGACCTGGCCTTTAGCATCTGCGAGTTCTTCGACCTACCTGTCGAGGCCGTCTTCTCCCGCACCGAGTTCACCCCGCTGTCCAGCGAGCTCTACCAGCGGATCTAGCCGGGCCCTCCTGGCGCCTCCGGCGGCCGGCACCCGCCTAGCGGAAGTCCCGCGAACCGCGGCTGAAATACTCGCCGATATCCAGCGGCTCGAGCTTGTCCGCCACCACGCTGACCGCGCCCGTGGCGTTCTGGACAATACCCCGGATAACCAGCGCCTTGGCCGTGCGCGCCAGCACCTTATGCCGCTTCCACAGCCCGGGCGAGACCATCACGTTCATCAGCCCGGTCTCATCCTCCATCCCTAAGAAGATGAGGCCGGCGGCCGTCTGCGGGCGCTGCCGGTGCGTGATAATCCCGGCCAGGCGCACGCGGGTGCCGTCCGGGACCGCGGCCAGGTCGCGCGCCCGCAGGATGCCGGCGGCATCCAGGGCCCCACGCACCGCGGACATCGGCTGCCGGTCGTGGCTGACCCCGGTAGCGGCGATGTCTTGGGCCAGCAACTCGAAGGAGGACATGCCGGGCAGGGCCGGTGCGGAAATGGCAGACATGCCGGGCAGCATGCCGGCGCGCTCGGTGGCCGCCACCCCGGCCTGCCACAGCGCCTGCCGGCGACTTAGCCCCAAACAGTTCAGGGCTCCGGCCTCGGCGAGGGCCTCGACCTGGGCGACCTTCAGCCCCGCCCGGCGCGACAGGTCCGGGATATCCGTGTACGGCGCGTTGGCCTCTACCCGTTCGGCCGCCTTGTCACCAAGTCCCTTGACCAGGCCCAGGCCTAGGCGGATGGCCACGGGACCAGGTGGGTCGCCCGGTTGGCCCGGGGTGGGCTCGATGGCCTCCACGCTCGACTCCTTGCCGGAAGCATTGATGCTGACCGGGCGCACCGGCACGCCGTGGCGGCGGGCGTCCTGGATGAGCGACTGCGGGGAATAAAAGCCCATCGGCTGGGCGCGCAGCAAGCCCACGCAGAACTGCGCCGGGTAGTGGTGCTTGAACCAGGCGGAGAAATACACCAGGGAGGCAAAGGACTGGGAGTGCGACTCCGGGAAGCCGTAGGCCGCAAAGGCCACGATCTTGTTCCAGAGCTTGTCCGCCGTCTCCCCGGTGATCCCGTGGGTGGCGGCCAAGCCGGCGAAGAACTGGTCTTTCAGCGCGGCCATCTTCTCCGGCGAGCGCTTCGAGCCCATCGCGCGGCGCAGATCGTCGGCCTGGGCGCCGCTAAAACCGGCAGCATCGACGGCAATCTGCATCAGCTGTTCCTGGAACAGCGGGATCCCCAGCGTCTTGCCCAGGGACTTTTCCAGCACCGGGTGATCGTAGACGACCTCCTCCAGCCCGTCGCGCCGGCGCAGGTACGGGTGCACGGACCCGCCCTGGATGGGGCCCGGCCGGATGAGGGCGACCTCAACGACCAGGTCGAAGAAGACGCGGGGTTTCAGCCGCGGCAGGGTGGCCAGCTGCGCGCGGGACTCGACTTGGAAAACGCCGACGGCGTCAGCACGGCAGAGCATGTCGTAGACGGCCTCCTCCGCCAGGTCCAGCTCCCAAAGGTTAACCTGCCGCCCGGTGGACCCGGCCACCAGGTCCTGCATGTGGTGCAGGGCCTCCAACATGCCCAGCCCCAGGAGATCGAATTTGACCAGGCCGGCGGCCGCACAGTCGTCCTTGTCCCACTGCAACACCGAGCGGCCCTCCATCCGCGCCCACTCCATGGGTACCACGTCCGCAATAGGCCTATCGCACAGCACCATCCCGCCGGAGTGGATACCCAGGTGCCGCGGCTGGCCCAGGAATTCCTCGGCGAGTGCGACCACGTCCGCCGGGGGCTCATCAGTGCCCTTCGACCAGGCGTCCGCACTGCCCTGCGGGTAGCCCAGAGCGCGGGCGGCGTCCCGGGTCGCGCCCTTGCGGCGGTAGGTGTTGACGTTGGCCACCTGCGCGGCCTGCTGGCGCCCGTAGGCGGAGTAGACATACTGGATGACCTCCTCGCGGCGGCCGGACTCAATATCGACGTCGATGTCCGGCGGGCCGTCCCGGTCCAGGGACAGGAAGCGCTCGAAGAGCAAACCCGCGGAGAGGGGCTCCGCGTTCGTGATGCCCAGCGCGAAGCAGACCGCGGAGTTGGCGGCAGAACCGCGACCCTGGCACAGGATGTTTTCCCGGCGGCAGAAATCCACCAGGTCCGTGACGATGAGGAAATAGCCGGGAAAGCCCAGCTGCTCCACCACGGCGAGTTCGTGCTCTATCTGTCTTTTCGCGCGCTCGCGGATATCGGCCGGCCGGCTGGCGTAGCGCTTGCGCGCCCGCGCGTAGACCAGCTCGCGCAGCCAGGTCATCTCCGTGTGCCCGTCCGGTACGTCAAAGTGCGGCAGGTTGGGCACCAAAACATCCCAGCTGAAGCTGCATTCGCGCCCCAGCTCGGCCGCGGCGGCCAGCAGATCCTCGCGCCCCGGCAGCAGGCGCGCCATGTCCTCGCCGGAGCGCAGCCAGCTCGCCCCCATCGGGTGCTGGTCCGGGTCCGCCTGCTGCAGGGACTGCCGGTGGGCCAAGGCGTTCTTCGCCGCCGCCAGGCGAGCCTGGCCGCGCCGCGCCGCCGCCGGGCGGGCGCTCGCTATAGCCCGCAGCCCCCAGTCTTTTCGGGCACTATCTAACCGACGGTGGCGGTCCGCGTCCGCCGGCACCATGGTGCTGGCGTATTCGAGCACCACGTTGCTGGCCCCGACGGCGCCCACCAGCTGGTCTAGCCGGTCCACCCAGTCCACGTCGGCGAGGTAGACCACCTCCTCGCCCAGGGCGCGGGCGACCTGTGCCAGCGGCGGGTAGGCGGTCTTATCCTTCTCCCCGGCCGCCATCTTGGCCTGGGCGATAAGCCGCGACAAGCGCCGGTAGCCCTCCGGGCCGCGCGCCAGCACCGTCAGGACGCCCTCGTCCAGGCTCAGCTCGGCGCCGAAGACCGTGGGCAGCCCGGCGCGGGCGGCGGCTTCGGCGAATTTCATCAGGCCGTAGAACCCGTCCCTGTCCACCAGCGCCAGGGATTCCAGCCCTAGTTCAACTGCGCGTTCGACCAGCTCCTCCGGCTCAGAAGCACCCTGCAGAAACGAGTAACTCGACACGGCGTGCAGTTCCGCAAACGGCACCGCGGACTTCTTTGTTTCGCGCGGTAATCCCTGCTCAGCGCCGTGCTTTACGGGCACAGGTGTGAGCGCCGGGCGGCCGGAAAGGATCCGCTCCAGCCGCGACCAGCTCAGTGCCCGTCCGCCGTTAAACTTCACGTCACACAGCCTAGCAAGATGCGAACCCGTGTTCTAATTACTCGCACCTTACAAACCGAGCAGTCTGTGAATATACATAAAATCTGCAAGTAAATAGACAAAGCGGTATACAGGCTGTTAGGTTATAAATCATCGAGGTTGCGCACCCCGCACCCCGCTTTATTACGCCTACCGGACGGCGCCCGGGCACTGCCCCGTAACACCGCCCGGCCTTATAAAAGTCACACAGAAAAGGACCATTCTCATGCAGATCCGTCGCGCTCTTGCCACAGCCGCCGCCACCGTCGTGGCAGCGACCGGCCTCGTCGCCTGCTCCTCCGACTCCGAGGGAGGGGAAATCACCAAGGACT
Organism: Corynebacterium sp. 1103A; assembly: GCF_055700955.1. Classification (NCBI taxonomy): domain Bacteria; kingdom Bacillati; phylum Actinomycetota; class Actinomycetes; order Mycobacteriales; family Corynebacteriaceae; genus Corynebacterium; species Corynebacterium sp. 1103A. The sequence goes on from NZ_JASTTF010000002.1 coordinate 153,594, forward strand.
CGAAGATCTCCGTCGGCACCACCGACGCCTCCAAGAAGGCCTGGGCGGCGTTTGAGACCGCCGCCAAGGACCAGGGCTTCGACCTGGACATCGTCAATTACTCGGATTACACCACCCCGAACCAGGCCCTGGAGCAGGGCGAGCTGGACACCAACAACTTCCAGCACCTGAAGTTCCTGGCCGAGTACAACAAGGGCAACGGCACCGACCTGGTGCCGATCGCCGCCACCGAGATCGTGCCGTTGGCCCTGTTCTGGAAGGACCACGACTCCCTGGACGGCATCGAGGGCGAGACCGTCGCCGTCCCGAACGACTCCACCAACCAGGGCCGCGCCATCAACCTGCTGGCCCAACAGGATCTGGTCACCCTGAAGCAGGACGGGCTTTTGACCCCGACCCCGGCCGACATTGATGAGAAGGCCTCCAAGGTCAAGGTCACCCCGGTCGGCGCCGAGCAGACCACGTCCGCCTACAGCGAGGGCACCCCGGCCGTCATCAACAACTCCTTCCTGGAGCGCGCCGGCATCGACCCGACCACCGCGGTGGTCCAGGACGACCCGAACTCCGAGGAGGCCGAACCCTACATCAACGTCTTCGCCGTGCGCTCGGAGGACGCCGACAACGAGACCCTTCAGGAGCTCGTCAAGATCTGGCACACCCCCGAGGTCCAGGAAGCCGTGCAGGAAGACTCCAAGGGCACGTCCGTTTCCGTGGAACGCAGCCCACAGGAGCTGCAGGATATCCTCAACCGCCTCGAGGAAGAGCTCTAAACTTCCTCCCCGGCACCTTCTACCCCGCCGACGCGCCCGGCTCAATGGCTACCGCGTTGCCGGGGTTGTGCCACGTTTAATGAACCCGCCACTGCACACGCAACTACCAAGGGGCTTTTAGTGACCGAATCACCCACTACCGGAACCCGCGTCGAGTTCCGCCACGTATCCAAGGTCTTTGAGCATAAAAAGACCACCACCCAGGCGCTCAACGATGTCAACCTGACCGTGGAGCCCGGCGAAATCATGGGCATCATCGGCTACTCCGGCGCCGGCAAGTCCACCCTGGTGCGCCTCATCAACGGGCTCGACACCCCGACCGACGGCGAGCTGTTGCTGGACGAGACCAACATCGCCGGCATGTCGGAGAAGAAGCTGCGCTCCCTGCGCCGCTCCATCGGCATGATTTTCCAGCAATTCAACCTGTTTAACTCCCGCACCGCCGCCGGCAACATCGAATACCCGCTGCAGCTAGCCGGCGTGGCCAAGGCCGAGCGCAAGCGGCGCGTGCAGGAGCTGCTGGAATTCGTCGGCCTGGGCGACAAGGGCTCGAGCTACCCGGAGCAGCTCTCCGGCGGGCAGAAGCAGCGCGTCGGCATCGCCCGCGCGCTGGCCACCAACCCGCGCCTCCTGCTGGCCGACGAGGCCACCTCCGCGCTGGACCCGCAGACCACCCACGAGGTCCTGGAGCTGCTGCGCCAGGTCAACCAGAAATTCGGCATCACCATCGTGGTCATTACCCACGAGATGGAGGTCGTGCGCTCCATCGCCGACAAGGTCGCCGTCATGGAGGAGGGCCGCGTAGTCGAGCAGGGCTCCATCTACGAGGTCTTCTCCAACCCGCAGACCCCGGTGGCACAGCGCTTCGTGTCCACCTCCCTGCGCAACACCCCGGACCACGTCGAGGCTGACGACCTGCTGGCCCACGAGGGCCGCTTGTTCACCATCAACCTGACGGAAAACTCCGGCTTCTTCGGCGCGGCCGCCCAGCTGCGCGAGCGCGGCGTGTCCATCTCCATCGTCCACGGCGGCGTGACCACCTTGCAGCAGCACTCCTTCGGCAAGATGACCGTCCGCCTCAACGGCTCTGACGAGGCCATCGAGGAGTTCTACCACACCATGTCCCAGACCACCGACATTCAGGAGATCAAGCGATGACGACAACTATCTTGGCCACAGCGGACTGGGACCGCCTGTCCGGCACCCTCATGGAGGCGGTCGTCGACACCCTCATCATGGTCTCGCTGACCATGATCATCGGCGGCATCCTGGGTCTTATCCTCGGCATCCTCCTCTACACCACCCGCCCGTCGGGAATCCTGGCCAACCGGTTTATCTACACGATCCTCAACATCGCGGTAAACATCATCCGGCCCATCCCGTTCATCATCTTGCTGGCGTTCGTGCAACCGGTCACCGTGGCCGTGATGGGCTCGTCCATCGGCCGCGAGCCCGCCACCTTCGTCATGGCGTTTGCCGCCACCTTCGCCGTGGCCCGCATCGTCGAGCAAAACCTCGTGGGCATCGACCCCGGCGTCATCGAGGCCGCCCGCGCTATGGGCGCCAGCCCCTGGAAGATCATCACCAGCGTCATCATCCCCGAGGCCCTCGGCCCGCTGGTGCTGGGCTACACCTTCCTGTTCATCGCTGTGGTCGATATGTCCGCTATGGCCGGCTACGTCGGCGGCGGCGGCCTGGGTGACTTCGCCATCGTCTACGGCTACCGCGCCTACGAGTGGCAGGTCACCGTCGTGGCCACCCTGATCATCATCGTCCTGGTCCAGGCTGCCCAGTTCCTGGGCAACTGGGTCTCGGCCAAGATCATGCGCCGCTAACCAGCCCCCGCCACAACACCCCAACCCCCGGCCAGCACCTAGCCACTAGAGCTAGTGCCCGCCGGGGGTTGGCTTATCCCCAGGGCGTCCTCTGGCCAACGATGGCCCGGGGCCTAACGATGCCCCAGGGGCCGGCCTTAGACGACTTCCCAGATGAGCGAGGACTTTGGTTCCTTCCCGCAGGAGGCGACGATGCCGTCGTGTTCGCGCTGGACCAGCTCGATGTCCCAGTGCCGCCCGTCGCGGTGGGACACGCGCACGGGCCCGGAACCGGCGTCCTCGGGGCGCAGATCCGCATAGCCTACCTCCTCGCCAGCCTCGATGAGGCGGCGGGCGACCTCCAGCTCGGCGACCTGCCCGCGCTGGGAATACAGGCCGCGGCCGCGGTTGGCCGGGTAGAAATAGCTGCCGTTTAAGGCCCGCTTGGTCATCTCGCGCGCGGCTTCCAGGTTCAGGCGGCCGAAGGAATAGCCCCACGGCATCAGCAGCACCGAGGGGGCGAAACGGTGGCCCTTGGTGTGGGAGGTCTCCCAGACAATCGCCGGGAAGATCTCGCCCAGCTGCGCGGCCAGCGGGCGGCCCTTGATGGCGCAGCACTTGTCGCGCTTGGAGTGGGTGCACACCAGCACCAGGGGCGTGTCCAGCTCACCGCCGCCGTTGCGTCCCGGGCCAGAAAGATCCAGGTCGAGAATGTCTTCCGGGCCTTCCAGCAGGAGCATCTCCATTTCCCCGCGCTCGGCCCAGACCAGGTAGCAGCGGTGCACGCTGCCGACCTGGCGGCCGGCCCGTCCGGGGCGCCGGATGAGCTGGAGGCCCGCCTGCCCGCCGAGCTTGTCCTTCAACCGGGCGGTGAGCTCCGGGGGGAAGGTGCCGCCGTCCAGGATGTCGTGGGACCACCCGCCGGGCCACTCGAAGAGAACATAGACGGATTCCTGCTTCGCGGAACCCGCCAGCGGCTCGACGTCCACGTCGGAGCACAACGCTTCAGTTGGCCCGTTTTCCCCGATCTTTTCAGCTGTTGACATGACCGTCATTCTACCTCCTGCCGGCCTGCCTATAACCCCTAGCGGAGGCACTGCAATAATTTTATTTCCCTTCGAACGAAATCGAACTCGTATTTTGTTTCTCCCTGGAAAACCGCTACCGTAGGCACTATGTCTGCCCCTGACCGAGCCCGCCGGGCCCAAATTGCAGCAATTTTTATCACCGCTGCGTGTGGCCTGTCTGCCTGCTCTACAGACGGCTCCCGGGGCATGCTCGCCGGGATTGGCGTCGCCCACCCCACGGATTCTTCCTCGGCGGACTCCGACAAGCAGGATCAGAACGTCTCCGGTCCCAGCCCCCTGGGGGACGCCGACAAGGAGATGAAGACCCAGCGCCCGCCGGCACCCGCCCGGCTGATGGTGACCAACATGCGCATCGGCCAGCACCCCGGCTTTGAGCGCGTGGTCTTCGACCTGGAGGGCGAGGGCCAGCCCGGCTGGTTCGTCGATTTCCAGGACCAGCCCACCCAGCAGGGCTCCGGCAAACGCATCAACTACTACGGCGCCACCGCCCTCAACGTCAACATCGACGGCACCGTCCTGCCCTACGAGCTGGGCAAGGACGACCCGGCACTCGGCACCATGACCGGGTACGGAAGCATCATCACCGAGGTCACCAGCGCCGGCACCTTCGAGGACCGCTCCCAGTTCATCATCGGCCTCGACCAGGCCCGGCCCTATTCCGTGGAGGTCCTCACCGACCCGAAGCGCGTGGTCGTCGACGTCCTTGACCGTTAGCCCACGCCGCGCAGACGTCATGGCACTGGGGCGGCCTTCCTAGACGTAGCTGGCCTCGACCGTCCACCGGCCAGCTTGCCAATTGAGCAGCCAGGCCCGGGTCTTTTCTTGATCCGTGCCGACTATCTGCAGCCGCGCTAGGCGCGTGCCGGCGGCCGTCCACCAGCCCGTGTCCACCGGCCAGGGGCCCGCCCACGCGGTGACCAGGTAGCGGTTTTTTCCCCAGGCCAGGCCGGCCGGCTCGGCCGAGAGCAAGGCCTCCTCGGTGACGAAGACGTCGTGGCCTTCGGCATTGATCATCCGGATGCGGGCGGCCGGGTGGTTCGCGCTCGGGTGGTCGAGCTCCAGCTGGGCCGGCAGCGGCGCCGGAATCCGGCCCGGCCAGGCGCCCGGCGGCGCGGGCTCGACCCGCTCGCCGTAGGGCACGAAGTCAACCCGCTCGGCCACCCCGCGGCCGCCGCGGTCGACCGGTTGGACCACCTTGTCGATGCCCAGCTGAGACTGGACGCGCTCGATGACCTGCTGGGCGCGGGCCGCCGAACCCGTGCCGGATTCCACCAGGCTGTGCTGCTCCGGCTGGGCGACCTCCAGCGGCTCCAGCCCGAGCCCCACGATCCCGCCCTCGGCCTGGTTGCCTACCAGCCAGCCGTTGAGCTGCCAGCGCACCCGGTCCGCGGTGGCGGATTCGCTCAGCGCCGCGCGCGTGCGCCAGATCCGCCGCAGCTCCGTGCCGTCGGCCCACTGCGCGCTCACGCGCAGGCGCAGGCACGACAGCCCGGCCGCGCTCAAGCGCTGGTGTAGCTGGGCGGCCAGCTGGCGGGCGGCGAACGCGGCAGCGTCCACGCGCTCCAGCGGATCCTCCGGGCGCATCCACACGTCCAGCTCAGCCCCCGCCAACTCCGGAGCGACCCGCCGGTCCAGCTGCGCGCTGGCGATGGCGTGACACCGCCGCCCGGCGTTGCCAAAGCGGCCGGTGACCTGGTGCAGCGGCAGCTGCGCCACATCCCCCAAGGTGGGCAGGCCCAGCTGCACGAACTGGGCAACCAGCTCCGGCGGGCAGCCCAGGGAGACCTCCGCGGCCAGCACCTGGGCGCTGCGCGGGGCCAAGAACTGCCGGGAGGCCCCCGGCTCCACCACCGCGCCGAGCCCGCGGTCCCGGGCCGCGATGATGGCGGTGGCCAGCTCATCAGCCACCCCGACCGTCATATCTAGGCCCTGGCGCGCGGCGGCGTCGACCAACATCTCCACCGCGGTGGCCTCCCCGCCGTGGAAGCGGGCGGCCGCGGCGGCGTCCACCACCACGAGGCCGGGGCGGATGACCTCAATGGACGAGGCCACCGCGTCCAGGGATTCCACGATTTCTGCGAAGACGGCGCCCTCGCGCTCCGGCTGGGACTCCCAGACTACAAGCTCCGGGCAGACCGCCTGGGCCGCCCGCACCCGCATGCCGCGGTGGACCCCGGCGCGGCGCGCGGCGGTATTGCAGACCTTCACAGCCCCGCCGGCAAGGACCCCGACGGGGCTGCCCGCCCCCGCGCCCTCCGGCAGGGTCTCGGCGTAGCGGGCGGCCTGGATGGGCCAGTCGGGAAACCAGAGCGCAGCAATCCGCACTGCCGGCGCGCTCATGCGCACCTCACCACGGACTGCGCCGGGTGCGACAGGTACTTCGAGTACGCCTGCACGCGCACCTCGACCCCGCGGATGCGCCCGCACCCGCGCCCGATACCCGGGTAGGACTCTACCTGGGCGTCCAGCCGCAGCGCCGCGGACGGCACGTGCTGCCCCACGGTAATGAGCACGGCGCGCCCCTGCCGCAGCCGGGCTGCCACCGGGCGCGCCCGCGCGGGTCTGAGCACCCGCTGCTGGGAGGCCGCGCGCACGCGTTGGATGACAAAATCCATGCCCTCGACCAAGGTGGCGCTGACTGCCCACGGATCCGTGCCCGGATCCGGCACCGCGACCACCTTGCTAATATCCCCGCGCTCACACACCTGGGCCAGAGCCAGCTCCGGCCAGCCGACTAGGGCCACGTAGTAGCCTTCCTCCGTTGCTTGGCACACCAGTTCTATTATGAAGGCTGGGCACTCGCTGCAGCGCACCGCGCTGCCGCGCACCAAGCCGCCCGCCGGGAGGGCACCGGCCAGCGCGCCGCCCAGCTCAATCTGCCGCTCGGCAGCATGCGCCCCGCGGGGCGCCACGCCGCCAGCCGGCGCGGCCTGCCCGCCGGAGTCCCCGGAACTTTTGCCATTCCCCTGCTCATCACCGCTTTCGGCGGAGCGTGCAACGCGCTGTTTAGGCCCGCGCGCGGGCAGGGCGGAGCCGCCGCCCATCTTTTCCATCTGCGCGCGTAGAGCCGCCACCCGGTCCTCGACCGACTGGCCCACCACTTGGGGAACACTTGTTTGCTGCACCCCTTAAGTATGAATCCTCCCCCGGACATATGCAAACGTACGTTCGACTGGCGCGAGGGGCGCCCCGCCTCACCTGGGATTAATCAGTCTAGGTCGCGGCTGGCCGCCCAGCGGGTGAGCTGATAGCGGTTGGACTGCTGGGTCTTGCGCAGGATATTGGAGGCGTGCGTTTCCACCGTCTTGATGGAGATGAACAGCTTCTGCCCGATCTCGCGGTAGGTATAGCCGCGCGCCAGCAGGCGCAGTACCTCCAGTTCGCGCGGGGTCAGGGCGTCGACTATCGGATCCTCGCCCTGGGCGGGCAGGGGCTTGGGCTCACCCTCCGGTTCCGGGGCCGGCTCTCCGGCGGCGAAGGCGTCCAGCACAAAGCCGGCCAGCCGCGGGGAGAAATACGCGTCCCCGTCGTAGACCTGCTCGACCGCCCGCGCCAGCTCCGCGCCGTCAATATTCTTGGTCACGTAGCCGCGCGCCCCGGCGCGGATGAGGGCGATGACGTCTTCCGCGGCATCGGAAACGCTCAGTGCCAAAAACTTCGGGCCCGGCTCAATGCCCTGGATGACGGCCAGCCCGCCGCCGTCCGGCATGTGTACGTCCAACAGGACCACGTCCGGGCGGGTCTCGTTGATGCCGCGGATAGCCTCGGCGACCGTCCCGACGTCCCCCACGATGTCTACTTTGTCGGCCAGCTCCGCGCGCACCCCGGCGCGGAAGACGGAGTGATCATCGACCAAGAAGACAGTAACCATGCCTATAACGCTACCGTGAGCTCCACTTCCGTGCCGGCCCCGGGCTGGCTATCCAGCCGCACCACACCGCCCACGCGTTCCATGCGCTGCCGGATGGAGTCCCGGAGCCCGTGGCGGTCGGCCGCCACCGCAGCCGGGTCGAAGCCCACGCCGCGGTCGCGCACGAACAGGGTCAGCTCGCCCGCCAGCACCTCGCAGAAGACGTCGACCGTGTCCACCTGCGCGTGCTTGCCGGCGTTGACTAGCGCCTCGCGGGCCGCCTCAACCGCCAGCTTGGTGTTGTCGCTCAGGGGCGCGTCCTGCCCCACGGTCACCGGATTAATCCGCACGTTAAACAGGTCCTCGACCTCGGCGCAGGCGGCTTCCACCGCGCCGAAGATGGTCTCCGGGGTGGCGGAGTCGGCGTCGAAAAGCCAGGCTCGCAGCTGGCGCTCCTGGGAACGCGCCAGCCGCGCGACCTCCGGGCCATCGTCGGCGCGTTTCTGGATAAGCGCCAGGGTCTGCAGCACCGAGTCGTGCAGCTTGGAGGCGATAACCGTCCGCTCGTCCGCCGCCGCCTTCGCCGCTTTTTCCTCCGCCAGCGAGCGCCACAGCTTCAGCACCAGCGGGATGACCAGCACGCCCAGCCCCAGCATGGTCAGTAGGGAGGCCACCAGCGCCGAGCTGAACCCGTGCTCACGGTCCCAGAAGACCGCCATGACCACCGTGCCGGCCAGCACCAGGGCAAAGCCGGCCGCGAGGCTGCCCATGCCGAGCAGTGTATTCGTCGAACGGTCATAGGCCTGCCAGGCCAGCAAGGCGCCCACCGCGACGAAAGCCAGCGGCATCAGCACCTGCGGCGGCACGCCCAGCACCACCGTCGCGATTGCGACCCCGGCCGCCAGCGCGAGGGCCACCACCAGCCCCCAGCTCCAGCGCGGGATCTCCCACTGCGAGGTCGGGGCCTGGGCGTCCTGGCGGGCCGGGGTGCAGATCCACAGGCCCGCGTACAGGATCAGCCCCACCCCGGAGACCAGCGCCAGCCCGGCCAGCGCCAGTCGCACCCAGAGGATGTCCACGCCCAGGTTCTCGGCCACACCGCTGGCCACGCCGGCGACCATCTTGCCCTGCTGCGGGCGCACCATGGCCGGGTAGGGTGCCGCGCGCCGTTGGGAATACGCGGCGGGCTCGGACGGGGGAGTACTCATAGATCAATATCGTGCCACGCTCCCGCGCAGACCACATCCGGGATCACCCTGAGAGACCTAATCCGGGCAAAGATCAGGGCGCTCCCCGATGTGCCGGAGCATAGACGCAGACCATACTTAAAGCATGACTTCCCCATACGATCCGTTCCACTCCGAGTCCCACCCGGACGCTTCCGCTAACGACGCCCCCGCCAGCTCCTACGACACCTCCTCCGACTCCACACCCACCGACGGCCTGGGCGAGACCCTGCGCGCCATGTGGGCCACCCGCCCGCCGCGCATCCCCGCCGAACAGGGCAGCAACGCCAAGATCGCCGGCGTGTGCGAGGGCATCGGCGCCCGCTTCGGCATCGACCCGGTCCTGCCCCGCGTGGCCTTCGTGGCCACTACCCTCGCCTTCGGCGGCGGGCTGGCGGCCTACTTCCTGGCCTGGGCGCTGATGCCCCGCTATTCCAAGGCCTCCTCCCCGGTCGAAGACCTCTTCGGCCGCCGGGACGGGGAGACTTCCGAGTCTGGCCTAGCCATCGCCTTGCTCATCGGCTTCCTGATGACCTCCGGGGCGTGGTCGGCAACCATCATGGAAGACTCCTTCTTCCCCTCCTTTAGCTCCTCGGCGCTTGGCATTGCCCTGTTCACCGGCCTGATCTGGTTCTTCCTGTACCGCCACCGCCCGACCCCGCCGGCGGGACTTTTGTCGGCCGGGCAGCTCGCCCAGACCGACTCGCAGCAGGCGCAGCCGGCCGCGGACCCGGAGGTGGACATGTCGATGTTCACCCCGGTGGACGGCTACCCCTTCCCGCCGGGCCGTAACACCCCGCCGGCCTGGGATCCGCTCGGCGCCGCCCCGGACACCTGGCACCTGCCGGACCCGCGCCCGGCCGAGGAGCCGAAGAAGAAGCGCTCCCTCGTCAAGACCCTCCTGGTCGTCGCCTTGAGCTTTTTCGGCGTGGTCCTGGCCGCCGCCCTGGTCATCGCCGCGACCGTGGGCTTCCGGGTGGTCCGCCACGTCGACAACCCCACCGACGGGCTGACCGTCAGCGACGGCTTCGTCTTTGACGACCGCGAATACACTCCCACCTCGGTGAAGGACCTGCCACGAACCTACGACTTCTCCGTCGGCTACGGCAAGGTGGACTTCAGTCAGATCCGCGACTGGGACCAGCTCAACCACCGCACCGAGATCACCATCGACGCCGGGGTCGGCAACACCGACATCGTCCTGCCGAAGGGGGTCTCCTACAGCCTGACCTGTGACGACGGCGTGGGCGCTAGCAACTGCCACGAGCAGGACAACCCCGACGCCAAGTTCGCCGTCCACGTCGACGCCGGCGTTGGCAACGTCACCATCGACTACCCCACCCCGGCCACCAATTCCTAGGCTCGCAGCCCGCTCCCTTCTCCCCGTTCCCCTCTCCCCGCTCTTTTTCCCTCTCCCTTTTCATCCTCCCCGACATGATTTAACGCAAGGCTTCTGGTTTTTCCGAAATCATTCTCAGGGAGGATTAAGGAGAGGGTTTTCGCGTCTATAGTCAGCAACTGCCAAAACTTGCCCGTCTGCCACCCCAGCGGTGCCAGAGCCTTAAAACCTGCCTTTGCCCCGAGGCCTTTACTCAAAAGGAGTACTAGCTGTTATGGCCATTGAGCCCGCTACCGCTAAGAAGAAAACCAAAAAGCCGTTGATCATCGGCGCCATTATCGCCGTGGTTGTCCTCGTCCTCGGGGCGCTTGCCTGGTCCTGGTACGCCAGCGTGGCCAGCGGGAGCATCCTGCAGGCCGACGACGTCACCGAGGTCACCCGCGGGGACGTCACCAACGCGGTCAGCGCCAACGGCACCGTGGCCGCCCGCGAAGAGGCCGTGCTGTCCACGCGCCTGACCGGCCCGGTCTCCAGCGTGCGCGTGCACGTGGGAGACCGCGTCCAGGCCCAGCAGCCCCTGGCCGTCATTGACACCACCCCGGAGGAGCAGGAGCTGGCCGGCCAGCGCGCCACCCAGCGCACCGAGCTGCGCTCTGCCCAGAACCAGGTGGCTGACGCCCAGGCCGAGCTCGACCGCCTCTACACCGCCGCCGCCAACGGGGAGACCGCGGCCGCGAGCGCCGGCGCGGACGAGGAGGGCGCTGCCGCCGCTGCCTCCGGCGATATCCAGGCCCAGATCGCCGCCCAGGAGCGAGCCCTGGCCCGCGCCCAGGAGGACGTGTCCGCCGCGCAGGAGTCGGCCAACCTGGCCAACGCCGGGTTGGAAAACTCCATCAACGCCGGCACCCTGTCCGCCCCCTTCGAGGGAGTCGTGACCACCTTAAACGCCAAAGAGGGCAGCCCCGCGGAAGGACCGGTGGCCAGCGTGGCGGATGACTCCACGCTGGAAATCCACACCACCGTCAACGAAGCCGACATGCCCAACCTGCGCCCGGGCAACCGGGTGACGTTTACCTCCCCGAGCGCCCCGGGCAAGGAATTTGCCGGCAAGGTCACCGGCATCTCCCCGGTCGCCCAGCAGCCGGAGGCCGCCGCTGGCGCCGGCGCCGGCGGGGATAGTGCCGCGCTGGCCGGACAGGGCGGGGCCACCACGGCGACCTTCCCGGTCACCATCGAGGTCACCGGCGACACCGAGGGCCTGCACATCGGCTCCACCGCGAAGACCAAGATCGTCTCCGCCGAACAAAAGCACGTGCCCACCGTGCCGCTGACCGCGATTCTCAGCGAGGGGCAGCGCGCCTTCGTGCTTGTGGCCGAGCCCGCCGGCGACAACCCGGACGAGGACGGCTACCGCGTGGTCAAGCGCCCCGTGACCGTGGGCATTACCAGTGCCTTCGCAGCGGAGCTCAAGGGCACGGAGGTCAAGCCGGGCGCGTTCGTGCTCACCCAGGCCCGCGATCACGAGGACCTGGTCGATCAGAACGTCACCATCGCCGGATTCGAAGGTAGGCAACAGTGACCCCGCCAAACGCCCTCATCGACATGCGCGGCATCGTCAAAAGCTTCAACCTCGGCACCGAAGGGGAACTAACCGTCCTGCCGGGGTGTGATTTCCAGGTCCCCCGCGGGGAATTTACCGCGGTGGTCGGCGCCTCCGGCTCCGGCAAATCGACCCTGATGAACATCATCGGGCTGCTGGACCGGCCGAGCGCGGGCACCTACCTGCTCGACGGTATCGACGTGCTCGATAGCACCGACGACCAGCTGGCGCACTACCGCAGCCAGGCCATCGGCTTCGTCTTCCAGAACTTCAACCTGGTCGTTCGCATCAGCGCCGCCAAGAACGTGGAGATGCCCTTGGTCTACGCCGGAGTGCCCGCCAAGCAGCGCGCGCAGCGGGCCACGGAGCTGCTCGAGCTCGTCGGCATGGCCGACCGCGCCCACCACCTGCCCAACGAGCTGTCCGGCGGGCAGAAGCAGCGCGTGGCCATCGCCCGCGCGCTGGCCAACGACCCCGACATCCTGCTCGCCGACGAGCCGACCGGCGCGCTGGACTCGTACACCGGCCGCCGCGTGATGGACCTTTTCCACACGCTGCACCGCGAACACGGCAAGACCATCGTGTTCATCACCCACAACCCGGAACTGGCAGAAGAGACCGAACGCACCGTCACCATGCGCGACGGCATCCTGCAGGAGGAGCCCCGTGAGCATTAAGGAATCCGTCTTCCTGGCGCTAACCAGCCTGCGCACAAACAAGATGCGCTCGTTTCTGACGCTACTGGGCGTCATCATCGGCATCGCCGCAGTCATCGCCATCATGACGCTGAGCGCCTCGCTGAAAAACCAGTTCCAGCAAAACCTGGACGACGCGGGCATCAACAACCTCAACGTCGATGTCACCTCCCGCCCCGCCGACGGGGAGGAAGACACCCAGGACCCGACTGCCATGTACGGCTCCGGCGGGGGCATCGATAGCGCCTCGCTGATTAGCCCAGATCAGCTCGACCAGCTGCGGGAGCACATGGGCGACTTGGTCACCGGGATTGGCGTCGGGGAAAACTCCGCCACCTCCGGCAAGGTCTCCATAGACAACCAGCTCGTGCCCCAGGAGGTCTCCGCGACCACCCGCGGCATCAACCCGGACATGGCGCTGATTAACGGCGACCCGCTGTCGGCGGGCCGGGACATCGAGGCCGCCGACATCGACGGCGCCCGCCCGGTGGCCGTGCTCAACGCGGATCTAGCGGAAGAACTCTTCGGCGCGGACCCGCACAACGCGATCGGCCAATTCCTGGAATTTACCCCGGAGGAAGGAAACGCGGTAGATCTGATGGTCGTCGGCGTAAAGGCGCGGGAGGAATCCGCCGGCCTGCTCAGCGTCAACGCCCAGGATCTCAGCATGACGGTCCCCTACCCGCTGGCGGCGAATTACTCGAAGCAACCCGGCACCGGGGAGGCTTTTAACCACCTGACGGTCCAGGTGGCCAATTCGGCCGACAAACAGGTCGCGGCCGACCGCCTACGCGCGGCCTTGGACGAGATGTACGCGGACAACGACGCCTACCACGCCAAGGTCACGGACTTTAGCCAAGACATGGCCAGCTTCAACCAGATCATTAACTCGCTGAGCATCGGCCTGGCCGCCATTGGCGGCATCTCCCTGCTGGTCGGCGGAATCGGCGTCATGAACATCATGCTGATCACCGTCACCGAGCGCACCCGGGAGATCGGCGTGCGCAAGGCCCTGGGCGCCACCCGGCGGGATATCCGCTGGCAGTTCGTTACCGAGGCCATCATCGTCTGCCTGGTCGGCGGCATCATCGGCATCATCCTCGGCGCCCTAACCGGCATGGCCGGCTCCGCCGCGATGGGGCTACTCGCCTTCCCACCGCTGTCCACCGTGGTCATCTCCCTGCTCTTCGCCCTCGCCATCGGCCTGTTCTTCGGCTACTACCCCGCCGGCAAGGCCGCTAAACTCGACCCCATTGAGGCCCTGCGGTACGAATAGACGGCCCCACCGGAACTGCTAAAGCCGCGAAAACACAAAAACTCGCCGCCGTTACCAGAACGCGTTCCTAAGGTAGCGGCGGCGGGTTTTTACGCTGAAAGGCGCGTGCCTTCAGCTGAAGCCGGTTTAAGCTTTCCGGCTTATTCCCATTCGATGGTTCCCGGCGGCTTGGAGGTCACGTCGAGCACGACGCGGTTGACTTCCTTGACCTCGTTGGTGATCTTGGTGGAGATCTTCTCCAGCACGTCGTAAGGAATGCGGGTCCAGTCCGCGGTCATGGCGTCCTCGGAGGAGACTGGGCGCAGCACGATCGGGTGGCCGTAGGTGCGGCCGTCGCCCTGGACGCCGACGGAACGCACGTCCGCCAGCAGGACCACCGGGCACTGCCAGATCTCGGCGTCCAGGCCGGCGTTGGTCAGCTCGGTGCGGGCGATGAGATCGGCCTGGCGCAGGGTCTCCAGTCGGTCCTCAGTGACCTCGCCGATGATGCGGATGCCCAGGCCCGGGCCCGGGAAGGGCTGGCGGTTGACGATCTCTTCCGGCAGGCCCAGCTCGCGGCCCACGGCGCGGACCTCGTCCTTGAACAACAGGCGCAGCGGCTCGACCAGCTCGAATTCCACGTCGTCCGGCAGGCCGCCGACGTTGTGGTGGGACTTGATGTTCGCGGTGCCGTCCCCGCCGCCGGATTCCACGACGTCCGGGTACAGGGTGCCCTGCACCAGGTAGTCCACGGTGGAGCCTTCCGGGGCGTCATCCAGCACGCCCGCGACGGCGCGCTCAAAGGAGCGGATGAATTCCGCGCCGATAGCCTTGCGCTTGTCTTCCGGGTCGGTCTTGCCGGCCAGCTTCTCCAGGAAGGAAGCGCGCTCGTCCACGGTGACCAGCTTGGCGCCGGTGGAGGCCACGAAGTCCTTTTCCACCTGTTCGTGTTCCCCGGCGCGCAGCAGGCCGTGGTCCACGAATACACAGGTCAGGCGGTCGCCGATGGCGCGCTGCACGAGGGCGGCGGCCACGGCGGAGTCCACGCCGCCGGACAGGCCGCAGATGGCCCGGCCGGTCTCGCCGACCTGGGCGCGGACGTCGTCGATGAGCTGCTCGGCGATGTTATCGGCGGTCCAGTTCTGCTCCAGGCCGGCGATCTCGGTCAGAAAGCGGGTCAGAACTTCCTGGCCGTGCGGCGAGTGCAGCACCTCCGGGTGGTACTGGACGCCGGCCATCTTCTTGTCCACACACTCCATGGCGGCCACCGGGGCGCCCGCGGAGGAGGCGGTCACAGTGAAGCCCTCCGGGGCGGCCGAGACCGCGTCGCCGTGGGACATCCAGACCTTGTGGGTTTCTTCCAGGCCGGCGTGCAGCACGCCGGCCTGGCCATCCACGTGCAGATCGGTGCGGCCGTACTCACGCTCTCCGGTGGAGGAGACGGTGCCGCCCAGGGCGTGGTTCATGGCCTGGAACCCGTAGCAGATACCAAAAACCGGCACGCCAAGCTCCAGCAGCTCCGGCTTCAGGGCCGGGGCGCCGTCGGCGTAGACGGAGGAAGGGCCACCGGAGAGGATCAGCGCGGCCGGGTTCTTGGCCTTTATCTCCTCCACGGTGGCGGAGTTGGGAACTACCTCGGAGTAAATCTGGGCCTCGCGCACGCGACGGGCGATAAGCTGCGCGTACTGAGCTCCGAAATCCACCACGAGGACTGGACGAGGGGTAGTGGAAGGCTTAGTCACCCCGCCAGTTTAACGCATAGGCGGCCTGACGCTATAGCCTGCCCATCCCCCGCAACCTCTCCGCCTCGCGCCCGGTTGCATAATCATGCAATCCCCCCGAACCCATGCCCCGTGGTTTATCACTCGTCTATGCTAGAGTGTTATATTTCACATCAGACGAGGAGGAGAGGAATGAGCACTCCCATCCACGGCGACGAGCTGCCTGAGCAACATAGCCCGGAGCATATTGCGCAGTCGCGCGAAGAATTCGACCTAGAACACATCCACGAAGAGGACATCCAAGCCCCGGTAGAGGGCGAAGACTCCTCTGCCGGCTCCGACCTGACGTGGGCTATCACCCTGTTCGGCACCGCGGTCGGCGCGGGCATTCTCTTTTTGCCGATTAACGCCGGCAGCTTCGGCTTCTGGCCGCTGCTCATCGCCACCGCCTTCATCGGGCCCGTGGTCTTTTTCTCCCACCGCGCCTACGCGCGCATCGTGGCCGCCTCCCCCATCAAGGGCCTGGACGTTTTGCAGGTCATCACGGCCCTGACCGGGCGCAAGCGCGGGCTGGCCACGGCGCTGCTGTACTGGCTGGCCATCTATCCCACCGTGCTGATCTACGGCATCAGTATCACCAACACCGTCGACAGCTTCATTGTCAACCAGCTCGGCGGCCCGGAAATCAACCGCTGGGTGCTGGCTAGCGTCTGCATCGGCGTGCTCACCCTCGCCTTCGCCGCCGGTAAGAAGGCCGTGCTCTGGCTGGGCAATGCGCTGGTCTACCCGCTGATTATCGCTCTGGCGGTGGTCTCCTTCTACCTCATCCCGCAGTGGGATTTGGCCAGCTTCTACAGCTACCAGTCGGACACGCCCCTGTGGAAGTCCCTGCTGCTCATCCTGCCGGTGCTGGTCTTCTCGTTTAGCCACATGGCGGCGCTGTCCCAGTTCGCGCTCGACGCCCAGCAGGGCCACGGTGATGACGTCGCCGGCACCGAGCGCCAGGTCTCCCGGGTGGAACTTATCACCGCCTGCCTGCTGGTGGCCTTCACGATGTTTTTCGTCTGGTCCTGCTCCATGGCCATGGGCGCGGAAGGCATGGACGCCGCGGGCGAGGCCAACATCCCGATCCTGTCCTACTTCGCCAACGTCACCCACACCCCGTTCATGTCTTTCCTCGCCCCCGTGGTGGCCATCTGCGCCATCGCCTCGTCCTTCTCCGGCCACATGCTGGGCACCGAGGAGGGCACCAAGTACATCTTCCGCGTGCTCGCCCCGCGCACCGCGGACAAGCTCACGGGCAAAAAGCTCACCTACGTCATCTACGTGATGGTCTTTATCGGGTCGGTCGCCGTGGCGGTCTACAACCCGTCCATCCTGGACTTCATCTCCGTCGTCGGCGGCATCTTCGTCGCTTTCTTGGTCTACATCGTGCCCATGCTGCTCTTCCGCAAGGCCACCGCCTTCAAGCACTACGCCACCAGGCCGGACACCATCTGCGTCTTCGTCGTGGGCCTTGTCATCATGGCCGTCTCCGCCTGGGACATCGTCGCCGGCAGCTAGGACTCGCCGCCGCGATTACCGCCGCGATTAAACGGTCCGGCGCGACTGAACCGGGCCCGCGCGCAGGCCCGGGAGTTCGCGCGCTAAGACGCGAAGGAGGGCATCGCCGTGCTTGGCGATGCCCTCCTTGTCTTTCCTGTTCTTTTCTGAACAGCGCGCCCCGGGCTTTAGGCGCCTAACCATTGGCGTGCTAGCTTCCTAGCACCCTATTCCCGGGTCCGCGCTTTGTGCCGCGTGCCTTCTCGGCTTAGCCGCGGATGGCGAGGTTGACCTTCTGGAAGGATTTGAGGTCCGTGTAGCCGCACTTGGCCATGGCGCGCTTGAGGCCGCCGACCAGGTTGAACTGGCCGAAGGGCTCGTTAGAAGGGCCGTGCAGGACCACCTCGAGGCTCGGGGTGTTGTGGTCAGCCTCGCCGTCTAGGAAGTCGACATCCAAGTCGTCCGGGACAGCGGCGGCGTAGTCCACGAAGCCACGCGGGAAGCGCGGATGCCCGGCGGCGGCCGGCCAGTACCAGCCCTTGCCGCCAGCCTCGCGGGCCGAGGCCAGAAGCGGACCCAGGACGACGCCGTCGGCGCCGCAGGCCACGGCCTTGGTGACCTCGGCGGAGTTGACGAAGTCGCCGTCGGCCAAAACGTGCACGTAGCGCCCGCCGGTCTCATCCAGGTAGTCCCGGCGCGCGGCCGCGGCATCCGCCACAGCGGTGGCCAGGGGCACGTCGATCCCGACGGTCTCCGGGTTGGTGTTCACGCCGCCGCCCACGATGACGCCGGCCGCGCCGGTTCGCATCAGGTGCAGGGCCGTGGTGTAGTCCGCCACGCCTCCGGCGATGACCGGCACGTCCAGGGAACCGATGAATTCCTTGAGGTTCAGCGGCTCGCCGCCGGTGCTGACGTGCTCGGCGGAAATCAGGGTGCCCTGGATAAACAGCAGTTCCGCGCCGGCCGCGATGACCACCGGAGCCAGCTCACGGGCGTTTTGCGGGGACACGCGCACCGCTACGGTCACGCCCGCCTCCCGCACCTGGCGGATGCGCTCGGTGAGCAGTTCCGTGTCCAGATCCGCGCCGTGGAGGCGCTGTAGCACGGAGTTATCACCCGGGTGGGAATAGACCTGCTCGAGGGCGGCCTCCAAGTCGGCGTGCCGACCCCACAGGCCCTCAGCGTTGATAACGCCTAGGCCTCCTTGCTTGCCCATCTCGATGACGAATTCCGGGGTGGCCAGGGCGTCGGTCGGGTGGGAAACAAACGGGATGTCGAAGGTGTAAGCGTCGATGTGCCAGGTGGTATCCACGTCCTTCGAGGACCGCGTGCGCCGGGTTGGTACCAGGGAAATATCGTCCAGGTCGTAGGTGCGTTGCGCCTGCCGCCCCAGTCCGATTTCTACGTAGTCGCGCATGTGCTGCTCCTTATCTGTGAGTGTTGCGACGTTGCGGGGAGTGCTACGTGCCGTATAACGGGTTGCCTACGCGCTGCTTAGCGGTAGTTCGGGGCCTCGACGGTCTGCTGCAAATCGTGCGGGTGGGACTCGCGCAAGCCGGCCGCAGTAATGCGGACGAAACGCTTGGTCTTGAGATCCGCGATGGAGGCCGAGCCAGTGTAGCCCATGGCCGCGCGCAGGCCACCGATGATCTGGTGGGTAATCGCGTCGATCTCGCCGCGGTAAGGAACCTTGCCTTCCACGCCTTCCGGCACCAGCTTGTCTTCGCTCCTAACGTCGGCCTGGAAGTAGCGGTCCTTGGAGTAGGAGCGCTTCTCCCCGCTCAGGCCGCGGCCCTGCATGGCGCCCATGGAGCCCATCCCGCGGTAGCGCTTGTACTGCTTGCCTCCCACGATGACGATGTCGCCCGGGGCTTCCCGGGTGCCAGCGAACATGGAGCCCAGCATGACGGTATCGGCGCCGGCGGCCAGGGCCTTAGCGACGTCGCCGGAGTACTGCATGCCGCCGTCACCGATGATCGGGACGCCGGCCGGGCCGGCCACGGCGGCGGCCTCCATGATGGCGGTGATCTGCGGGGCGCCCACGCCGGCGACGACGCGGGTGGTGCAGATGGAGCCCGGGCCGATGCCGACCTTGATGGCGTCGGCGCCGGCGTCGATCATGGCCTGGGCGGCCTCGCGGGTGGCCAGGTTGCCGCCCACGACGTCGACGCGGTGGCCGAAGTCCTTCTTCACGCGGGAGACCATCTCCAGCACGCGGTTGTTGTGGGCATGGGCGGAGTCAACGACCAGCACGTCGACGCCGGCATCGACCAGGGCGCCGGCGCGCTCGTAGGACTCCTCGCCGGTGCCGATGCCGGCGGCGGCCAGCAGGCGGCCGGAGGAATCCTTGGAGGCGTTCGGGTACTGCTCGGACTTCACGAAGTCCTTGACGGTAATGAGGCCGACCAACACGTTGTTGTCGTCCACGATGGGCAGCTTCTCGACCTTGTTGTTCGACAGCAGCTTCAGGGCCTCGCTCTTGGACACGCCCTCCTTGGCCACCACCAGCGGCATGGAGGTCATGATGTCCGAGACCTTGCGCTGGAAGTCCGGTTCGAAGCGCATGTCGCGATTGGTGCAGATGCCCAGCAGGACACCCTTGTCATCGACCACCGGCAGGCCGGAGATACGGAACCGCGCGCACAGGGCGTCGACTTCCTCGATGGTCATATCCGGCGACGCCACCACCGGGTCGGTGACCATGCCGGACTCGGAACGCTTGACGGTTTCCACCTGCTCGGCCTGCTCCTGAGTCGACAGGTTGCGGTGCAGCACGCCGATACCGCCCTGGCGGGCCATCGCGATAGCCATGCGCGCTTCCGTGACCGTGTCCATGGCCGCCGAGGACAGCGGGATGCCCAGCCGGATGTTGCGGGTAAACTGCGCCGAGGTGTCTACCTGAGAAGGCACGATATTGGATTCGGCCGGCAGCAGAAGCACATCATCAAAGGTCAGCCCATTGAGCAGGATCTTATCCGGGTCGTTTCCCCCAGTTTGCACGCGGTTGTCAGTCATCTTGAGTGCCCATCTCCTTAAAACGAAGCCGAGTTTTGGTGGTATGCACCCTAACTGTAGTGCCTTTTAGCGCCACATCGTGAGTCCGGGGGAGAATTGCCTAAGTCTGGTTGAGTAAATAGGCTTCTAAACTGTGAACTTTTTCGCCAATATGCCCCGCGACCCTTTTGCCGACGACCCCAATGATCCCGCCTCCTTCCTGGAAGAAGAAGAGCAGGCACAGCCGCTGAGCCAAGAGGAGCGCGCCGCCGTGATCCACGACCTCGCCTTGGTCCAGGAATTCGCCCGCGCACTCGGACCCCGCGGAGTGGACGGAATCTTCTTCTACTGCGAGGACTGCCAGGAAAACCACTTCTACGAGTGGGACATCATGGCCGCCAATATGCGTGCAACCTTGAACAACGAACTCGCTCCGGTGCACGAGCCGGGCGCTGAGCCGGATCCGAACCGCTACGTGCCCTGGGACTACGCCCTGGGCTACCTAGACGGGCTCGACGCACGCTAAAACCGCCCCCGGCGAAAGGTGGACCCCACCCCGCCGAGAGCGGCTCTCTGCAAAGACGTTTCTTAGAAGGACTTAGCTACTTACTGCTGCACCTGCGGAGGAGCGAGTTCACCGTCGTTTTCCTCCGGGGAAGCGCTCGGCTCCTCCGTGGGTTCTGTCGGTGCGGGCAGCGGGTTGGGCAGCCCGGTCTCGGTCACCGTAACCGTCACGGTCTGGGTGGCCTTCTCCGTCACCGTGGTCGGCTCCGGGGCAGGAGCCGGCTTCTCGGCCTCCGTGTCCTGCTCGGGCGGCACGGTCTCAGTCACCGTCTCCGTCGGGCGCGGGCGAGCCACCCGCGACGAGCGGGCCTTGTCCTGCTTGACCTCGGCGTCGGCTTCCTTCTCTTCTGCCAGGTTCAGCATCTTGCGGGCCTCCGCCAGAAGGGACTGCGCGCCCTCCCAGTCGCCGCTGGCGGCGCGGGACTCAACCTCATCCAGCTTGCCGGCCAGCTCGACCGACTGCGGATCGTGCTGGGCGCCAAAGCCCTGGGTGTTGTAGACCACCGCGCCGGCCCCGGCGATGACCAGGGTGGCCGCGGCCGCGCCGATGAGGCCGTGGACGAACGGGTGCGGGCGCTTGGCCTTGCGGCGATCCGCCAGCGAGGCCACGGAGGCCCTCGCGGCGTTCCCCGTGCCCTCGGCGGGCTCGGTATCCTCGCCCTCACCCAAAGCAACCACCGGTACCGGCGGCAGCGGCTGGTGGACCTCATTGCGCAGATCCATCAGCAACGCCGCTAGCTCGTCGTTGCCGTCACTGGGGTCTTTTCCTGCGGATAGATCGGTCAGGAAGTGATCGTCATCAACTAAGGGCTGCAGCTGATCGGCCAAGTCATTAGTGTCATCGGGCCGACGTCGCTTTGACATGATCATCACTCCTTTCCGATCCTGCTGTGCAGGACATACATAAAAATCTGGTTTTTAGTTGTTATTGAGATTCAGCCAGCTGCTTGCGCAACTGCCCGAGGGCTCGGTGCTGAGCTACCCGGACCGCGCCCGGAGTAGAACCTACGGCTGCGGCTGTTTCCTCCGCGGAAAGGCCCACGAACACCCTTAAAATCACAATGTTGCGAGCCTTTTCACTTAATGTATCGAGCAACTCGCGAACTCTGTTACTTCCGTCTGTAACCAGCGCGTATTCCTCTGGACTTTGGCCGGAAGCCGTCTGTTCCGGCAGGTCTTCAGTAGGCACCGAGTGGTCGCGCCCCAAGGTGCGGTGCGCGTCCGCCACCTTGTTAAAGGCGATGCCGTAGACGTAGGCCATGAACGGCCGCCCCTTGTCCTCGTACTTGGGCAGGGAGGTCGCCACGGCGAGGCAGACCTCTTGCGCCACGTCGTCGGCCGCCGGGTGGCGGTGGCCGCCAATCCGGGCGCGGCAGTACCGCACCACCTGCGGGTGAATCAGGCGGATGACCTCTTGCAGAGCCCGCCGATCGCCCGATACCGCCGACGGCACTAGGGCCGCTAGCTCGGTTTCGGAATCGCTCACGTTCAGGCTCTACTTTCTCGTTTAAGGTTTCACAGCACGACAGCACGGTGGCCCGGGCACCCGTGTTGGGGCGTGGGGGGCGGACACCGGATCAGGTCGGAAATTAGCCGTCTCAGAACTATACCGATGATCAGCGTCTAATTCATCATCGTGATTTTACTTTTAGTCACGACGCGGAGCGCTTCATCTGGCTTTTCTACCCCGAAGGTAGTAGACCACGCCGCGGTAGACAAAGTTCACCAAACTTTAACCTTTGTGTATATAACCTGGCCAGACGGCTAATCGTGAGGATTTAAACAATTAGAAAACCAGCTGGCAACCAGCTGGAAACCCAACGTTTACCCATGCGGGCCACACTGCCAAATCGGAATACTTCAAGTCCCGAACTAACCAATTGAGGAGATTTCGTCGTGTCACAGCCGCATCTGCTTCCCGGACCGAACGCAGATTTTTGGGAATGGCAACTGCATGGAGCATGCCGCGGGAAGAACTCGGATGTTTTCTACCACCCGGACGGGGAACGCGGACGTGCCCGCGCGCAGCGTGAGAACCGCGCGAAGGCCATCTGCAACGCCTGCCCGGTCATCGAGCTGTGCCGTGAGCACGCCCTCCGGTCCGCTGAGCCCTACGGCGTGTGGGGCGGCATGTCCGAGTCCGAGCGCTCCCACGCCCTGCGCGCTCGCAACAAGCGCGCCCAGGTCACCAAGGTCGCCCCGGTTACCGTCTAGGCGGTTTCCCGTTAGGGCTTGACCCCTACCGCCACTGGCGCACAGGCAACCGCGCTGCCCAATAATGCAGCCTGCTGCCCTGCCGCCCCGGTGGTTCCTTTTGTGGCCTCCTACCCTTCTTGGGTCTCTTGGGCCTCGTGGGCCAGGTAACGGGCTAGGTAGCTGCCGGTCACCGAGTCGGCGACTTCGGTGAGCTCGCACGGGCTCGTGCTGGCCACCACCCGGCCGCCGGCCGAACCGGGCCCGGGGCCCAAATCGATGACGTGATCGGCGTGGGCGATAACCGCCGGGTGGTGCTCGACACAGACGACGGTGTGCCCGCTGTCGACGAGCTCATGGAGCAGCTCCAGCAGCACCTGCGTGTCCAGCAGGTGCAGTCCCGTGGTCGGCTCGTCCAGGATGAGCACGTCGGCCGCCGCCTTCTTATCGGCCATGTGCACGGCCAGCTTCAGCCGCTGGCGCTCCCCTCCCGACGGGGTGTTCAGGGGCTGGCCCAGGTGGATATAGCCCAGGCCGACGGTGCACAGGATCTCGCAGATTTTCGCCGCGGCGGGCACGCGGGATTCCTTGGCGGCGAAGAACTCGGTGGCCTCCGCGGCGGGCATTTCGAGGATCTCCGCGATGTTCTTATCGCCGAAGGTATAGGCCAGCACCTCCGCGGAAAAGCGCTTACCCTCGCAGACCTCGCAGGGCACGTCGACCCCGGTCATCACGCCCAGCTCCACGTAGACCACCCCGGCGCCGTTGCAGTTCGGGCAGGCACCGGCGGAGTTGGCCGAAAACAGCGCGGGCTTGACACCGTTCGCCTTGGCGAAGGCCTTGCGGATGGGCTCGAGTGCGCCCGTGTAGGTCGCGGGGTTCGAGCGCCGAGACCCGGTGATGGTGGCCTGGTCGACCATGAGGACGCGGTCGTTCTCGGCGAGTTTCTGCGGCAGGCAGGCCAGCAGCGAGGACTTGCCCGAGCCGGCCACGCCGGTAATGGCGGTGAGCACCCCGTGGGGATATCGACGTCGACGTCGCGCAGGTTGTTAACGCTCGCGCCGCGCACCTCGATGGCCCCGGTGGGCGTGCGGACCTCGTCCTTGAGGCCGGTCTGCAGAGCGAGCGCCCGCGCGGTGGCTGTGTCCGCTTCGACCAATTCCTCGACCGTGCCGGTGAACACAACCTCGCCGCCGTTAGTGCCGGCGCCGGGACCGAGCTCTACGACGTAGTCGGCAATGTCGATGGTCGCGCGCTTGTGCTCAACCACGAGGACGGTATTGCCCTTGCCCCGCAGGCGCAGCAGCAGGCGGTTGAGGCGCTCGATGTCCTGCGGGTGCAGGCCCGCGGTCGGCTCGTCAAAGACGTAGGTGATATCCGTCAGCGCTGATCCCAGGTGCCTAACCATGCGGGTGCGCTGCGATTCCCCGCCCGAGAGGGTGCCCGCCGGCCGGTCTAGGCTGAGGTAGCCCAGGCCGATCTCCACCGCGCTGTTGACGGCCTGGCGCAGGTTGTCCACCAGCGGGGTCACGCGGGCATCCTCCAAGCTCTCCAGCCAGGAGTAGACCTCGGTCAGCTCCCACTGGGAGACCTCCGCCAGGGAAACACCCGCGATATAGGACCGGCGGGCGTGTTCGGCCAGGCGGCTGCCCTCGCAGGCTGGGCAGTCGACGAAGCGGGCGGCGCGCTCGACGAATTCTCGCATCTGCTTGGGCAGCTGCTGCGGGTCCTTGGACAGCGTCGAGCTCTCCAGCCTCGGCACCAGGCCCTGGTACGAGATGTTGATGCCGTTGACCTTTACCTTGACGTCGTCGAGGTAGTAGAGAGCGTGCTTTTGTTCGTCGGTGAACTCGGCCACGGGCACGTCCGTGGGGTACAGACCGGACTGGGCGTAGCTCTGCCAGGTCCAGGAGCCGACCTTGAGGCGCGGGACGATGATGGCGCCGTCGTCGAGGCTGAGCGACTCATCGACTAGCGCCGTGAGGTCGAGGTCAGTGACCCGGCCGGTGCCGCTGCAGTCCGGGCACATGCCGCCGGTGCGCTGGAAGTGGGTGACGTCCTTCTTCGCCCCGGCTTTCTCGACCTGGATGGCGCCCTGCGCGCTCACGGAAGGCACGTTGAAGGAATAGGCGGCCGGGCCGCCGGCGTTTGGCTCCGCGATGCGGGAAAACAGCACGCGCAGCATGCCGGTGATGTCCGTAGCCGTGCCGAAGGTAGACCGCGCGTTCGCGGCGAGCGGCTCCTGCCCCACCACGATGGCGGCGGTCAGCCCCTCCAAGCGGTCGACGTCGGGGCGGGCGGTCTGCGGCATGAACCCCTGGACGAAACCGGGGTAGGTCTCGTTGACCAGCCGCTGGGACTCGGCCGCGATGGTATCGAAGACCAGGCTAGACTTGCCGGAGCCCGACAGCCCGACGAAGACGGGCAGCTGGCGCTTCGGGATATCGACGCTGATATCACGCAGGTTGTTATCCCGCGCGCCGGTGACCCGGATGAATTCTTGTTGTGGCACGAGGCATAGCTTAAAGCACGATTAAGGGCCCCGCCGGCTGGCTAGCCGGACGAGGCCCTCGCGCTCTTTTCAAGCAGGAGGCCCGACGGTTACCCGGCGGAAACTGCCTTACGCGCGTGAGCTCACGCGGTTTTAGTGATGGTGGTGGTGACCATGGGAGGACTCTTCTTCCTCGGCGGGCTTTTCCACGACGGAGGCGTCGGTGGTCAGCACCATGCGTGCCACGGAGGTGGCGTTGACTACGGCGGAGTGGGTGACCTTGACCGGGTCGATGATGCCGTTGTCGATGAGGTTGCCGTACTCCAGGGTGTGAGCGTTGAAGCCTTCACCGTTGGACATTTCGGCCACGCGGTTGGTCACCACGGCGCCGTCCTCACCGGCGTTAGCGGCGATCCAGTAGGCCGGGCGCGACAGCGCTTTGGCTACGGAGAGCACGCCGGTCTTGGCCTCGCCCTCGAAGTCCTGGGCGAAGGTCTCCAGCTCGCGCGCGATCTGGACCAGGGCGGAGCCGCCGCCGGCGATAACGCCTTCCTCGACCGCGGCACGAGCGGCGTTGATGGCGTCCTCGACGCGCAGCTTACGCTCGTTGACCTCGGTCTCGGTGGCGGCGCCGACGCGGATGACGGCCACGCCGCCGGAGAGCTTGGCCAGGCGCTCCTCGAGCTTCTCCTTGTCCCAGGTGGAGTCGGTGCGCTCGATTTCGCGGCGGATCTGGCCGCGGCGCTCTTCGACGGCCTCGGCGGTGCCGGCGCCGTCGACCAGGACGGTATCCTCCTTGGTCACGGTCACGCGGCGTGCGGAGCCCAGAACCTCGAGGCCAACCTCGTTGAGGTTGATGCCCAGCTCCGGGTCCACGACGGTGGCGCCGGTGACGACGGCCAGGTCGTCCATGAAGGCCTTGCGGCGGTCGCCGAAGTACGGGGCCTTGACGCCCACGACCTTCAGGACCTTGCGGATGGAGTTGACCACCAGGGCCTGCAGCGGCTCGCCCTCGATGTCCTCGGCCATAATCAGCGTCGGCTTGCCGGACTCGGCGATCTTTTCCAACAGCGGCAGGAAGTCCGGCAGGGAAGAGATCTTGTTGCGCACCAGCAGGATCTGGGCGTCGTCGAGCACGGCGTGGTTGGTCTCTTCCTCCGTCGCGAAGTACGGGGAGAGGTAGCCCTTATCGAAGGAGATGCCTTCCGTGACATCCACGGTGGACTCCATGGTCTGGGACTCCTCCACGGTGACCACGCCGTCCTTGCCGACCTTTTCCATCGCGCCGGCGACCATCTCGCCGATTTCCGGGTCGCGGGAAGAAACCGTTGCGACTTGGGCGATTTCGGAGGCGGAGTTAACCGGGGTGGCGCGCTTCTTGAGCTCTTCCACGGTCTTCTCTGCGGCCGCGGCAATGCCACGGTTGAGCTCGACCGGGTTAGCGCCGGCGGCCACGTTGCGCAGACCTTCGAAGATCAGTGCCTGGGCCAGCAGCGTCGCGGTCGTGGTGCCGTCGCCGGCGATGTCGTTGGTCTTGACCGCCACGGACTTGACCAGCTGGGCGCCCAGGTTAGTGAAGGGCTCGTCCAAGTCGATGTCGCGGGCGATGGTCACGCCGTCGTTGGTGACGGTCGGGCCGCCAAAGGCCTTGGACAGAACCACGTTGCGGCCGCGTGGGCCCAGGGTGACCTTGACGGCGTCGGCGAGGGTGTCCACGCCGCGCTGGATGCCCTCGCGGGCCTCCTGATCAAATGCAATGAGTTTTGCCATTAGTGGCTACACCACCTTTTACTTTTCGATAACGGCGAGCAGGTCGCGAGCGGACAGCAGCAGGTACTCCTGGCCGTCGTACTTCAGCTCGGTGCCACCGAACTTGGAGAAGATAACGGTGTCGCCTTCGTTGACACCCACTGGGACGACTTCACCCTTGTCATTGGTGCGGCCCGGGCCGACGGCAATGACGGTCGCCTCTTGCGGCTTTTCCTTAGCCGATTCCGGGATTACCAGGCCGGAAGCGGTAGTGGTTTCCGCTTCGACGATCTGGACCAGAACTTTATCTTCCAGCGGCTTGATGTTTGCCATGGTGTGATTCCTCCGTTTATGAATCAATGAGTTGTATG
Source organism: Corynebacterium sp. 1103A (assembly GCF_055700955.1). Lineage (NCBI taxonomy): Bacteria > Bacillati > Actinomycetota > Actinomycetes > Mycobacteriales > Corynebacteriaceae > Corynebacterium > Corynebacterium sp. 1103A. The sequence goes on from NZ_JASTTF010000002.1 coordinate 180,856, forward strand.
TGCCGGTTGCATGCATTGCCAGCACAGCCGTCGTCGCGGGTGAACAACTGTGGGTCAAACAACCTATCTAGCACTCTACCCGTGCGACTGCTAACCGACAACAACACCGCTCCCCCGCCGCGCACACGCCCGTCACTCCTCCACACCACCAGGCCTCGACGCCAAACCGCCCCACCAAGCCACACTCCCTAAGCCACGCCGCCGGCCCCTCCCCCGGCCGCAGCCAAAGCCAACGCGCAAAAGACCCCGCCGGCAGCTCGTGCAAGCCACCGGCGGGGCCAAAGGCAAGCCCTGTGCCTTAAACCGTCAGCGCGCTACTAGCAGGAGACCTGGGCGACGGTGAAGCCCATGGTTTTGGCCAGCCCGCCTAGGGAGGTCTCCTTGTACTTGGAGAGCATGTCCCGGCCGGTTTCTGCCATGGTCTTAACCGCGTTATCCAGGGAGACAACGTGGGAGCCCTCGCCGCGCTTGGCCAGGCGGGCGGAATTGATGGCCTTGACAGCACCGACGGCGTTGCGCTCGATACAGGGGATCTGCACCAGACCGCCGATAGGGTCACAGGTCAGGCCCAGGTTGTGCTCGAGCGCGATTTCGGCGGCGTTTTCCACCTGCCGGGGCGTGCCGCCCAGCAGCTCCGCCATGCCGGCGGCTGCCATGGAGGAAGCCGAGCCCACCTCGCCCTGGCAGCCAACCTCGGCGCCGGAGATAGAAGCGTTCGTCTTGATGATGATGGCCACCGCTCCGGCGGTCAGCAGGTAGCGGTGAACGCTGTGCTTGTTGAAACCGCGCTGGAAGTCACGCGCGTAGTGCAGCACGGCCGGCAGGATGCCGCAGGCACCGTTGGTCGGGGCGGTAATGACGCGGCCGCCGGCGGCGTTCTGCTCGTTGACGGCCAGCGCGTAAAGGTCCACCCAGTCCATAGCCTCCAGGCCGGAGTCCTCGTCTTCGCTCTGCGCCAGCAGGTCCTGGTAGAGCTTCGGCGCGCGGCGCGGGACCAAGAGGCCGCCCGGCAGGATACCGTCGGTCTCAATGCCCTGGGACACGGCCTGCTGCATAACCTCCCAGACCCGGTCCAGGTGGGCCAGCACGAAGTCCTCGCCACCTTCATCAGCGTGGAGAAAGGACTCGTTGGCCAGCATAATTTCCCAGATTGCCAGGTCGTGCTTCTCGCACAGCTCCAGCAGCTCATCGCCAGTGTCGAACTCGTAGGGCGCGCGCATGTTCTCCGGCATGGGCGTGGGGTTCTCCGCGGCCAGCTTGGAGGCCTCCAGCTCCGCGCGGGTCTGGATGAAGCCGCCGCCAACGGAGAAGTACGGCACACCCTCAGCAATGCACTTGCCGTCGGCGTCGTAGGCCGAGAACAACATACAGTTCGGGTGGCCCGGGAAGGGCTCGTTGTCGAAGACCAGGCTGTAGTCCATGGTCCCGGTCGGGCCGGTGACACTGCCCTCGCGCGGGATATTGGTGCCGGCGACCGGCTCTGCGTCCAGCGGCACGTCCAGCGGAGTCCAACCGACCATGCCGAGGATGACCGCGCGGTCCGTGGCATGCCCCAGGCCAGTGGCCGAAAGGGAGCCGCGCAACTCGCAGCGCACCAGCGCCGGGTATTCGACCAGCGAGTCCACGAAGGCCTTGGCCGCGCGCATGGGGCCGACCGTGTGCGAAGACGACGGGCCGATACCGATACTGAAAATGTCAGTCACTGTCAGGGTCATGAGGTACTCCTTTTGGTTGCTCCACTCGTGGCTCGCGCGCCTGCCGCAACCAGATAGGGGTGCGAAGAAATTATCGCGACCGGGCGCGCCGCCTCTCACCGCCCATCCTAACGGTTGTAGCGATGCCAGGCACATCTAGAAAGAATTGTCATCTGACTCAAGTTTTTGAACCCACGACCTGCCACTTCCACCAATTGCACAAAAATTATCACCGCCCCTCTTACAAGGGACGGTGATTGACGGTCGCGCGGGGCGCCAGGACCGCTCCCGCGAACTTAGGCCCGCTTGTCCGTGTTGATAACGGCCGCGCGCCAGAGCTGGTATTCCTCCGGGTTGTCCTCGCGGTAGTTCAGCACGGCGCGAATGGAGTTTTCCACCCCTTCGACGATATCATCAGTAATGTCGTCGCCTTCCGCCCCCACGAAGATAACCGAGCCGGAAATCGCCCGAATCGGGTCCTGCAGGAAGGCCGAGTTGCCAGTATCAGCGGTATTACGCGCCAACGACGCCACCGGGTTCGGCTCCGCACCCTCAGCGCGGGCGTCCGGGTTGAACAGCGCAGCGTAGGTCGCGCCATCTTCCTGGAAGGCCACCGCCACGCGGTCTTCAGCAGCCCCACCCAGGAACTGGTTAGCGTGCTCCAGCTCGAAGGTGATCTTTCGGCGGGTCAGGTCAGGGTTGACAAGGAATCCAATAGTCATAATTCCTAAAACTAGCCGCCACACCGAAAAACCACACTCTGAGCAGGTAAAACTTTGGGTAAACATTCCGTGAACCACGGGCCAATAACTCCGATCGCAGGCGCCCGCGCTTTCCTCGGCGACTCCTCGATCCAACCGGGTAGCTAAGGCGCTAGCGGAGAGCTAAGTCAAAGGACAAGCAATTGTGAAAATATTGGGCTAATTGTCGTTTAAAGTTTGGCTCGATGGTAGGCAATGATTCTGTCTCTTACCGGGGCGCGGAGCATTAATCCACTCGGCTCCCTTCGCGAATCGGAAGACACGGAAGACTTGTGGAGCCTTGTCAACGCTACTGCATCCATAACGCCCGAGACTCCGCTATCTCCTTGGTTTGTAGGGGAAAGCAACGATAGCGAGATCCGAGGCAACGGTCAATTAGACACCCTTGTCCTCGAGGTGTACACCGCTGACAAGGACTCGGGATCTGCGGTTAAGAACCCGCCGGAACCAGCGGGATCTCCACCTCCAGCTGGGTGTCCGTGGCGGTGGCGAGGCCGGAGGGTTCGGCGTCTTCGGTGATGAGTTGTGCGGCGACGGCGGCGATCATGACGCCGTTGTCGGTGCAGAGTTTGAAGCTCGGGACGCGCAGCTCGATGTCGGCTGCGGCGCAGCGCTCGGCGGCGAGTTCGCGCAGCCGGGAGTTGGCGGCGACTCCGCCGCCCAGCAGCAGCACGCCGGCGCCGGTGTCTTGGCAGGCACGCAAGGCCTTGGCCGTGAGCACGTCGCAGACGGCCTCCTGGAAGGAGGCGCAGGTGTCCTCCACGGAGATAACCTCGCCGTTGCGCTCGGCTTGTTCGACGTAGCGGGCCACGGCGGTCTTCAGGCCCGAGAAGGAGAAGTCATGGCGGTGGTCGCCGCGCAGATCCTCTGCCTTGCTGAGCCCGCGGGGGAACTTGATGGTGGGCTCGCCGCGGGCGGCGAGTTTGTCGATGACCGGCCCGCCCGGATACCCCAGGCCCAGCAGGCGGGAGACTTTGTCGTAGGCCTCGCCGGCGGCATCGTCAAGCGTGGTGCCCAGCTCCCGCATGGGGCGGCCGACGGCTTCGACCTCCAGTAGCTGGGTGTGTCCGCCGGAGACCAACAGGGCCACCGCGTGCGGCAGCGACTTGCCCTCCAGGTTGGCTACGGCAACGTGGCCGCCCAGATGGTTGACCCCGTAGAAGGGCACGCCCCAGGCGGCGGCATAGGCCTTGGCCGCGGAGGCGCCCACCAGCAGCGCGCCCGCCAGGCCCGGGCCGACGGTAGCGGCCACGGCATCGGGGCGCTCAACACCGGCCTGGCGCAGGGCTTCCTCCATCACCTGGGGCATGGCCTCCAAGTGAGCGCGGGAAGCGATCTCCGGCACGACGCCGCCGAAACGGGCGTGCTGTTGCATGGAGGAGGCCACCGCATCCGCCAGAACGCGCATCTGCCCGGCCTCGTCGACCTCCACGATGCCGACGCCAGTCTCGTCGCAGGAGGACTCGATTCCCAATACGATCATTGCCGTTCGCCTTCTTTAGTTTCTTGTCATTCCCGCCCCGGCCGCGCTGTGGCCCGGCGCCAGGCTGGTTGTTAGTTCTCTGGTTGCTAGTTCGCTGCTTGCTAACTGTCGTCGGCGGGCTGCCCGCCTTCTCGCTTATAAGTGTAGGCATCCGCGCCGGAAGGTTGGTAATAGTTGCGGCGCAGGCCCAGCCGGTGAAAGCCATAGGCCTCGTACAGGCTCATGGCCGGCGCGTTGTCCACGCGCACTTCCAGGAAGATCGGGGCCTTCTCACGGTCGGCGATAAAGCAGATATTGTCCATCATCATCCGGCCGATACCGCGGCGCTGGTGCGCCGGATCCGTGCCAATGGTGTGGATTTCATACTCCGGGGCATCGGCCGGGCCCATCCGCCCGATGCCCGCGTAGCCGACCAACAGATCCGCCTCGGTATCCTGCACACCCAGGTAAAAGGTGTGCGGCTGGCGGAACTCCGCCTGGAAGACCTCTTGCGACCAGGGGGTCTCCCCCGGGAAGAGCACGGTTTCCAGCTCGGCGCACCGGGCGGCGTCGGATGCTTTCAGCTCCCGCAGGACGAGGCTCACAGCTCAACCTCGGGGATGGCCGCCGAGCGCGGCTTCGGCGCCGGCTCCTTCGCGTCGGGCCGGCGCAGGTACAGCGGCACCAGCGACTCCGGCTGCGCGTTAAAGTCCACGGCTGCTGCCAGCGCGGCCGGGCACGGGTTCAGCGCCGGGCGCACAGCAGCGTGCCACTTCTCCGGCAGCCGCTCCCCCAGCGCCGCGGGGATGTAGATGGCAGTGACGGCGTCTGGGAAGTCCACGTCCTCGGGGCGGGCCACGTCCGGCCCGCTGACGCGCTCGGTGCCGCGGTAGACGGAGTAGTAGATCTCCTTGCGACGGGCATCGGTAGCCACCACGCACTCGCCGGTTTCTGCGGAGCCGCTGGTGTGTGTGCCTTCCGCGGCACCGCTGTCCTGGGCGGCTGCGGCCACCGCGATGGCGTCGTGCGAGCAGAGCCCATAGACCGGGATTCCGCGCGCTTGTGCCAGGGCGGAGGCCGTGGCCATGCCGACGCGCAGGCCGGTAAACGGCCCCGGCCCGCACCCGGCCACGACGGCGTCCAGCTGGGAATAGTCCCCGCCCAGCAGCTGGTCGATGGTGGGCATCAGCAGCTCATTGTGGGCCCGGGTGTCCTTAACGGTCGCGTCCTGGGCCGCCGACGGTTGGGCATAAGCCGCGTTGCCCGGCTGGGACGGGTCGATATCCACCAGACCGGTGACCAGATCCGTGGTGGAGGTGTCGATGCACAGAACACGCATTAGGACGCCAGGACCCAGGTTCCGTCTTGGTTCTGCATGAAGGGCAGCAGGGAGAAGCCGTTGATGACCGGCGGGACCTGCTGGGAGCACAGGTCAACCTCGCTGCGGTCCAGCTTCTCCGGGAAGGTGTTCAGGTCATCGTCCAGGGCCACCAGGTAGTTGGTGTCCTCCGGGACCTTGCCGTCCACCAGGTCCAGCTCGTCCGGGTTCAGGCCGAAAGCTTCCCGAAGCTCATCGCCGGAAACGCCCGGGCAGACAAACGCCGCGGCGGTCCACTCTTCGCCGTAAACGTCCGCCGGGGACAGGGCCGTGCCGTGCAGGCCCTTGTTCTTGGTCTCTTCCAGGATGTGGCCCACGCGGCCGACCGGCTCGTCGGCGCGGGCGGCGGTCCAGCCGACCAGGCCCAGGATGGCGATGAGGAAGCCGACGGTGACGACGGCCACCAGTGCGGCGGCTGACTTGGACAGTTTCATCATGGTGACTCCTTTTGCGCGACAGTCGTACGCCCGACTATCGGATTAGTTATATGGGGATTAAGTGCCTAGACAGGCTTGGGCATTGTTTTTACGCCCTGCAATGGTACATCGTGCAGGTTCCGCGAGTGTGTGGCGCCTCCGCGCTCATCGCGGGCGCGGCCGGCTAGCGGCTGTGCCACTGCCAGGAAATAACGCGGGGTCCGTCTTCATCCAGCGGGGCGTCGTCAGCCCGCGCGCTTTCCCGGTCGATGCGCACGAGCAGGAAGTCGTCGCTGAGCTGCTCGACCAGCCCGCCGCCCCATTCGGCGACGACGACGGCGTCGGCCAGCTCCGTGTCCAGGTCCAGCGCGTCCAGGTCTCCGATGGGATCACCTGAGCCGGCGCCGAAGTCATCCAGCAGGCGGTAGGCGTCCACGTGCACCAGGTTCGGGCCGGGCTGCTTCGCGCGGTGCTCCCGGGCGATGACGAAGGTCGGTGAGGTCACCCGGCCTTTCACACCCATGCCCGCCGCGATGCCCTGGGTCAGGGTGGTCTTACCCGCGCCCAGCGGGCCGTCCAGGATCACCACGTCACCGGCCTCCAGTGCGCGTCCCAGGCGCGCTCCTAAGTCCTGGGTCTGCTCGCGGGTGCTCAGGGTCTCGCTGCCGCAAGCGGGAAAATCGCTGCGCATCCTAGGCCTCCTGCCGGGGCAGGTAGGTCCGCTGGGTGCGCCCGGTGGGCCGGCAGACCACCTCGTAGTTGATGGTCCCGGCGGCGTTCGCCAGGTCGGTGGCGCTGCGCCCGCCGGTGCCGAAGAGCACGGCCTCGTCCCCGATGGCCACCCCGTGCGGGTTGGGGCCTAAGTTCACCACGACCTGGTCCATGCACACCCGGCCGACCTGCGGGTAGAGGTGGCCGTTGATGCCCACTTCCAGCTTGTCCTGGAAGTTGCGCGGCAGGCCATCGGCATAGCCGGCGGGCACGGTGGCCAGGTAGCCCGGCTCGGACGCGCTCCAGGTCAGGCCGTAGCAGGTGGCCTCCCCCGGCTCGATCGGCTTGACGTTGATGACGGTGGCAGCCCAGGTCATCGCCGGGCGCAGGTCGTGTTCCAAGCCCTCGATTGGGTCCAGGCCGTAGCAGGCCAGGCCCACGCGCACCTGCTCGAAGTAGGCGCTCGGGCGGGTGAGGGTGGCCGGGGAATTCGCCAGGTGGTTGACCGGGCACTCCAGGCCCATCGAGCGCGCCTGCTCTAGGGCGTTGCGGAACTGCTGTTCCTGGTAGTCGTTGTGCGGATGATCCGGGGTATCAGCGCACGCGAAGTGCGACATCAGGCCGGTGACCTCCAGGAAGGGGCAGTCGCGCAGCAGTTTAAAAGCTTCCGGCCAGTCCGCGCGCTGGATGCCCGAGCGGTGCATCCCGGTCTCCACGCCGATGATGACGCTGGCCGGAGTCTCCTGGTTGATCAGTGCCCGGGCGTGCTCCAGGGAGGGCACGCCGACGGTAATCCCGTGGGCTAGCACCTCCGAGAGATCATCGCTGGGGTCCCAGATCCACGCCGCGATCGGCTGGTTGACGCCGACCTGGCGCAGGCGCACGGCCTCCGCCGTGGTGGCCACACCGAAGGCGTCCGCGCCGGCGGCCTCCATCACGGGGGCCACCTTTTCGATTCCATGCCCGTAGGCGTCCGCCTTCACCACGCACATCAGCCGGGTGCCTGGGCCCACTTTGTCCTTGAGGTAGGCAACATTGTGGTCGATGGCATCCAAATCGATGCGGGTGGTGAGTAATGGCATGGAAGCTACTCTACCGTCACCGACTTTGCGAGATTACGCGGCTGGTCTACATCGTAGCCCTTCGCGGCGGCGACGTTGCAGGCGAAGATCTGCAGCGGCACGGTAGCCAGCAGCGGCTGCATCAGGGTCGGGGCCTGCGGGATGCGGATGATGTAGTCCGCGTAGTCCTCGACCGCGGCGTCGCCTTCCTCGGCGATGACCACGGTGACGGCGCCGCGGGCGCGGATCTCCTGGATGTTGGAGACCACCTTGGAGTGCAGCGAGTCGCGGCCGCGCGGGGACGGCACGATTACGAAGACCGGCTGGCCCTGCTCGATAAGAGCGATAGGGCCGTGCTTGAGCTCGCCGGCGGCGAAGCCCTCGGCGTGCAGGTAGGCGATTTCCTTCAGCTTCAGCGCGCCCTCCAGGGCGACGGGGAAGCCGACGTGACGGCCCAGGAAGAGCACGGAGGTCGCATTCTGCATGGACTTGGCCAGATCCGCGACCTGCTGCTCGCCGTCGATGACCTCCTGGATCTTGTCCGGCATGGCGCGCAAATCGCGCAGGATGGCCTCGACCTCGTCAGTGAACTTGTTGCCGCGCAGCTGCGCCAGGTACAGGCCCAGCAGATAGGTGGCGGTGATCTGCGCCAGGAAGGCCTTGGTGGAGGCCACCGCGATCTCCGGGCCGGCGTGGGTGTAGAGCGCGGCATCGGATTCACGCGGGATGGACGAGCCCTGGGTGTTGCAAATAGCGATGACCTTCGCGCCCTGCTGGCGGGCATGGCGCACCGCCATCAGGGTGTCCATGGTCTCGCCGGACTGAGACAGGGCCACCACGAGCGTCTTTTCGTTGACGATGGGATCGCGGTAGCGGAACTCATGCGCCAGCTCCACCTCGGTGGGGATGCGGCACCAGTGCTCGATGGCGTAGCGGGCCACGTGGCCAGCGTAAGCGGCGGTGCCGCAGGCGATGACGATGATCTTGTCAATGGACTTGAGCACGGACTCTTCGATCCGCAGTTCGTCCAAGATCAGCTTGCCGGACTCGTCGAAGCGCCCCAGCAGGGTGTCGCGGACTGCGCTCGGCTGGTCGTGGATCTCCTTGGCCATGAAGGAGTCGAAGCCGCCCTTTTCCGCCTGCGCGGCGTCCCACATGATTTTAAACGGCTTGCCCTCGGCCGGGTTGCCATCGTAATCGGTGATGGCGACCTCGTCCGCGGTGATGGTCACAACGCGGTCATTGTCAATTTCGACGGCGGACTTGGTGTAGTCGATGAAGCCCGACACGTCGGAGCCCAGGAAGTTCTCGCCCTCGCCCAGGCCGATGACCAGCGGCGAGTCGCGACGGGCAGCCACGATACGGTCCGGCTGATCCGCGTGGATGGCCAGCAGCGTGAAGGCACCTTCAAAGCGCTGGCAGGCCAGCTGCATAGCGCGGGTCAGGTCACCTTCGGCCTCGCCGTGGAAGACGTCGGCGAGCACCGTGGCAGCAACCTCGGTGTCGGTCTCCGATGCGAAGTGGGCGCCCTTGTCGATGAGCTCGGTACGCAGCTCGGAGAAGTTCTCGATGATGCCGTTGTGGACGACGGCGAGCTTCCCGCCGTCGACGACGTGCGGGTGGGCGTTGATATCGGTGGGGCCGCCGTGGGTGGCCCAGCGGGTGTGGCCGATGCCCAGGACCGAGTCCGGCACCGGGCGGTTGGCCAGCTCCTTATCCAGCTCGGCTACCTTGCCAGCCTTCTTGCGCCAACTGATCTCCCCGTCCGCGTACATCGCGATGCCGGCGGAGTCATAGCCGCGGTATTCCAGACGGCGCAGCCCCTCCAGCACGACGTCGAGGGCAAAATATTCACGGTCGTTTCCCGATAGACCAACGTATCCGACGATTCCACACATAGCCCCAGATGTTACAGCATTATCCAGCACTCCGACGGAGGCAGGTTGTATATTCACCTCGCCGTAACAATTGCCCGGAGTTTTCGGCCCCGGTCAGGTGCTACCGTGCCAAGGTTTGCTCTATCCTGGTAGATGTGTCTGCGAATTTGAAGAAGCATCTATCGACCCTGTCCAAGCGCGGCCCGCACCGGGTACTTGTCGGCGATCTGTCGTACGCCGGCCTCAACGGCAAGGTGTATACCCCTGCCGAAGGCAACGCGCTGCCCGCTGTGGCCTTCGGCCACGACTGGATGAAGAAGGTGAAAAGCTACCACGCCACGTTGCGCCACCTGGCCTCGTGGGGGATCGTGGCGGTCGCCCCGGACACGGAGACCGGCTTTCACCCGAACCACCGCAACTTAGCCGCTGACATGGAAACCGCCTTGCAGATCGCCGCCGGTGTGAAGCTGGGCCAGGGCAATATCTCCGTCGGCCCGGGCAAGCTCGGCATGGTCGGCCACGGCATGGGCGGCGGCGCCGCCGTCTTGGCCAGCGTCGACAACGACAAGGTGCGCGCTGTCGCGGCCATTTACCCCGCCTCCACTGCCCCGTCGGCCTCCCGCGCCGCCCGCCGCCTGGAGATCCCCGGCCTGGTCATCGGGTCCGGCCGTTCCGATATCTTCAGCGCCGGCAACCCGGCGAAGCTGGCCTACAACTGGGCCGGCGACTGCTCCTACCGGGAGATTGCCAAGGGCACCCAGCAGGGCTTTAGCGAAGACCGCCTGACCAAGCTCATACTCGGCACCCCGGCCTTTGAGGGCGGCCCCACGGAGACCGCCCGCGGCCTTATCACCGGTTTCTTCCTCCACCAGCTCAACAACGACAGCAAGTACTCCGATTTTTCCGATCCGGAGGCCGTCGGCAAGAACGTGAAGAGCTTCATCGGCGAAGATCTCAGTGAGAAGGCCGGCGTCACCCGCGACGACTAGCCCCTCCGCAGCACGGATTTTACCTGCCCCGGCACACTTGTGCGCTGGGGCTTTCTGCGTTCCTCCCGCCCCAACCGCGCCGGCGCCCCGGGGTGCGCCGCCGAAGTCCGCGGCGTCTTGCCGGCCGCCTTCGCCTCGGCACTAGCCTGGTTCTTGGCATTGTCCGCCACCTTTTCCAAGTCTTCCTGCGCCTTGGCCAGGGTGCGTTCAAATTCCAGCAGCCGCGCCGCGGTGCGCTGGCGGAACTGCCGGGCAAATTCGTCGAAGTCGTCTACCATCGTCCTGCCTTTCGGGCTCGCTCTTGCAGTTCATCTCCAGTATCTTCTTCCTGCACTTGTGCCTCCTGCAGGGCAAGCCCCGCCCCACCACCGGCGTCCGCAGCCGGTGGTGCCGCCGGTTCGGGCGCTACCGGCTGGGCAGCAGGCTCGGGTGCCGGCGGCGCGGCATCTATATGGGCCAGCTTGCCTGCCGGCGGTTCCGGCTCCGGCACCTCTGACAGGTCCGGCGGCCCGGGCTTCGGCTCAGGAGCCGGTTCTGATTCCGGTGTGGGTTCCGGCTCAGGCTCCGGGCAGGGCTCGGGTGCTGGTTCCGGGTCTGGCTCTGGCTCAGGAGCTGGTTCTGGTTCCGGGCATTCCATGCCCTCCAGGCACTCGGCCGCGGCCGCCAACAGCAGGCCAGCCCCGATAAGTGCGACGCCGGCACCGGCGACGCCGAGGGCGCCGCAGCAGCTTTGCGCGGGCTCGCATGGGACCGGCTCCGGGCAGGGCTCGGGTGCTGGCTCAGGCTCTGGCGCGGGTTCCGGTTCGGGTGCGGGCTGTCTGGTCGGCTCGGTTTCCGGTGCTGGCTTCGGCTCGGGGCAAAGTTCAGGCTCCGGTTCGGGCTCCGGTTTTGGCTCAAGCTTGGGCTCAGGTTGGATTTCTGGTTCCGGGCAGGGCTCAGGGTGACGGGCCGGTGCCGGTTTGGGCTGTGGCTGTGGTTCTGGTTGTTTTTCTGGTCCTGGCTTTAGCTCAGGTTCTGGGGCCAGCTTGGGCGCAGGGTCCAGGGACGACGGCTCGGTCGGTGGTGGGACGGCATCCGGTGCGGGCTTGGGTTGTGGTTTGGGTTCGGGCCTGGGTTGCGGTTCTGGTGTGGGTTCCGGCTCGGTCTCTGGCTGGGGTTCTGGCTGACCCTTGGCGCAGGGTTCGGTTTCTGGTTCTGCGGGGGCTTCCGGCGGCTCGGGCGGTAGGGGACGCTCGCAGGCGCACTCACAGCGGCGCTCGAATTCCTCGTAGCAGCTGTCGATGGCCTCGTCACGCTCCCGGCAGGTGCCGGCGACCTGCTTGTTGGTGTCCTCGATGACGCGGCCGCCGATGGCGGAGATGGCCGGAATGAGGAACTGGGCCACGGGGTGGCGGCGTAGCACCATCGCCAGGATGTCCAGCAGCCCGATGGCGGCGCTGAGCAACTCCCCGATCGCGGAGTCGGAGACGTGCACCACGTCGTCGATGGCTTGGGCGCAGTCCTCCGCGTCGCGGGCGAGCTCGTCGGCCTGGGTGCGGTCGTCCTCGTGGTCGTCGTTAAGGGTACGCAGGCGATCCAGCAACTTGTCGCCGGCGACGAGGAAGCCGCCGCCGAGCAGGAATTCGCGCAGCTCACCGCCGCCGCGGTTAGGCCGGTCTGCGCCGACGGCCGCCCGGGTGCCCGCCACCAGGTCGGCGCTGCTGAGCCCGTCGACGGAACCGACCATCTTCTGCAGTACCCCTATGGGCAGGCTCGGGCCGGAATACGCGCCCTGGCTGGCCAGCTGGAAATTGCTCACCGAGCGGGAATAATCGGCTAATTGGCTGCAGGTCATGGCGCTAGTGCTGCTCATGGTCATCCCCCTGCCCCAGGCGGGCGCCGAACGCGTCATCGCCGCGGTAGACGGCGGTGAACTGGTCGGCCGCGGCGCGCACGGTTGCGTCCATGTTGTTAAGGCGCCAGCCGCCCAGCTCATGCAGGCGGTTAAGCAGCTGTTGGATGCGCTGCCCGTGGCCGGCGAAATCACGGCCGGCGGCGGCCTGCGGGTACTCCGGCACACGGCGCAGGTGCGCTTGGCGCTGCGCGCTCACGCCGGTGGATACCTGTCCCAGGCGAGCGACAATATCAGTGTGGTCGAACTCGATTTCCGGCACCGAGGGACTCCCTTTCTTGCAGTCTCTTCTCTTCAGGTCCGAGCCGCCCCGAATGGGAGCAGCTTCACCTTTTTGGACTGCCGGAAGTCCCCGGCGGTTCCCACCAATTTTTCTGGAACCGCTCGTGGGTTCTCGGTTGCCGGTGGCGCGGGTGTTTTTAGACCCCGGCGACCACGGCGGCGAGCCGGCCGGCGACCTTGCGGGCCTGCTCTTCCTCGGCGGCTTCGACCATGACGCGGAAGAGCTCCTCAGTACCCGACGGGCGCAGCAGCACGCGGCCGGTGCCGTGGAGTTCCTCCTCGGCTTGGGCAATGGCGGATTTGACCTCATCGTTGTCCATGATGGCGGACTTGTCAGAGACCGGCACGTTGATGAGCACCTGCGGCAGGACCTTCATCACGCTGGCCAGCTCCTGCAGCGACTTGCCGGAACGGGCCATGCGCGCCATGAGCGACAGGCCGGTCAGGGTGCCGTCGCCGGTGGTGCTGTCGTCCGGCAGGACGATGTGGCCGGACTGCTCGCCGCCCAGAGAGAAGTCGCCGCGGATGAGCTCTTCAACCACGTAACGGTCGCCGACCTTGGTCTGGACGACCTCGATGCCCTGCTCCTGCATCGCCAGCGTCAGGCCCAGGTTGGACATGACGGTAGCGACCAGGGTCTTGTGGCGCAGGTCGTTGTCCTCGTGCATGCCGACGGCCAGGATGGCCATGATTTGGTCGCCGTCGACGACGTTGCCGGCGGCATCGACAGCCAGGCAGCGGTCGGCGTCGCCGTCGTGGGCCAGGCCGAGGTCCGCGCCGTGCTCCACCACGGCCTTCTGGGCCTGCTCGATATGGGTCGAGCCGCAGTCCTCGTTGATGTTGAAGGCGTTCGGCTTGTGGTGGATCGGGATGACCGTCGCACCGGCGGCCTCGTAAGCCTGCGGGGCGACCTTGGAGGCGGCGCCGTTGGCGGTATCCACCACGACGGTGATACCGGACAGATCGGCGGTAACGACCTCGGCGAGGTGCTTGAGGTAGCGCTCGCGGGCATCGGGAGCCTCCGAGATGATGCGGCCCAGCTTGGTGCCGGTCGGGCCCTCCTCGCTCAAGGTGTCCATTACCCGCTGGATGTCGTCTTCCACCGCGTCCGGCAGCTTCCGCCCGCCGGCGGAGAAGAACTTGATGCCGTTGTCCGGCATGGGGTTGTGCGACGCAGAAATCATCACGCCTAGGTCCGCCCCGTAGTCATCAGTGAGGAAGGCAATCGCCGGGGTTGGCAGCACGCCCACGCGCAGCACATCCACGCCGCGGGAGGCGAGCCCGGAAGCGATCGCCGCGTCGAGCATCTCCCCGGACACGCGCGGGTCGCGGCCGATGATTGCGAGCGGGCGACGCTCGTAGGATTCCCGGTTGGCGGTAAACACCTCCGCCGCCGCTTGGCCAAGTTTCAGTGCCAGCATGGGGGTCAGCTTCTGGTTAGCCAGACCCCGTACTCCGTCGGTGCCAAATAGTCGAGTCATGTCCAACATTATGCCCCTACCATTATGCTTCGCGCGACCGGACCGGACCTACTCCCACTTCCTGCACTCACCTAAAGTGGGGAAGCTGCGCCGGTACCGAATAGCGCCGCGCCCGGACACGCTTAAAATGGCCCCATATGAGCGCAGGCGAAACCTTAAGAGAATCACTGATTAACGTCACCGGTCGAGCTACTAATGCGCTAGCCCGCGCATTACCCGGCCGCACTGTCGACGCGGAAAACATCCAAACCATCGGCTGGCACCGCCACGCGGAAGGCGTGCGCCGGCTGCTGGACAGCTTTCAGGCCGTCCCCGCCGGCAAGCGGGTGCGCCTGGCGAAGAAGACCTCCAACCTCTTCCGCGGCCGCGAGTCCACCACCCCGGGGCTGAACGTGAGCGGCCTGGGCGGGGTTATCGCTATCGACCCGGTGGCCAAGACCGCCGACGTGCAGGGCATGTGCACCTACGAGGACCTGGTGGACGCGACCCTGCCCTTCGGGCTCGCGCCGCTGGTGGTCCCGCAGCTGAAAACCATCACCCTGGGCGGGGCGGTCACCGGCATGGGGGTGGAATCCACCTCCTTCCGCAACGGCCTGCCGCACGAATCCGTGCTGGAGATGGACGTCCTCGACGGCAACGGGCAGATCGTGACCTGCTCCCGGGAAGAAAACGTGGATCTGTTCCGCACCTTCCCCAACTCCTACGGCTCGCTGGGCTACGCGGTCCGCCTGACCATCGAGCTGGAGGAAGTCCCCTCCCGCATCGAGGTCCGCTCCGTGCGCTTCCACGACCTTGACAGCTTCCAGGACGCCCTGGCCGAGGCCTCCGCCAGTGGAGAATTCGACGGCACGCGCCTGCACGGTCTCGACGGGGTGGCCTTCAGCCCGCAGGAGGCCTACCTGGTACTGGCGGTGGAGGCTGGCGATTCCGCCTCCCATACCTCGGACTACACCGGCCAGGCCATCTACTACCGCAGCCTGCAGCACCCCCACGGCACGAGCCACGACCTGCTGAGTATCCGCGACTATATCTGGCGCTGGGACACTGACTGGTTCTGGTGCTCCCGGGCCTTCGGCGCGCAGAACCCGACGGTGCGCAAGATCTGGCCGCGCCAGTGGCGCCGCAGCTCCTTCTATTGGAAGATCGTGCGCCTGGACCGCAAGTACCAGCTAGAATACAACTTCCTCAAAAAGCCCAAGGACCTGCCGGCCTCCGAGCGAGTGGTCCAAGACGTGGAAGTCCCCGTCGATAAGACCGCCCAGTGGCTCGACTGGTTCTTTTCCGCCAGCGACATCCAGCCGGTCTGGCTGTGCCCCATCCGGCTGCGCGACGGCGTCGAGGACCTGGTCGGCACCGGCGAGGTTGCCGCTTCCTCGGACTCGCCTTGGCCGCTGTACCCCCTAAAGCAGGGGACGACCTGGGTAAACGTCGGATTCTGGTCCGGGGTCCCGGCCGACCACGTCAGCTCGGAGCAGGAGCCGGGCGCCTTCAACAAGGTCATTGAGGCCAAGGTCAGCGAGCTGGGCGGCCACAAGTCCCTGTACTCCGAGGCCTTCTATACCCCGGAGCAGTTCGCCGAGCTCTACGGCGGCGACCTGCCGGAGAAGATGAAACAGCAGGCCGACCCGGCGGGACGTTTCCCTACTCTCTACGACAAGACCGTGAACAACTCTTAAGACAACGAAAGAAAGAAAGGAAGCCCTATCCCATGCCCGGTAAGTTTCAGCCGATGACGGTAGCCGAGATCATCGACGCCTTCGTCCCCGCCGCCAACCCCTTCTACTGGACCGCGTTCGATGGTTCTTCCACCGGCAACCCGGACTCGCAGTACCACGTGTCCATCAACAGCGTGGAGGGCCTGTCCTACATCGCCACCGCCCCGGGCGACGTCGGCCTGGCCCGCGCGTTTATCACCGACGGCATCAGGGTCAAGGGCGAGCACCTGGCGCACCCCTACGGCATCTTCGACGCCCTGCACGAGATGTACCGGAAGTTCGAGCGGCCGGATACCAGCACGCTGCTGAAGATCGTGCGCTCGCTGGCCTCGATGGGCGCTATCCAGATCCAGCCGGTGCCGGAGGCGGAGCGCGCCGGCCGCTTCGAGCGCATGCTGCGCCAGGGCCTGTCGCGGCACTCCAAGGAGCGCGACGCGGATGTCATCTCCGACCACTACGACGTGGGCAACGACTTCTACGAGCTGTTCCTGGGCGATTCCATGACTTATACCTGCGCCTACTACCCCAGCCCGGACGCCTCGCTGGACGAGGCCCAGGCCAACAAGTACCGCCTGGTCTTTGAGAAGCTGCACCTGAAGGAAGGCGACCGCCACTTGGACATCGGCTGCGGCTGGGGCGGCATGGTCCGCTACGCCGCCCGCCAGGGCGTGAACTCCATCGGCGTGACGCTCTCGCGCGAGCAGGCCGAGTGGGGCCAGAAGAAGATCCTGGAGGAAGGCCTCGAGGATCTGGCTGAGATCCGCTACATGGACTACCGCGATGTGCCGGAGGAAAACTTCGACGCCATCTCCTCCATCGGCCTGATGGAGCACATCGGCGTGAAGAACTACGCCAGCTACTTCGACTTTTTGTCCGGCAAGCTGCGCGAGGGCGGCGTGATGGTCAACCACTGCATCACTTACCCGGACAACCACAAGACCCCGCGCGGATCCTTCATCGACCGCTACATCTTCCCGGACGGGGAGCTGACCGGGTCCGGCACCATCGTCCGCAAGATGCAGGACCACGGATTCGAGGTCTTCCACGAGGAAAACCTGCGCTTTGACTACATGCGCACGCTGTCGGCCTGGTGCGAGAACCTCAAGGACAACTGGGAAGAGGCCGTCAGCCTGGTCGGCCTGCCGACCGCCCGCCTGTGGGGCATGTACATGGCCGGCTCCCAGTGGGGCTTCGAGCACAACATCGTTCAACTCCACCAAGTGGTAGGCATCAAGCTGGACAAGACCGGCTCCCGCTGCGGCACCCCGGAGCGCCGCTGGTGGAACGACTCGGTCTTCTAACCCCTTGCTGTCCTAGGCCCCGGGTGTCCTAGACCGAGACCCCCGCCAGGGTCCCGGGCCTAGATAACACGAACGCCGCTTGGGCTTCCCGGAAAGGGAAGGGCCCAAGCGGCGTAAGTGTAAGTACCAGCGAAGAATTAACGCTTGGAGTACTGCGGGGCACGACGTGCCTTGTGCAGACCAGCCTTCTTGCGCTCGACGGCACGAGCGTCACGGGTGAGCAGGCCGGCCTTCTTCAGGGCGGCGCGGTCAGCCGGGTTGTAAACGTTGAGTGCGCGGGCGATAGCCAGACGCAGAGCGCCGGCCTGGCCGGTCGGGCCGCCGCCGTTGACGGTGACCTTGATGTCGAACTGGTTCTCGCGGTCCAGCAGGGTCAGCGGAGTGAGGATGTCCTGCTGGTGCAGCTTGTTCGGGAAGTAGTCATCCAGGGTGCGGCCGTTGACCACGATCTCGCCGGAGCCGGCGATCAGGCGGACACGAGCGACGGCGCGCTTACGGCGGCCGACGGTCTGGATCGGGCCCTCGTGGATGGCCGGGGCAGCAGCCTCAGTCTCCTCGGCGGACTCCGGAGCAACGACGTCACCGATGGTGTTGGTGAACTCTTCGGTTGCGGCGGCTGCGGCTGCGATGTCAGCAGCGTCTGCCACGTTGTTATCGATGTTGTTCTGCTCGGTCATTACTGTGCCACCTGCTTAAGCTCGTAGGATTCCGGCTTCTGGCCGGCGTACGGGTGCTCCTCGCCTGCAAAGACGTGCAGCTTGCGGGCGGAAGAACGGGAAAGCTTGTTGTGCGGCATCATGCCGGTGACAGCTTCTTCGATAACGCGTACCGGGTTGGCGTCCAAAGACTGCCCCAGGGTCATGGTCTTCAGACCACCCGGGTAGCCGGAGTGGCGGTAGCGCTTTTCGCGGTCACGCTTGTTGGAAGAGATGTGGATCTTGTCAGCGTTGATGATGATGACGTGGTCACCACAGTCAACGTTCGGTGCGAACTGCGGCTTGTGCTTACCACGCAGCAGGTCTGCCACGGTGGAAGCGAGCTTGCCCAGCACCACGTCAGTAGCGTCGATGACGTACCACTTGCGGGTGATGTCACCGCTCTTAGGGTGGAAAGTAGACAAAATGACTCCTTGAAAGTCTGTCTCGGAACTGCCGGCCAACGCCATGGTCCTTCAACTGCCCCTAGATACAGCGGCCGGTGGAGACCTGCACTAGGTGCCGCGTCCAGCCCCAAAGCAGGGCTGTGCCGCTCAGACACATAGGTCTACTACTCTAGTAGTTTCGTCCTGAATTCCCAAAACGCCGCTCAACAGGGGCAACACTCCCCTTCCCAGACAAAACCCGCCTTCCCCTTTGGGCCGGGAAGGCGGGGTGACAGACGGGATTGTGTGGTGGGTGCGTTTAGCCCCAGCTGGCGGCGGCGCGGCGGTTGACGTCGCTCATGGCGTCGTTGCCCTCGGAGACAGTGCGGGAGATGGTCATCAGCACCTGGTTGAGCTCCAGGGCCGCGTTGTCCCACTTGCGCTGGGCCTGCTGGTAGGCGGCTGCGGACTCGCCCTCCCAGGTAGCGGCCATCGGCTCGATGATGGATTTGAGCTCATCCAGCAGGCCGTTGATGCGGGCCGAGGTGGAGTTGATATCAGCAGCGGCGGCCTCGATGGCGCCGAATTCGTACTTGATAGCGGTCATGCGCGAATTTTTCCTTCCTGGTGTTTTTCTGGTGTGTGCTCGCGCGGTCGGGGTTGTACCGCGCGGGGTGCCTGGCGGCTACAGGGCCAAGCCGGCGCCGCCGACGTTGTTGAGGACCTGCGCGTTCTGGGCCTCGACGTCGTCGAAGTTGCGGGCGTTGCTGCGGATGTTGTCCGAGATAGCGGACAGGGCCTCGCGCAGCTGTTGGGCAGAAGCGTTGTAGCGCTGCATCAGGTTGTCGAAGGACAGCTGCGCGCGGCCCTCCCAGCTCGCGCGGGTGCCTTCCACGACGTTGTGCAGGCGGGTCAGCTCGCCCTGGACTTCATCATTGGTGGAATCGACATGCCCGGCCGTGGCCTGCATGACCTCGGCTTCGGTCTTAAACGTGGTGTGCATAGTGTTCGCCCCTCCTCGAACGGGTTGACAGTGTGGTGTCACGGTCGTGTGTCACGGTGTGGTGTGACGGGATTGATGTGTCGCGGTTGCTTGTCAGACTGGTGGAGGAAGTCCCCCGCCGCCGCGTTCTTTCCGACGCGGTGCCTTCCTCATCTTTATTGGACTGCCCTCTGGCTCATTCGGTTCCCGGAGTTTTTAAAAAAGTTTTAGCCCTCCCGGGCCAGGGATTCTTCGGCCATGCGGCAGGCGGCTTTCTGCGCGACGCTGGGCAGCTGGCGGGTGTGGCAGCCCACGGACAGCTGGTGATCGCCGTCCACCCACGTCGTCCAGACCACGTGCGAGTCGTCGCCCGGCTTTTCCACGTAGGTCAGCCGGCCTTCGTGCTCCTGCGGGTGGGACAGGGCGTCGTCGCCGGCGATTTCTTCCTGGATCTCTTCCAGCAGGTATTCCGCGGGCACCGAATACAGCGGATCCGCGGCGAAGAGCACCCGCAGGTCCGGATCCGGCCCCGTAGCCGTGACCAGCCCGTCGCCCTCAGCGGATTCCTCGGGGTGAAAGCCCTGCGGCAACTGCACCGACAGTCCCGCCGCGCTGAGCTGTTCCGGCGCGGGCGGCGGCTCGTTTGCCGGCCCGTCGCTGCCCGCCTCCCCGGGAACCGGTGGGTCCTCACCCTCGTCGGCGGGAGCGGCCGCCACCGCGTTATCAGTTGCCCCATCGCCCGTACTCTCCTCGTTTGTATCGCCGCCGCGGCCGACCACTAACCAGGCCACGCCGGCCACGATCAGAACCACCACGGCCAGCAACGCGTAGAAGGGCTGGAACCACCCTCCTTTGCTGGAGTTGTCCGCGCTCGGGCGCAGCGGCTCGGCGCGCGCTGCGTCCGGGTTTGGCCCGCCGGTATTGACGGACTCGACTACGGGCGCGGGCGGGGCGAAGACCTCGGTCTCCGGGTGGGTAGCCGCGTGCTCGGCGGTGTCTACCACCGGCACCTCCCGGCCTTCGAGCTGCCGGGCGATAATGCTCACGGCTTCAGCCGAGACCGCAGTCGCGCTGGAGTCCGCGCAAACCTTCACGGGCGCTTCCGGCCAGTGGGCGCCCAGGATCTTCTCCGCCTGCTCGAGCGCGCCGTCCAAGGCCCAGCCCTCCACGATCCCGGTGCCGGGCAGGTCGTAGCGGTAGACGGTTTCTGGGCCTTCGAAAATGGTGGCGGTATCCAGGATGGTGATGGTCAACAAAGCGGGTGCGGCGGTCGTCATGGCGTGTCCTTTCGGTTGCTTGCTGCTCGGTTACTCTCGGCTTGTTTGCTTTCTGCTTGGCTGCCCTCGTCTCGGTCTTCGGCGGCTGGTGCTGCGTCTTCTTGGTCGTCGGCGGCGCGGATGACTTGGCACAGTCCCAGTTCCTCGCCGCGGACGTGGAAGCGACCGCGCCCGGGCGGCTGGCGCTTGGGCTTCATACCGAAGATGGGCCCTTCCTCCTTGTCAGCGTCCAGAAGCAGGACGGCGGGCTGGGTGTCTTTGAGCGCCGAGCAGAACTTGCCGAACAGAGCGCGGCCTATGCCGCCGGCCTTGCGGGCGAAGATGACGTGCAGGCCGATGTCCTGGGCGTGCGGGATGAGCTCCACCAGCGGGTGCAGGGCGGCCTCGCTAGTTAGCTCCGCGTCGTCGATGACCACGTAGATCTCCGGGCCGGACCACCAATCGCGGGCGCGCAGCCGTGCCAGGGTGATATCCGGCCCCGGCAAGCGTTCGCGCATAGTCGCCGCGGTATCGCGCAGGGCCTTCTCCGCCGCTGCAGGCGTGGCGGCATAGGCGGCGAGCATGTCCTCGTCGAGCGCGCCCAGGTGCGCCCGACGCGGATCGATGACCACCAGGCGGGCGTCCTCCCGGGGCAGGCCGGCCACAACATTAGCGATGACGCGGACGAAGGTGGACTTGCCGGACCCGCTGGCGCCGACGCAGACCAGGTGGGCGCTGGTGGCCGGATCCCAGGCCACCGGCTCCAGATCGCGGCCGCCGATTCCCCAAACCAGCCCGGTGGTCAGCGCGTGCCGGGGCAGGTCGGCCGGGCGCAGCTGGTCGGGCAGGGTCTTGAGCCGGGGCACCGGGTCGCCGCCGCGTGACTGCAGGTGCGCCACGTCCTGGTTGGAGGTGCGCGCCAGCAGCATCATCTCCCCGGTATCGGTGAGCCCGCGGCCGGGCAGGGCCGGCAGCTTCTGCTGGGCCTTGCGGTCCACCAGGGATTCCATGGCCTCCCCCAGGCGCAGCTCCAGCCGGTGGGCGATAAGGTCCCTAATCGACGGGCGCAGGGTGGTCCACCGCGGCGTGGATAAGACCAGGTGGACGCGGGCGCTGGGGCCGTCGGCGGCTAGGGCGGTGATCTTCTCCGTGAGATCGTTGAACTCCGCGCCGGCGGTGCCCACGTGGTGCCAGCCGTCCAGGACTAAGAAGGTGTGGCGGGGCTCGGGGCGCTCGACCAGTCCGGTGACCTCGTCGATGACGCGGCGAACCGTGTCCGGCTCGTCGCGGCCGGCCACGCCCGCCACGTGCGGCAGGCGGTCCAGGTTGGCTAGCGCCCCGCCGCCCAGGTCGATGACGTAGAAGCGGACGGCCTCGGTTCCATGGTTCGCGGCCAGGGAGCCGACGACGGTGCGCAGCGCCATGGACTTGCCGGTTTGCGGACCGCCGCAGACGGCCGCGTGCCCGCCGGCGGTGGAAAAGTCCACCACCAGGGGATCCTGGCGCTGGTTGTAGGGACGGTCGATGAGCCCGACCGCGGCCTGCAGGTGGGTGGTCTGGCCGGCCCGATGCAGGATGTCGGGCAGCTCGACCGCGGCGGGCAGCGGCGGCAGCCAGATGCGGTGGGCGCTGTGCCCGCGGTTGTCGGCCTCCGCGCGGGCGGCGGCCACGACCTCGTTGAGCAGCGTGGTGGACTCGTCCCAGACAAGCTCCGGCTCGTTGTCCTCCGCGGGGTGCGCGTCCCAGCCGTCGAAGACGGACACCCGGGCCGGCGGTGCGCTTGCCCCTACGGCTGGGTCGGCCGGGCGCGCGAGCGGCCCAGAGACGTAGGTGGCCTGGAAGCGCTCCAAGGCGTCGCCGTTTGTCTTCAGGTAGCCGGCGCCGGGCTGGGCGGGCAGGTGGTAGGCATCGGTAGCGCCTAGGACCTGGCGGGACTCCGCGGCGGAGAAGGTCTTGAGTCCGATCCGGTAGGACAGGTGTGAGTCCAGCCCGCGCAGGCGGCCCTCCTCCAGCCGCTGGGAGGCCAGCAGGAGGTGGACGTGCAGCGAACGGCCCAGGCGGCCGACGGCGACGAAGAGGTCGGCGAAGTCTGGGTGCTGGCCTAGCAGCTCGGAGAACTCGTCCACCACGATGACCAGGGCGGGAAGCGGTGGGAACTGCTCCGGGTCGCGGCCGGCGTTGTAGTCGCCGACGTTGGCGAAGTTGCCGGCCTGGCGCAGGATCTCCTGGCGGCGGTTCATCTCCCCGGAGATGGCGTCGTACATGCGCTCGACCAGGACGGATTCTTCCTCCAGGTTGGTGATCACCGCCGCGGTGTGCGGCAGCTGCTCGCAGCCCAGGAAGGTCGCCCCACCTTTAAAATCCACGAGCACCAGGTTCAGCTCCTCGGGCGAATGCGTGGCCGCCAGCGCAGTGACCAGGCTGCGCAGCAGCTCCGACTTGCCGCTGCCCGTGGCCCCGATGCACAGCCCGTGCGGCCCCATGCCACCCTGGGCGGACTCCTTCAGGTCGAGGTAGACCGGCTGGCCGCTCGGGTCCAGCCCCACCGGCACGTGTAGGCGCTGCGACCCGGCGCGCCCCGGCCAAAGGTTTACTCCCCGCAGCTCCGCGATGTCGCGGTGCCCGAGCAGGGCCACCAGGTCGCCGCCACCGGAGCCGAGCTTGGGCCCCGACTCAGCCAACGGGCGGCGGCAGCGGGCCATGCGGCGGGCGATGAGCACCGCGCCGTCCTCCCCCAGCTGGTCCGCGCGCCCCAGCTCCTCCTCGCCCGCGGCGGTGGAAACCAGCAGCGTTGTGCCGGATTCCGGGCCCGCCCCGTCGCGCAGGCTCAGGCACAGCCCCTCGTGCTCGGCGCGCAGCCCGAGCGCGGTGTTGCGGCGGGAGCCGACGTCGATGATGGTGGTTATCCCCTCCTCGTCGAGGAAGTCTTCCACCCCGGTGGTCGCCACCCCGTCGACGATGAGCACGCGGTAGTCCGCCTGCTCCGGCCGGCGGGCGTGCGGCAGCCACTTCAGCCACTCCCAGCCGGCCCCGCGCACGGAGAGGCCCAGGGTGTCGGGTCCGTGCGCGCAGGCCAGCTGGATGACGATGGCCCGCGCCAGATCCGCCGCGCCCGCGCCCGCTATCCCCAGCACGCCAAAGGCCTGGAGCTGGACAACCACGGGCATCTCCGACAGGGTCTCGACCGCCTGGATGGTCCGGCGCAGGCTGACTGCGCACACCGGGTCGAGGTCCTCGGCCGCGGCCGCCTCCGGCACCTGGATCTCCGTGGCCAGCTTCGTCTCGCCCACGCCGATGCGCACCTCCAGGGCGTCCGGGTCGTCCGCGCTGCGCTCCCACAGCCGCTGGTTGTGGACGAAGGCGGGCAGCTGCTCGACGGGCGGGTGACGGTGCAGCTCGTGGGCCCGCTGCGCGGCGCCGTTGTCCAGAGCCTTCTCGCGCAGCGCCTTCAAGTGGCGCAGGTAGGTCCGCCGGGTCTCGTCCGGGTCCTGGCCGCCGGTGGACGGGCCGAACATCATGAACATGCTGGCCAGCATCATGATGGGAAACATGAGCATGAGCGGGCTGAAGGTGCGCTCCGACCCGCCGCTTAGGACCATGAGCGCGACCATGCCGAGCATGGCGGCGACCATGACGATGGGCATGATGATGCGCACCAGCGGCACGGGCTGCTTGCGTTGGGCCTCCGGCACCGCCTCTGCGGTGATGGTGCCGGTCGGCGCCGGCGGCACCGGTTGGCGCTGCGTTAAGGTTGTTGGCTCGATTACTTGAATATTCTCGCGCTGATCCAGCACGGCTGTTACACCCCCGAAATGTTTTTTGGCGGCCACCTCCCCTAGCGGTGGACACGCTGCCCACAGTAAGCCACAATTGAGCGCGACGGGCAAGGTGGGCAAGAAAGTTTTTAGCCACCGGCCTGAGAAATCGGGGATCTACTACTTCGGGGGTGAAGTGTTGTGAACGCTGCGATCACGCATACCGTCCGCGTGACGGTGCGCGTCCACGCAGGTAATTTTCGGAAAGAGGCGGATCTGTCCTTACCGGTGACCGGCAGCTTGGGCGAGATGATTGAGGATATCGGCTATCTGGTCGACGCGCCCCAGCTGTCCAAGCCGTGGCGGGCGAGCACCGCGGGCGGGCGCGGGCTGGACATGGCCCAGCCGCTGTCGGACACACGGGTCAAAGACGGCGCGGTCATCATCCTCAACCCGCAGGAGGACACCCCGGCGCCGGTTATCCGCGACTCGGCGGAAGCGCTCGTGGCAGCCGGCCGCCCGGCGGAGCTTCACGGGCTGGCCGCGGTCTGGGCGGGTATTGGGCTGGTCGCCGTCGCCGCCCTGCTGGCGGGCGTGCTGCCCGCCAGCGCCGCGGTCGCCATCGCACTAGCCCTTGGCACCGCGCTGGTTATCTACCAGCCCGCGCCCCATCCCTTAGTCCCGGCGTTGGTTTTCGCCGGGGCGCTGGCCGGCTGGTGGGCCGTCGCCCCGCCGGGTGGGGCCCTCCCGCCCGCGTGGCAAGCGGCTAACCAACAGCTGGACGGGCCCGCGCTGGTTGTGCACAGCGCCCTGTCCTGGGTGGTGCCCGCCGCGCTTGGTGATGCCGCCTGGGCGCTGCTGGCAGCGTTGTCCTGCGGGCTGGCCATGGTCCTGGTCTTCCACGTGACCGCCGTGGCCAGCCCCAAGTGCACGGCCGCCACGCTCACCCTGGGCGGGCTGGGGTTGGTGGCGGCCGGTGGCGTGGCCATGCCGGGCGAGGCGCCCTTCGTCGCCGCCGGCGCCGCGGTGCTGCTTACGGTGGTCTGCCTCATCGCCGCCGCCCCGGGCGTGGTCACGCGGGCGGCGGGCCTGTCGGTGCCGCAGCTGCCGACCGCGGGCCAGGACTTGTCGGTCTCCGACGGGCACCAGCCGGACGTGGACGCCCGCGCCCAGCGCGCCCAGGAACTCTACGCCGGGGTCTGCCTGGGCGCCGGACTGGCCGCACTGCCCGCGCTGGCGGCGCTGGCGCTGACCGGCACGGGCATTACCCCGGTCTACGAGGGGCCCTTCGGCACGCAGCTTAACGGGTCCGGCTTCGCCCAGGCGCTGTGCCTGTGCGTCGGCGGGGCGCTTATCATGCACGCGGTGCGGCACGGGCAGGCCAGCGCCGCGTGGTGCCTGTCCCTGCTGGCGGCCGCTAGCCTGCTGACCGCGTGCCTCATCCCGGTTGTGGCCAGCGCGCCGGCCAGCGACGGTGACCCGCACCTGGCGATGTTCATCGTCGCCGGCATCGCCGCGGCGGGCGCGCTGAGCACCCCGCTGTGGGCGGCGAAGGTGCCCACGGCGGAACCGACCACCATCGTGTGGTGGGAGCGCGCTGAGGCGCTTGCGATCGCCACCTGCCTGCCCCTGGCCGCGCACCTTATCGGGCTCTTCGCCCTGCTGCGGGGTCTGGGATGACACAGCGCGGGGGAAAAGCGACGAGGAGCGCGGCTATGCTCCTCGCCGGCGGGCTTGTCGCGGGCGGGGCTGCCGTAGCCGCCGCGGCGGAACCGGACACTGCCTGCGCGGTGGCGGTGCCCACCGAGGAGGTCCCCGCCCCGACCGCCGAACAGGCCGACTACCGCTCCCGCCTGCACGCCCAAGCCACCGGGGACGGGGTGACCGTGGCAGTCATCGATACCGGCGTCCACCCGCACCCGCAGCTGGGCCAACTGGACCCGGGTCCCGACTTCGTCGATCGGGAGGAACCGAACCCGCTCGAGGACTGCGACGCCCACGGGACCGTGGTCGCCGGGGTCATCGCCGCCGCCGATACCGGTGTCGCCCCCGGTGCCCGGGTGCTGGCCATCCGGCAGACTTCGGCGCACTACCACGCCGCCGGCGGGGACGGCGGCCAGGAGGACTCTGCCGCCGGCAACCTGGACACCCTGGCCGAAGCGATCGAGGCGGCCGTCGCGGAGGAGGCCGACGTAGTCAACATCTCGGTGGTCTCCTGCTTGCCCGCCGGCACCAATGTGGATACGGGAAGGCTCGACGCCGCCTTAGAGCGCGCCGAGGCCGCCGGGACCGTGGTGGTCGCCGCCGCCGGCAACGCCGGCGAGTCCTGCGAGCCAGGCCATACCGTCTACCCGGCCCACGCCGCCACCGTCGTCTCCGTGGGCGCGCTGGCTGACCCGCAGGTCCGCGCGGACTACTCCATCCCCCAACCAGACTCTGGGCTGGCACTGTCCGCGCCGGGCTCGGTGCCACTGGGCCTCGCCCCCGGAGGGCAGGGCTGGGCCCGCGCGGTCGTGGCGGCCGATGGGACCGGCCCGCAGCGCGAGTTCACGGGCACCAGCTTCGCCGCGCCGACCGTCACCGGCACCGCGGCACTGCTGCGGCAAATCCACCCGGACGCCAGTGCGGCGGAGATCCGCGCGCTGCTGGCGCAGACGGCCGAGCCCGCCCACGGCGGCGTGGATCCTTTGGCGGCTGTGAGCGCGCGCCCGGCTGATTACGCCGTTGACGGACGGGCGCTGGCCGTGGCCGCGGGCGATAACTCGGTGCGCCCGGCCACCCGGCGGGCCCAGCTGGTGTTGCTCGGCCTGGCCGGCACCGCGTTAGTCGCGGCCCTGGGGTGGGCCACTCTCCGGCGCGGGCGCGCTCAGTAGCTGGCCTTGAGCGCTTCCTCCCGGCTGAGTTGGCTGCCGCCCGGCAGCAGCCGGAGGATCTGCCAGGGTACTTCTCCCCCGGCGCCCGTGCCCAGGGCCTCCAGCGTGGCCGCGTCCTCCACGGAGTGCCGCAGGCCGTGCGCGGTGACCAGGTGGAAGCCGTGCTCGGAGCTTAGCCCCAGCCCGCCCTGGGGCAGGCCGCTGAAGCGGTCGGCCACAGCCGAGCCGGACAGCTCGATGGTCCCCTCCTGCGGCGGCGCGGCGGCCCCACGGCCGGCGGCCGTCGCGCACAGCCAGCCGTGGGCCGGGTCGATGAACTCGGGCGCTGCCTCGGGCAGGTGGAAGGCCTCCTGCGCCGCCGGGGCATCCGGCAGGGCGGCCACCTCCTCGTGGCTCAAGCGCTGCAGATCCGCTCCGGCGTCGACCAGGGCGTCGGCCTGCGGCTCGGTCAGCGCGAAGACTCCCTCGTCCGTCCGGGCCCACAGCCCCTGGTCCCCGGTGCCGGTATCGATGACGGCCGGGAGCGGGTCCGGGAATTCGACGGCAGGCAGCACCCGGAACGTGTTGAGCAACTCCGCGGGCAGCTCCCAGCGGAAGGTATCCGCATCCACGCCCAGGGCGCGCCGTATGATCCGGCCCTCCGTCGTCTCCGCCGGCGGGATTTCGCGCCGACCATTCGCGTCCACCAGCCAGTCCGTGTCCTCCGTTTCCACCCACGCGGCCTGCCCGTCGAGGAGGGTGTGTCCCTGGTTGGCGGTGACCACGATGTCCCCGGCGCTGAATTCGCGGGCAGCGTCGATGGTGATGACGAAACCGGGGGTCTGGGCCGCGTCCGCGCCGGCGAAGCAGGCCAACCACTCCACCGCGTGTTCGGTGCCGGAGGCAGCAATAAAGCCAGGCGCGTCCGCAATACCCAGCGGCACGCCCAGCTGCGCGTCGTCCAGGTGCCGGGTACCGATGCGGGCCGGTTCCGCCGGCTCGCCGGCGATGATGCGGGCCGAAGCCAGGTTCGCCACCGGGTGGTAGGTGCCGTCGACGAGCACGAAGAGCTGCTTGTCCGCGGACTCCACGATGGGCGCCTCGCCGGGGTTGGGCTCCGGCTGCAACCAGGCCAGCAGGGCCGAGCCTATGCCCACCAGCACCACGGCGATAAGTCCAAAGACAAGCGCGCGCCGGCGAGTGGACAGCGGATCATGAATCATGCGGATATCCCCCATGACCAGGCCGTGCTCTACCCGCCTGCGCAGGAACTTGTGGCCGGATACTTGTGCTTTCGTCGTGGGCACTGGACGTGCCATAAATGTTCCCCCCTGGATAGCCAGCGACACCCCATCGCTGCTGTAGAAACCGTACCGTCGGCAGGTGCAAAACTCTGCCGCTGCCAGTCAGGGTAGTCGGGCTTAGCCCAGCTCGCTACCGCTGCGCTTGGCCCGGGTGGCCTCCGCCCGCGCGGAGAGCTCTTCCGGGGCCGGGTAGTCCACGCCCACTAGGCTAAGCCCCTTGGCCGGGGCGACCGGGATCTGGGAGGAGCGTTGACTCTCCGCAAGCATCGCCGTCGCGAAGTCGGTGTCACGGCGCCCCTGCCCCACCGCCAGGCAGCAGCCCACCAGGGAGCGCACCATCGACCAGCAAAACGCGTCAGCGACCACGTGCGCCTGGTACAGATTCGGCTCGGTGGCCGTCGAGACATCCTCCCAGGTAAAGCTCTCCAGCTCGCGTATGGTGGTGGCATGCGGCTTGGCCTTACAAAAGGCCGCGAAGTCGTGGAGGCCCACCAGGAGGTTGGCGGCCTGTTGCATCGCGTCGATATCCACCGGCTTCGGCCAGACCGCGGTATCCGCCCGGCGCATGGGTAGCGCCCCGGCCGGAGACGTGGTCACCCGGTAGAGGTAGTGCCGCCGCAGGGCCGAAAAGCGCGCGTCGAAGCCAGCGGGAGCGAAGGCCACGTCGTGGACCCGGATATCGTCCGGCAGGAGCTTGGCCAGGCGGCGGACTAGCTTGCCCGGATCCCCGTCGATGGAGCGTTGCTGCAGCGACTCCTCCGGGATATCGAAGTGCGCGACCTGACCGGCCGCGTGCACGCCGGCGTCGGTGCGCCCGGCGACGGTCAGCTCGACTGGGTGGCGCAGGATCATCGTCAGTTTGTCCTCGATGACCGCCTGTACCGTACGCAGCTCGCTGCCCTGCTGCGGTTTCTGCCGGGCCCACCCGTGGAAGCCAGTGCCGTCGTAGGCCACGTCCAGGCGCACGCGCCGCACGCTGACGGTGGGCGCGGAGTTGGCCGTTTCCTCCGGGGTGGCCTGGCGGGGATGCTCAGCAGAGTTCATAGGACCACATGCTACCGCCACGCCGGGCCGGAAAAAATTTTTGGACCCGATTTCTTGGCACCTAGCGGGCATTATGTGGGATAGCTGAATGTGTGGGAATTGCATTAACAGCACCTTTACAGACTGACCTGCCACAATAATTGTCAGGCGCCAAGGGAAGGCGATAATTTCCACTTTCCTTGGTGTGGATTTGAGAGATGGTCCTTGCGCCCCGCAGGGCGGCTGTTGACAGCCAAAGCGGGGCGGACTTCGCAGAGGCGGCTTGAACGGCCGCGGAGGAGTATTCCTTTTCAAGCAGTGGCTTGGGGAACCTTAGAGAGACAGAGACAGCGAACCGCCGGTAGCCTTCGGGCCGCCGGCGGTTCGTTGTTGTACCGGCCGTCGTACCGTTCAGCGCGGTGCTATCCCGCACTGAGCGATATCCCGCACAGGAAGCGGGCGCCACGGCAGAAAGAAACCGCCCGGCCTCCCCGCGGGCGCGGAGTGGACGGGCGGTTTACTGAGTAAGAAGGACTTACTTGTCCTCAGCCTCGGTCTCAGCCTCAGCAGAAGCCTCCTCGGCCGGAGCCTCGGTGGTCTCCTCAGCCGGAGCTTCCTCAGCGGTCTCCTCGGCCTTTTCAGCCTCAGCCTGCTTGGAGGCGGCTGCGCGGGTGGCGCGGTTAGCCTCGACGGAGACGGTCTCCTCAGTCACCAGGGAGATCTGGGACATCGGAGCGTTGTCGCCGGCGCGGTTGTCCAGCTTGATGGTGCGGGTGTAGCCGCCGTCGCGGTTAGCGAACTTCGGGGCCAGCTCATCAAACAGGTAAGCAACAACATCCTTGTGCGGGATGAGCTTCAGAACCTGGCGGCGGTCGGCAACGGAGCCGGACTTGGCCTTGGTGATGATCTTCTCGGCGTAAGGACGAAGCATCTTCGCCTTCGCATCGGTGGTCTTGATAGCGCCGTGCTCGAACAGGCTGACTGCCAGGTTGCTCAGCAGGTGAGCTTGCTGGGCAGCGGAGCCGCCGAGACGGGCACCCTTCTTCGGGGTAGGCATTATGTACTCCTCGTTAGCGTTTTAAATGAGCGCTGCAGCCGGCTGCGCCGGCGCACTAGCTTCTTTACTCGGAATCGTCTGCAGCCGGATCCTTAAAGTCACCGGTTTCAGCGTCGTAACCTTCCAGCTGGGTGGGGTCGAAGTCTTCCGGAGTGTCCTTCAGAGCCAGACCCAGGTTAGCCAGCTTGATCTTTACCTCATTGATCGACTTCTGACCGAAGTTGCGGATATCCAGCAGATCGGACTCGGTGCACTCGGCGAGCTCACCGACGGTGTGGATTTCCTGGCGCTTCAGGCAGTTGTAGGAGCGAACGGAGAAGTTCAAGTCCTCAATCGGCTTGCTGTAGGCAGCGATGAACTCCGTCTCCTGCGGGGACGGGCCGATCTCGATGCCCTCGGCGGCCGTGTTGAGTTCGCGGGCCAAGCCGAACAGCTCAACCAGGGTGCCACCGGCGGAAGCCAGGGCGTCGCGCGCGGTGATGGAGTTCTTGGTCTCCACGTCGATGATTAGCTTGTCAAAGTCGGTGCGCTGCTCAACACGAGTTGCCTCGACCTTGTACGAAACCTTGAGGACCGGGGAGTAGATCTGGTCGACCGGGATGCGGCCGATTTCCCCAGACGTAGCGGCGGCCGGCACGTAGCCGCGGCCGCGCTCTACGACGAGCTCCATGTCCAGCTTCGCGGTGTCATTCAGGCTGGCGATGTGCAGATCCGGGTTGTGGATCTCCACGCCGGCCGGCGGCTGAATGTCGCCCGCGGTGACCTCGCCCGGGCCTTCCTTGCTCAGGTACATAACGACCGGCTCCTCGGAGTCGGACGACAGCACTAGGCCCTTGATGTTCAGGATGATCTCGGAAACGTCTTCCTTGACCCCGTTGATGGTGGTGAACTCGTGGAGAACGCCATCAATCTTGACGGAGGTCACGGCCGCGCCCGGGATGGACGACAGCAAGGTGCGACGCAGGGAGTTGCCGAGGGTGTAACCGAAGCCCGGCTCGAGCGGTTCGATGACGAACTTGGAACGAGACGAGTCGATGAATTCCTCGGAGAGCTGAGGACGCTGGGAAATGAGCATTGAAATTCTCCTTTTCGACGCCCGCTATATGACGTCGGTAGAGGGATAAAGAGGACTTTTCGAAGTTTACTTCGAGTAAAGCTCGACGATGAGCTGCTCCTGCAGCGGGATGTCGATCTGTGCGCGCTCGGGCAGCTGGTGCACGAGGATGCGCAGGGTCTCCGGAACGACCTGCAGCCATGCCGGAACGTTGGCGTCGGCCAGGCGGTCCTGGGCCTCTTCGAACCATTCCATCTTCTGGGAACGCTCGCGGACATCGATGATGTCGTACTGCGTCACGCGGAAGGACGGAACGTTGATGTTCTTACCGTTGACGGTGAAGTGGCCGTGGGAGACCAGCTGACGGGCCTGGCGACGGGTGCGAGCCAGACCAGCGCGGTAGACCACGTTGTCCAGGCGGGACTCCAGGAGGATGACTAGGTTGTCACCGGTCTTGCCCGGCAGACGATTGGCCTCTGCGTAGTAGCGACGGAACTGACGCTCCAGGACACCATAGGTGTACTTTGCCTTCTGCTTTTCCTGCAGCTGCAGCAAGTACTCGGATTCCTTGATGCGGTTGCGGCCAGCCTGTCCCGGGGGGTACGGGCGGCGCTCAAACGCCATATCGCCGCCGACTAGGTCGACGCGGAGACGGCGGGATACACGGGTAGCGGGGCCGGTATAACGAGCCATAGTTTAGTTACCTCTTCCTTCCCTTAAACGCGACGACGCTTCGGCGGACGGCAGCCGTTGTGCGGCTGCGGAGTCACATCCGAGATCGAGGACACCTCCAGGCCGGCGGCCTGGAGCGAACGGATTGCGGTTTCGCGGCCCGAGCCCGGGCCCTTAACGAAAACGTCAACCTTCTTCATCCCGTGCTCCATCGCCTTGCGGGCGGCGGACTCTGCAGCCATCTGGGCTGCGAACGGGGTGGACTTACGGGAACCCTTGAAGCCGACGTGGCCGGAGGATGCCCAGGAAATCACAGCACCGGTCTGATCGGTGATCGAGACGATGGTGTTGTTGAAGGTGGACTTGATGTACGCGTGGCCCTGGGCCACATTCTTCTTTACGACGCGACGGCCGGAACGGCGGGCGCCGGAACGAGTCTTTGGAGGCATGAATTACTTCTTCTTTCCTGCGATCGTCTTCTTCGGACCCTTACGAGTACGAGCATTGGTCTTGGTGCGCTGACCACGAACCGGCAGGCCACGGCGGTGGCGCAGGCCCTGGTAGCAGCCAATTTCAATCTTGCGGCGGATGTCAGCCTGTACCTGGCGGCGCAGATCGCCTTCTACCTTGTACTCAGCCTCGATCGCGTCACGCAGTGCCGACAGCTGGTCATCATCCAGGTTGTCGGTACGCAGGTCGGGAGAGATGCCGGTCTTTTCCAGCAGTGCCTTGGCACGGGTGTGCCCGATGCCATAGATGTAGGTGAGAGCGATCTCCATGCGCTTATTGCGCGGGAGATCAACACCAGCTAGACGTGCCATGTGGCTTGTCCTTTCGGGTTTTTACGGTGGTTTTCTCCCTACCCGTCCCCTACCATTTCGCGCGCTGCCCGGACCGTACCGGTGCCAGCGCGAAATTGTGGTGGGGCTCAAGCCACCGTGGCCTGAGGTGGAAAAAGGCGACCGGCCTTGCGGCCGCCCCTGGGTAAGGAGGCTTACTGTCTTTACTTGTAGCGGTAGACGATGCGTCCGCGGGTAAGGTCGTAAGGAGACAGCTCAACAACTACCCGGTCCTCAGGGAGGATGCGGATGTAGTGTTGACGCATTTTGCCCGAAATGTGGGCAAGAACCTTGTGTCCGTTGTCTAGCTCGACACGAAACATTGCATTCGGCAAGGGCTCGATGATGCGGCCCTCGACCTCAATTGCGCCTTCCTTAGCCATAACCTCAACTTTTCTAGCCGCTGGCGACTAACCAAAGCGACTGCATGTATTTGTCTACTACCTGGCGTTTAACGTGCGGGAAGTTCCGCACACATACACCAAACTAAGAGCATACGCGTTAACGACACGAATTCCAAACCCGTGCCACTATCCTTGTGCAGGAACCCAGACGGCAAGCGCCCGCAAAAAGGCCCGCCCCGCGCGATAAGAGGCGGTGCGGGGCGGGCCGGGGAAGTTTTAGATGTCGAAGCTTCGCTTAGTAGATGAAAACCTTGTCACCAATCTGCAGGTCGTTGAAGTAACGGATAGCAGCCTGGTCCGGCAGACGGACGCAACCGGCGGAGTCGTAGGCCGGGTCGCCCAGGTGGAAGGCGTGGCCGCTGTTGGTGAAGTAGATGGCGTAAGGCATCGGAGCGTTGTTGAACTCGTAGGAGATCTCGTCCTTAATCTTACGGTTGACGTGGAAGGTGCCACGCGGGGTCTCCTGGCCCGGCTTGCCCGGGGCCATGGACGGGGCGATGTAGGTGACATCACCGTTCTTCTGCAGCCAGGTGCGGCGGCCGTCTAGGTCGACGCAGACGGCGGCGTCGGCCGGGCACGGGCCGCGGTTGAAGGCGTTGCGCTGGCGCTCCTGCTCCGCCTTACGGGCAGCGGCCTCGGCGGCAGCCTTCTCGCGGGCGGCCTGCTCAGCCTGGGCGCGGGCAGCGGCGTCGCGCGCGGCCTTAGCCTCGGCCTGCTTCTGGGCCACCAGGCCCGGGAACAAAGCGTTCAGGACGTTGTCGACGACCGGGCGCAGAGCGTTGGTGGCCTGCGGGTTGAGCTTGTTGACCTCGTCAAGCATCTGATTGCGGGTGTTCCAGGCCTGCTCGCGAGCCCCGCCGAAGAACTTGTCAGCCTCGTCCTGCACCTGCTTGGACAGCTGGTCGAAGTTCGGCAGTTCGGAGCTACCCTGGTTCAGCTGAACCTGGGAGGACAAACGGGTCGGGTCCGGCATTTGCTGGGCGCGGGCGTTCGGTACGCCACCAATCAGGGTGACGGCCATGGCCACCGTGGCGGCCAGCGCGAGGGCGGCGCGACGGAAAGCCAGGGGGACGGCATTGAAGCGGAATTTCGACATGCTGGAAATTATAGACCTCTGTCCGAGGAATTTCCCAGCCGGGCGTGAACGTTACCAAATCGTAGCCGCGCACGGGCTTTCCCGCCCGGCGCCGCCGCGCGCTGCCCGGTGCTCTCGGAAGCCTGGCCCTAGTAAGGCCGGGCTACTTATTGTAGCGCGGCGTCAGGATGCGCGGGCCGTCGGCGGTGGCGGCGACGGTGTGCTCCCAGTGGGAGGCCAGCGAGCCGTCCTCGGTAATGACGGTCCAGTCGTCGTCCAGAACCACGGAGTCTTCGGTGCCCAGCGTCAGCATGGGCTCGATGGCCAGCACGGAGCCTTCCTGGATATAGGGCCCGCGGCCCGGGCGGCCCTCGTTGGCCAGGTAGGGCTCCTCGTGCATGGTGCGGCCGATGCCGTGGCCGCCGTAGCCGTCGACAATGAACAGCTCGACACCGAACTTTTCCTCGGCGGCCCAGGTGGCTAGCTCGAGCGCGTGGGAGACGTCGGTCAGTCGGTTGCCCGGCACCATGGCTTGAAGCCCCTCGGACAGGACCCAGGCGGTGGCATCGTTCAGCTTGGCAGCCTCCGCGCTGACCTCGCCGACGGGGAAGGTCCAGGCGCTGTCACCCACCCAGCCGTCGAGGGTGGCCCCGCAGTCGATGGAGACCAAGTCACCCTCGGCCAAGACCGTCTCGATATCGGGGATGCCGTGGACGATGACGTCGTTGACGGAGGCGCAGATGGAGCCCGGGAAGCCCTCGTAGCCCTTAAAGGTGGGCTGAGCCCCGGCGCCGCGGATGAGTTCTTCCGCGACGGCGTCGAGCTCGAGGGTAGATACGCCAGGCGCCGCAGCCAAGCGCACGGCCTGCAGGGCGCGGCCGACGATTTCGCCGGCCGCCTGCATGGCGTCGAGTTCGCCCGGGGTGCGGGCGGGGATGCGTTTGCTACGGCGCGAGAAGATGGAAATGGCTCCTAACCTACTTCCCCAGTGCTTCCATGGCGCGGGAGTTGATCTCTTCGATCTCGCCCTCGGCCTTGATCGAGATGATGGCGTCGCCGTAGTGCTGGATAAGCGGGAAAGTCTCATCGCGGTAGACGCCCAAGCGGGTGCGGATAGTGTCCTCGGTGTCATCCGCGCGGCCGCGGGCCAGCATGCGCTCGACCACGACGTCCTCGGAAACCTCGAAGTTCAGCACGCCGTCCAGCTCCAGGCCCTTGTCGGCCAGCAGCTTGGTCAGGATGTCGGCCTGCGCCACGGTGCGCGGGAAGCCGTCCAGCAGGAATCCCTTGGCGGCGTCGTCCTGCTCGAGGCGGTCTTTGACCATGCGGGCGGTGACGTCAGTCGGCACGAGCTGGCCAGCGTCCATGTAGGACTTGGCTTCCTTGCCCAGCTCGGTGCCCTCGCCGATGTTGGCGCGGAAGAGGTCACCGGTGGAGATGTGTGGGATGCCCAGCTTTTCGCTCAAGATAGCGGCCTGCGTGCCTTTGCCGGCACCGGGAGGTCCAAGGAGTACGTAACGCATTATTTCAACAGTCCTTCGTAGTTCGATTGCAGAAGCTGGGACTCAATCTGCTTGACGGTAGTCAAGGCAACAGAGACCATAATCAAGATCGCGGTACCACCGAAGGCGGTCATGCCGCCGCCCTGGGAGTTCCCCACGCCGAAGTCCAGCAGGATATTCGGCAGGATAGCAATGATACCCAGGTAGGCAGCGCCCACGAACAGCAGGCGGTTCATCACGTAGCCCAGGTACTCGGCCGTCGGGCGGCCGGGGCGGATGCCCGGAATGAAGCCACCGTACTTCTTCATATTATCCGCTTGCTCCGCTGGATCGTACTGAACCGATACGTAGAAGTAGGCGAAGAAGATGGTCAGCACGAAGTAGAGCACGATGTACTGCCAGGACGCCGGGCTCTGCAGCCAGGAGATGACGTTGCGCTGCCACCAGTTGTCCGGGGTGACCGCGTTGTTGGAGTTAACGATCTGGGTGATAAGCACCGGCATGTAGATCAGCGAGGAAGCGAAGATCACCGGGATTACGCCGGCCTGGTTGACCTTCAGAGGCAGATAGGTGGAGGAACCACCGTACTGGCGACGGCCCACCATGCGCTTGGCGTACTGGACCGGGATGCGGCGCTGGCCCTGCTCAATGAAGGTGATGCCGATAACCAGGACGATGACGCCGGCGACGATCATGGCGAAGACCAGGCCGCCGTTGTTCTGCAGGATGTTCATGCCGTCGGTAGGCAGACGGGTCGCGATACCTGCGAAGATCATCAGGGACATGCCGTTGCCGATACCCTTTTCGGTAATCAGCTCGCCCATCCACATCACGAGCACGGCGCCGGAGGTCATCACCAGCACCAGCACCACCAGGTCGAAGATGTTGCGGTCCGGAACCAGGACCTCCACGCCTTGGCCTAGCAGCTGCTGACGGTCTGCCAGGGCGACGATGCCGGAGGACTGCAGCAGCGCCAGCGCCACGGTGAGGTAGCGCGTGTACTGTGTCATCTTGGTCTGCCCAGACTGGCCTTCCTTCTTCAGCTGCTCGAAGTGCGGGATGACCACGGTTAGCAGCTGCACGATGATGGAGGCCGTAATGTACGGCATGATGCCGATGGCGAAAATCGACAGCTGCAACAGCGCGCCACCCGAGAACAGGTTGATGACGGAGTACAGGTTGCCGGATTCTTCCGTCAGGTCGCGCAGACGACCCGCGATGGCGCCGTAGTCGACGCCCGGGGACGGGATCTGCGCGCCGATGCGGTACGCGATGATCATCACGATCGTAAAGATGATCTTCTTGCGCAGATCGGCGTCCTTAAATGCCTGGACAATGGCGGACACTACACAATCCTCCTGGCCTACCGAGGGCGTCCGCAGAAAAATACCGCCCGCGTCTCGCGCGTGCCGGTGCCCTTCTACTGCCTCGAGGTGGATACTCATTTGACCCGCTGGGCACGGCCCGGCCGCCGTCCGCGACGCGCGCGGTGAAGGCGGCCTGGTGAGCCCTCCGGGTGGGATGAACAGTTTTGACCCCATTACCCTACCAGCCGCAAAAGCATTGCCCCAATAGCAACGGCCTAAAAGCGATTAGGTTCGCCTTAACCGGGCAGCTGGCGCTGCGCGAGGTAGCGCAAGATGGCCTTGACCCGCCGGTTTTCTTGCGCCGGGTCCAGGCGCAGTTTCAGGAAGATATTGCTCACATGTTTCCCCACCGCCGCCGTCGATAGGAACAGCTTGTTTTCAATCTCCCGGTTGGACAGCCCGCATGACATCAGCTCTAGTACCTCCCGCTCCCGCGGGGTGAGCTCACCGATGCCGCTGCGCGCCGAGTTCATCAGCGCCTGCGCCACCGTCGGGTCGATGACCACGCCGCCGGCGGCCACGGTGTCCAGGGACTTAAGGAAGTCTGCCACTTCTGATACCCGGTCTTTGAGCAGGTAGCCGGTCCCGCCGTCAGTGTTATCGAAAAGCTCCACGGCATAGGCCGGGGCCACGTACTGGCTCAAGACCACGACCGCCAGGCCTGGAAACTCCTGCCGCAGGCTCACCGCGGTTCGCAGGCCGTCGTCGGCCATGCGCGGCGGCATCCGTACGTCAGTGATTAAGACCTCGGGGAGCTGGCCGGCGGCGGCCAGCTCGCGCACCAGGCCGACCAGCTGGTCGGCGTCGCTGGCCTGTCCGACGACGCGGTGGCCGCGGCGCTCCAGTAGCCCGGCCACGCCTTCGCGCAGCAGCGCGGAATCATCCGCGATAACAATCCGCATTATCCGATCCCCGTTTCTCCTCGTTCCAACAGCAACGGAATGACCGCCGCCACCCGCGTGGGCCCGCCCGCCGGCGAGGTCAGCTCCAGCCTGCCGCCGAAAGCCGCCAGCCGCTCGCGCATCCCGGCCAGGCCGCGGCCGCGGGCCAGCTCGGCCCCGCCCGGCCCCTCGTCCACCACGGTGATGCGCAGGTTGGCGTCGGCGGTGACCAGGACGCTGACCGCCGCGCCCGGGGCGTGCTTGGCGGCATTGGTCATAGCCTCGGTGGCGAAGAAATAGGCGGCCGCCAAAATGCTGGGTTGCAGCTCCGGCAGGGGGTGCGGGGCGCGGACGGCGACGTGCGGACCCAGCCCCACCGCGGCATCGTCAAGCGCGGCCACCAGCCCGCGGTCCGTGAGCACCTGCGGCTGGATGCCACGGACGGTCCCGCGCAGGCTGCCCAGCCCGTTATCGATGTCTTCCTTGGCCGCGCGCACCAGCTCTGCCTCGATGCCGTCCAGGTCCAGCAGGGCCTCGCCCAGCTTGATGGAAGCCGCCACGAGGTACTGCTGGGTGCCGTCGTGCAGGTCCCGCTCGATGCGCTGGCGCTCGATTTCATAGGCGTCCGCGATCGCCCGGCGGGCGCGGGTAAGCTCGGCCAAGCGCTGGGCTTGCGCCCGCTCCTGCACGCGCTCGGTGGCGGCCGGGTTGACGGCCGCGCGCGGGTTATGCTTCCACGGGAGTTTCACACTGACAGACTTTAACGCCTGCGCTTTCGGTGGGGGTAGGGCCAGCCCTACCCAGAAATCTAGGACCACCCCGCTTCTGCGCCGGCGTTTTCCTACGTTGAATAGGTAGACATGACCACCACATTGAAACTCAACGACGTCACCAAGAATTTTGGCGGCACCGATGTCCTCTCCGGCATCACACTGAATCTTTCCCCGGGTGAAACCGCCGCCATCATGGGCCCGTCCGGCTCCGGCAAGTCCACCCTCCTGCACTGCATGTCCGGGGTCCTGCTGCCCAGCACCGGCCGGGTCCACTTCGGAACGACCGACCTGACCGAACTCAACGACGGCGACCGCTCGCACCTGCGCCTTAGCTCCTTCGGCTTCGTCTTCCAGGACGGGCAGCTCCTGCCGGAGCTGACCGCCGCGGAGAACATCGCGCTGCCGGCTACCTTGACCGGCACCTCCCGCCGGAAGGCCCGGCGCCGCGCCGTCCACCTGCTGGATCAGCTGAGCCTGGGCGAGTTCGCCGACCGCCGCCCCGGGCAGATGTCCGGCGGGCAGGCCCAACGCGTGGCCATCGCCCGCGCGCTGGCCACCGAGCCCGCGGTCATCTTCGCCGACGAGCCGACCGGGGCGCTCGACCAGGCCACCGGGCACGACGTCATGCAGATGCTGACTACGCTGGTGCGCCAGCAAGGCTCTACCCTGGTGCTGGTCACCCACGACGCGCAGGTGGCCGACTGGCTGGACCGGCGCATCGAGCTGCGCGACGGCATCATCCACGACGACCGCCGGTTGGGGGTGGCACGATGAGCACTCCCACCGCGTCCCCGACCGCCCGCCCCTTTAGGCCCGCGCCGGCGCGCGCCCCCATCGGCGGCCTGACCCTGCAGCTGTTTCGGGCCTCCGTGTCCTCCCGTACCGGCACCGGCACCCTGACACTGCTCTCGCTCGGCTCGCTAACCGTGGGCGCGACGATTGCTTTCCTCGTCGCCGGCGGGACGTACATGTTCTACCGCCGGGGCGAGGACGCTGACCTCCAGGCCAGCTTGGATACCTCCCAGCCGGGCATGGACGCCCACACCTGGACGGTCTTGGCACTAACTGCCTGCGCGTTCCTCGTTCCTGCCCTGTTTAGCCTCATCTCCCAGGCCGCAGTGACCAGCGCTGCCGGGCGGGAGCGGCGGCTGGCCGCGCTGCGACTGGTGGGACTCAGCGCCCGCGACATCACCCGCATGACGGTCCTGGAGACGGGCATCAACGCACTGCTCGGCACGGTTCTCGGGGCGTTTATCAGCGCGCTACTGGCCCCCGCCTTTTCCAGCCTGACCTTTATGGGGATTCCCATCTCCCCGTCCGAGCTCTACCTGCCGTGGTGGGGCTACCTGGCCGTCGGTTCCGCTCTCATCGTCCTGGCGTTGGCCGCCGCCCTGGCCGGCATGCAGCGGGTCGCGGTGAGCCCGCTAGGGGTAGCCCGCCGCCAGCTGCCCCGCGCCCTGCGGTGGTGGCGCGCCGTGGCTTTCCTGGTGCTCGCCGTCGGCCTGTTGGTGGGAGTTAATCAGTTCGACTTCTTTGCCAGCCTGTCGGCTATGCTCGCCGTCGCCGTTTTCCTGCTCCTGCTCATCGGAACTCTAAACCTCATCGCCCCGCTCTTCCTCCAGGTCAGCGCCTGGGCTGCCGGCGCCCTGGGGTCTACCGCCAACTTCATCGCCTCCCGCCGGGTGGCCACCGGGGCCCGGGCGGCCTGGCGGCGGGTCTCTCCGAGCGCGCTCTTCGGCTTCTTGGCCGGGTACATGGTCGTCTCCCCCTTCGGTGACGACGATCTGAGCCAGTCGCTGCGGGAAACCCCGGAGACCTCCATCATTTTCCACGACGTTTTCACCGGGATCATCCTGACCATTTCCTTCGGCTTCTGCATCATGGCAATGTCCATCCTGCAGGGCCAGGCGCACGAGGTCTTCGCCAACGCTGACCTGACCCGCAGCCTCCGGCTGATGGGGCTGC
The DNA here is from genome assembly GCF_055700955.1 of Corynebacterium sp. 1103A. Taxonomy (NCBI): domain Bacteria; kingdom Bacillati; phylum Actinomycetota; class Actinomycetes; order Mycobacteriales; family Corynebacteriaceae; genus Corynebacterium; species Corynebacterium sp. 1103A. The sequence continues at coordinate 221,717 of NZ_JASTTF010000002.1, forward strand.
GCCCGGGCTTTCTCACCCGCGTGGCCGCCTACGAGATCTTCGCTCCCCTCATCACCGTCAGCCTGCTCGGTTTCGCTTGGGGCGCGGTAATCGGCCTGGTGATGGCCTACAAAGCCGGGGATCTAGAAATCGCCCCGCGCCTGGCCAACGCCGGGCTCCTTCTGGGCGCGGGCTGGCTCGTCGTGGCCGTGGCGTTCATCGCCGTTATTCCCCTGCGGAATCGGGTAGCCCACAACGCATTCCGCAAAAACGACTAGGCTGGCAGGACAGACAACCGTTAGCCGTTAAAGGAAGGAATTCTATCTATGGCTACCACTAAGCTTCACCCCACCCGCCGCCTGGCGGCCGTCGCCCTGACCGCGCTGCTCGCCGTGGGCGGCGCCACCGCCTGCGACGACTCCTCCCGCAGCGAGAACGAACACGACGTCTCCTCCACCGAGCCGTCCGCGCCGGCCTCCGGAGACTCCAAGTAACCTATCGCGCCGTTCACCTGGCGCTTGCCTCCACAGAGCGGTGAGTGCTGGAGTGGCAGATAAGACATAGAACAATCCCACCGTCGGTGTCCCCGAAACGGGAACCCGGCGGTGGGATTGTTGTTTAGTAGGTCTTAAAAAGACTTACTTGGTCGCGGTGGTGGAACCACCGGCGGCCTCGATCTTCTCCACAGCGGACTTGGAGAACTTGTCAGCGGTGACGTTCAGCTTGACGCTGATTTCACCGTTGCCCAGGACCTTGACCGGCTGCTTAGCGCGGACCAGGCCGGCGGAGACAATGTCTGCGACAGTGACGTCGCCGCCGTTCGGGAAGGCCTTGGCCAGGTCGGACACGTTGACCACCTGGTAATCGACCTTGTTCGGGTTGCGGAAGCCCTTGAGCTTCGGCAGACGCATGTGGATGGGCATTTGGCCACCCTCGAAAGCAGCCGAAACCTGCTTACGCGCCTTAGTACCCTTGGTACCGCGGCCGGCGGTTTTACCCTTGGAAGCTTCACCGCGGCCGACGCGGGTCTTAGCCTTGTTTGCACCCTTGGAAGGGCGCAGATCGTGCAGCTTGATGATATCAGCCATGATTTATCTACTCCCCTGCCACTTCTTCAACGGTGACCAGGTGACGCACCTTGTTAACCATGCCGCGGATGACCGGGGTGTCCTGCTTAACGACGGACTGACCGATCCGCTTGAGGCCCAGGGCCTCAATGTTGGCGCGGTGGTTCGGCTTCGTGCCCACCAGGCCCTTAATTTGAGTAATCTTCAGAGCCATTGTTTATGCCTCCTGACCTGCGCGACGGCGCAGCATACGGGCCGGGGTGACCTCCTCGACAGACTTGCCGCGGCGAGCGGCAACTTCCTCGGGGCGGACCAGCTGCTTGAGGCCGTCCACGGTAGCGCGGACGACGTTGAGGGCGTTGTCGGAGCCCAGGGACTTCGACAGGATGTCCTGCACGCCGGCGCACTCAAGCACCGGGCGGGCAGCGCCACCGGCGATGACACCGGTACCGGGGGCGGCCGGCTTCATCATGACGATGCCGGCGGCGTCGCGGCCCTCGACCGGGTGGGTGATGGTGCCGGCGATCATCGGGACGCGGAAGAAGTTCTTGCGAGCTTCCTCGGCACCCTTCTGGATGGCGGCCGGGACTTCCTTGGCCTTGCCGTAGCCGACGCCGACCATGCCCTGGCCATCGCCAACGACCACGAGAGCGGTGAACGACATGTTGCGGCCACCCTTGACGGTCTTGGACACGCGGTTGATGGTCACAACGCGCTCGATGTACTTATCGCGCTCGTTGTCTTGGTTACGACGATCGTTGCGGCGGTTGTGGCCACCGCGGTTGTTGTTCTTGTTCTCGGCGGAGCGTCCGCCGTCACGCTGTTCACGGTCCGACATTAGGCGTTCCTTCCGTTGATGTTTCCGTTGACCATTAGAACTTCAGACCGCCTTCACGTGCGGCCTCAGCCAGAGCTGCGACGCGACCGTGGTACTTGTAACCACCGCGGTCGAAGACAACCTGCTCAATGCCAGCTGCCTTGGCGCGCTCTGCGATCAGCTCACCCACCTTGGAAGCCTTAGCCTTCTTGTCGCCTTCGAGTGCGCGGATGTCCGCTTCCATGGTGGACGCGGAGACCAAGGTGTGGCCCGCCAGGTCGTCGATGACCTGGACGTGCATGTGGCGGGAAGAGCGGTGGAGAACCAGACGCGGTGCCTCCGGGGTACCGCGCAGGGTCTTACGGATACGGAAGTGACGGCGGGCGCGTGCCTCGCGACGACGGCTAGAGATATCCTTGCCGACTGGAGTGCGCTTGTTGTTTTCAGTGTTTGCCATTGCTTACTTACCCGTCTTTCCGACCTTGCGGCGGATCTGCTCGCCTTCGTAACGAATGCCCTTGCCCTTGTAAGGATCGTCCTTACGCAGGCGGCGGATGTTCGCGGCGATCTGTCCGACAGCTTGCTTGTCAATGCCAGTGATGGAGAACTTGGTGGCGCCATCAGTTGCGAAGCTGATGCCCTCCGGAGCCTCAATGAGGATCGGGTGGGAATAGCCCAAGTTGAACTCCAGGTTCGAACCCTTCTGCTGAACGCGGTAGCCGACACCGAAGATTTCCATCTTGATGGTGTAGCCATCGGTCACGCCGACAACGGCGTTGTTGATGAGGGAACGAGACAAGCCATGCAGGGCACGGTGCTTGCGGTGATCATCCGGGCGGGAGACGCGGATCTCGTTATCCTCCACGGCGACGGTGATCGGCTCCGGGACCTCGACGGCCAGGGTTCCCTTCGGGCCCTTGACCTCGACGGTCTGTCCGTTGATCTTGGTTTCGACGCCGCTCTTAACGGCGATGGGTGCTAGACCGACTCGAGACATGTGTCATACCTCCCTTACCAGACGTAGGCGAGAACTTCTCCGCCTACGCCCTTCTCCTGAGCCTGACGATCGGTCAGCAGACCGTGGGACGTGGAGATGATAGCCACGCCCAGGCCGCCAAGAACCTTCGGCAGGTTGGTGGACTTTGCATACACACGCAGACCCGGCTTAGACACGCGGCGCAGACCGGACAGGGAGCGCTCACGGTTGTTGTACTTAAGCTCGAGGGACAGCTCGCGCTCCTCGACAGAGTAGTCAGCGATGTAGCCTTCCTGCTTCAAGATCTCAGCGATGTTGGCCTTAATCTTGGAGGTCGGCATCGACACGGTGTCGTGGTGCGCATGGCTTGCGTTGCGCACGCGCGACAGCATGTCGGCGATAGGATCAGTCATGGTCATGGTTAAACGACCGTTACCTTTCTCGTTGCGGTTCCCACCCCAGCCGCAAGGCAGACAGAGACTGTCTGCCCGTTCGACTGAACTCACCACGCGCGTTTTCCGTGTGATTTCGGGCTACTCACGCTCCCCGCGGTCAATACCGCGAGGCGCTCGCCACCCTTTGATACAGACACGGTCCGCTCTATCGGCGAGGGGCCTACAACAAAGTTGATGTTCAATTCTTACCTGGAAGGCGCCTAAAAAATCACGGCTCAGCAGGACCCTTAGGGCACTGCCAAGCAGGTCAGGGGTTTAAACCCCTGACGGACGCTATTCCAACGGGAAATTGTACCCAACCAGCAGGGCGTTTGTAAAATTTCTCCTGCTCACGACTGATTGCCCGCCCGCGGCAGCTTCCCGCTCCCCTTCCGCCACCCCGTCTCAGAACCCGACCAACCTCCCGTTATCCCCTCCACCAGCACCAACGCCTCCTTTTGTGCGGGGACCTAAACTGGGTCCCATGTCTGATGATGCGAAGAAGATCGATAACAACAAAGAACCCATGCAATCCGCCCACGCCTGGCTCGTCGAAGCCGCCGGCTACCTGGGCCTGGACAAGGCGGATGCCACCGCCCTGACCAAGGAACTGCTCGACCTGACCGCTGACGTCGCCCACAACCGTTCCCGCCCGGCCGCACCGCTAACCGCGTTCCTAGTCGGCCTCGCGTCCCAGAACACCGACGAGGCCCGCCAGCACATCGACAAGCTGCGCGCCCAGCTCGCCGAGCAGTAGCAACCCGGCCGCACCGGCCAGGTCATAGCAAGCCAGGTCAGTAAGACCCCAGGCCAGAGAAAAACAGGTCAGAGATAAAACAGACCAGGAGGATTAGTGTCCAAGAGGGTTAACGCCCGCTTTGCCGTCACCCGCGTGCGCCTCGCCTCGGGCGGCCAGCTCACCCAGGTCGACACCCGGGCCGACACCGTCGCGGGCGAGGAGCCGCTGGAGATCCGCGTGGACGGCCAGACGATTACGACCACCATGCGCACCCCGGGCCACGACGTGGAGCTGGCCCACGGCTTCCTCCACTCGGAGGGCCACATCCGTACCGCCACCGACGTGACGACCGCGCGCTACTGCGCCGGGTCTACCGTCAACGGGGAGAACACCTACAACCTGCTGGACGTGGAACTGGCCCGGCAGAACGTCATCGAACTATCGGATCTGCGCCTGGGGCTGACGACCTCCGCGTGCGGGGTCTGCGGTACCTCCTCCATCGAGCAACTCCAGCACAGGCTGCCCTACCCCATCCCCCACTGGGACGTGGACCCGCAGCTCATTGCAAACATCCCGGACCGCCTGCGTGAGCACCAGAAGCAGTTCAAAAAGACCGGCGGCATCCACGCCGCGGCTGCCTTCACCATGGGCGGCGAACCGGTGGTCGTGCGCGAGGACATCGGCCGGCACAACGCCGCCGACAAGGTCATCGGACACCTGCTGCTGGAAGGCCGCCTGCCCGCCCACGACATGGTGCTGGTTGTCAGCTCGCGTGCCTCCTTCGAGCTGGTACAAAAGGCCGCCATGGCCGGCTTCCCCGCGCTGATTGCGGTCTCCGCCGCCTCCTCACTTGCCGTCGAGACCGCCCGCGAGGCCGGCATGGCACTCGTCGGCTTCGCCCGCGGCGACCGGTTTAACCTGTACTCCGGCCAGCTGGACCGCTCACGGGGCTAGCTACAACCGCACCACCAGATCACCAACGCCAGATCAGTAGCACCAGATCACGAAGGCCCGCCGGGCAGGCACCCAGCGGGCGTTGTCCTCACCACGTGAGAACTTGCCGAAATTAGGAAACTCGCGGAGCCAAAAGGTCTGAGTTTCCCATCCCTCGGCGGGGATTAGTCGCGGTATTCCACGGGGCCGTTGTTCAGCCAGGCGTAGACGCCGCCGATGAGGAAGCCGCCGCCGACCAAGTTACCCAGCCAGACCAGGGTCCAGTTGAGCGCGACGTTGCCGATGGTCAGCGCGACCGGGAGCGGATCCGAACCGAAGGCGGTGAGCAGGAAGAGGCAGAAGTTAGCAATAACGTGCTCGAGGCCCAGGCCCACGAAGCAGGCGATGATCGGCACGATCATGAAGAACTTGGAGACGACCTCCTTGGCGAAGATGCCGCCCACGATGGCCATGTTGACCACGAAGTTGGCCAGGATGGCCTCAACGAACATGCCCTGCGGGGACTTGGTCAGCTTGCCCTCGGACAGGGTGACGATGAGGTGGGTGGGATCCATGCCGGAGAATTTCGCCGACATGCCCATGGCCGCGGCAAACAGGATGACCCCCACCAGATTGAAAAAGGTCGTTACGATGAGCAGCCAGAGGCCCTTGCCCCACGAGACCTGCTTGTTGACCGCGCCGTAGACCATATACATCATGTTGCCGGTGGCCAGGTCAGCGCCGAGCACCACGATGGCGAACAGGCCCAGGCCGAAGAGCATGGCAAAGACTGGGGTTCCCAAGCCGGGAGCGAGCTGCTCCACCGAGTTACCCACGACACCGGCGAAGGCCGCACCCACGGTCAAGTACACGCCTGCCAGGGTGGAGCGGCCCGCGAACCTGCTGAAGGATTTATCCAGCAGGGTCACTTTCTTATTGACGGCCGCGGCGGCCGAATCATTCAACGACATTGATTTCCTTTACTGCGGTTACGCGGAAGGGGCCACGCGGGCCTAGTACGCATAAAATTCTAAGGCTCTATACAGCAGTTGCATAATCAGGCAGCAAGTTTCCCATCACCCCAACCGTGTCTTTTGCAACTCCCATCACTCCAGACACTATGGTTGTGTATATTCGTTCCCCCGCCCCCACCGCCGCCCCCCTTTCCCCTCCCCGCCTTTCCCCCTTTCGGAACCACCTCGATGCCGAGCCACCCACACACCAGCGCCTGGGCCGCCTTACAGGCCCGGGACGACGCTGCCCGCCCGGATTCACGCTCCACCGCCCGCCCGCGCCCGGAAGCCACAAGCCCTCGCCGGAGCGCGGACACCGCCCCGCGGCAGCACCCTTTGGCTTTCCCGCCGCAGCAGGAGGCTGCCGCGGCCGCGCCGGTTAGCGGGGAAGCCAACACTAGCCAAGCCAAGGTCCGGCCCGGATTGCTCCGCGCGTGGTCCGCGTCGCTACGGTCGCGCTAATCTTCTCAATCCAGCACACCGTCGACACCCCGGAGGAGATCACTCAGGCCCCACAGCTGTTAGCTCACGCAAGTCAGCCCCCGGCTATCGCCCCGTCCCCAGCGCAGGAGATGTACGTGCCGGCGGTAGGCATTCACGCTAACTTCGACGCGGAGCCCTGCCGAGTCACGGACGGCGCCATCGATCCGGAAAACATGGACACCGCGTGCACGTATACCGCGGATGACCGCCCCTATTCCCTGCCCGGCACCACCGCCGAGGACCTCGTGGTGGTCGCCGGTCACACGGGCGCGGGTGTGTCCGGGGTCTTCGACAACCTCTATCTGCGCACGGAGTCCTCCGGCGACGACTGGCTGGTCTATACAGCAACCGACCCCCACGACCTCGACAAGGGTGGCCTAACTGACGATACCGCCGTGTGGGGTGACGGCCCCCAGCCCGGGCGCCTGTTGACCATCAGCTGCATCCAGCCCGCCAACCTGTGGCAGCCGGCCGTCCGCAACGCGGTGGTGGGCTGGCGGCCGGAGCCCGTGGTCAGCCCCGACGCCGGCAACCATGCGCCGGACCAGGTCTCCCCGGACGGGGTCCAGCCCGTGCCCTACCCGGGCAAAGACCCTGCCTCGGTGTAGCGGCAGCGCGCCGCGACCCGTACCGGCGCTATTATCTATACCCCCGAAATTTACCCCCAGCGAAGGAAGGGGGTCTTGACTAATACTTTTACGCTGGGGCGATACGGGTCCTACACGCCGAAAGCTGTTCGATCCACTACCTAGCTGGAGATTTACCCAGTCCCGAGCATATTCACCCCGAACCCTGTCTACCCTTTTGAACCCCAAATTGTGCCGAAGCACTCAAAGTTACTGAAGAGACAATTGTTACTTGTTGTGGCAAAAGTGACTATTGGGGGTAATCTCAATTTCGATGGCGCCATGGTCCTCTATTCGAAGTTGGCGCCTAGTCCCATCACTCTCAAGGAGAACCTCTCATACAGAAGCTCACCCGCCCCTGACCGACGGCATCCTAGCCGCAGCTCTTACCCTGGGCGGCACCGTCGTCGCTCAGGCCCAGGAATACCCATGTCGCTCACCGTCGATGGCACGGAGTACTACAAGAACGCCCAGGGCAAGTACGCCTCCGGTTTCGGCGAGGATGCCACCGAACTGACCGGTACCGAGCTCGACAATGCCCTGAATGAGTGGCGCGAAGAAAACGACTTCACCTCCGAAGACGAATCCGGTGACGCCGGCGAGGAAGGCACCCCGCGGAAAAACGAGGGCACCCCCGGCCCAGCCACCATCGAGGAAGAGGGCACCACCTGGTACCAGTCCACCCAGGACAAGCGCGGCTACGTCGACGATCTGACCAAGGTCAACGAGCCGATCGCCGGCGAGATGCGCGCCGCTTCCGATGCCATGCTGGCCGAGTACAACAAGCAGCAGGCAGAGGGAGAAAAGGACTACTCCAAGCTGGCTTGGCTGGCCCTGCCGGCACCTCATCATCGGCGGCGTGACCTGGTACCTGATGCATGACGGCAAGACCTACACCCAGGACAAGTCCCGCGTGAACGAGCAGCCGACCACAGAAGAAAAGGCCGCCTCCGAGGAACTTTTGGCCACTAACAAGGACAAGGTCATCGCCCAGGGCGGCAAGCTGGACGAGGCCGCCTACGCCGGCGCCCAGAGTTTCGGCACCGCTCAGGACACCGCCACCGCCCCGCGCGGCATGGCCGCTGAGACCGGCTCCAACACTGTGGCACGCGGCCTCATCGCCCTAGCCGGCGTCGCCATGGCAGGCGCCGCCGCCTTCGTGGCCCGTCGCAAGTTCTTCGCCTAATTACGCGAAGCCGTAAATGCTAAAGCTCCCGTACTCACCAGCTCGGTGACTGCGGGAGCTTTTCTATGCCCAGCTCAGCGCCCGTAAGCAGCCGCCGACACTCAGCAGGCGGCTATGAAGCTTTCTAAGCGACCTTATATCTCGGATACACCGCAGAGCGCACAGAACTCTGCTACGCATCGCGGTGGAACCGGGGCGTCAACTGAGAGAGGAACAGAGTCAACAAAGACAGAAGACAGAGAAGAACCCCAGCCGGTACTTCGTGTTAGTACCCGCCGGGGTCTTGCTTAGCGCGAATTCCTAGCCTTGGCTCGGCTGGGAGCTCGGCTTGCTACCTTACTTGAACGGGAAGCCCAGCTCGCGCAGGAGCTTGCGGCCCTCGTCATCGTTGGTAGCGGTGGTCACGACCGTGATGTCCATACCACGCGGGCGATCCATCTTGTCGATGTCGATCTCGTAGAACATGGACTGCTCGGACAGGCCGAAGGTGTAGTTGCCGTGACCGTCGAACTGCTGATCAGACAGACCGCGGAAGTCGCGAATACGCGGCAGCGCGATGGTCAGCAGGCGGTCCAGGAACTCCCACATGCGGTCGCCACGCAGGGTGACGCGGGCGCCGATCGGCATACCCTCGCGCAGCTTGAAGTTTGCGATGGACTTGCGTGCGCGGCGCAGCTGCGGCTTCTGGCCGGTGATGAGGGCCAAGTCTTCCAGTGCACCGTTGATCAGCTTGGAGTCACGGGCAGCGTCGCCGACGCCCATGTTGACGACAACTTTGGTCACGCCCGGAATCTGCATGACGTTGTCGTAGTGGAACTCCTCGTTGAGGGTGTTCTTGATTTCGTCGCGGTAGCGCGCCTTCAGGCGCGGGGTGTAGTTCTCGCTCATGTTTAGATGTCCTTCCCGTTGCTACGCGCGATACGGACCTTCTTGCCGTTTTCGTCGAAACGGTAGCCCACGCGGGTCGGCTTGCCCTCGGAGTCCAGGATCGCAACGTTGGACACGTGGATCGGAGCCTCTTGGGTCACGATTCCGCCGGACTCAGCACCGCGCTCGGTAGCGGAGTTGGCGACGTGCTTCTTGATGCGGTTGACGCCCTCGACGAGGACCTTCTCGCGCTTCGGGTAGGCCTCGATGACCTTGCCCTGGGCACCCTTATCCGGGCCCGAGATGACAACGACCATATCTCCCTTATGAATCTTCATAAGACTAGATCACCTCCGGGGCGAGAGAAACGATGCGCATGAAGCGCTTGTCGCGCAGCTCACGAGCGACCGGCCCGAAGATACGGGTACCGCGGGGCTCGCTTTCACCCTTCAGGATGACAGCAGCGTTCTCATCAAAGCGGATGTAGGAGCCGTCCGGACGACGGGTTTCCTTCTTGGCACGGACGATGACGGCCTTGACGATGTCACCTTCTTTAACGTTGCCGCCTGGTACGGCTTCCTTGACAGTGGCGACGACGACGTCACCGATGCCAGCGAAGCGGCGTACGGAGCCACCGAGTGGGCGGATGACGAGCAGCTCTCGTGCACCCGAGTTATCGGCGACGCGCAGGCGCGATTCTTGCTGAATCACTATGGGTCTCCTGACCTGGATTAACGTGCGACAAGATTTCCGTCCTTGCCACACCTGGTCTACTTACATGATTGGAGCTAAAGCCTTGCAACGAACATGTCGAGGGGTCTCGGGGCTGCGGTTCGGAACGCACCGCGCGCCGACCAAGCTTTTAGCAACCCTAATATTCAACCACATGCCGGCCTCTTAACTCAAATCCCTCATCTTTTCATTATGTAACACTCCGCCGGTCCGTTTGTGCAGGTGCGGGGGCCGGGCATAGAAAAAGCCCGCAGCCAACCAAATGGTTGCTGCGGGGCTTAATAGCTTAATCGCGAAAGGGCTGGGTTTTACTTAGCCTTCTCGACGATCTCGACGAGACGGAAGTGCTTGTCCTTGGACAGCGGGCGGGTCTCGGCGATGCGGACGCGGTCGCCGACGCGGGCGATCTCGTCTTCGTCGTGCGCCTTCACCTTGGAGTTGGAGCGCATGATCTTGCCGTACAGGGCGTGCTGCTTGCGGTCTTCGAGCTCGACGACAATAGTCTTCTGCATCTTGTCAGAAACCACGTAGCCGGTGCGGACCTTGCGGGCGCCCTTTTCCTTCTCCTTCTTCGGAGTCGGTTGTTTCTTGGATTCAGTCACGTTTGCCTCACTCATGATTAGGCCTCAGCTCCCGGAGCAACGGACAGGCCCAACTCGCGCTCACGCAGAACGGTGTAAATGCGAGCGATGTCGCGCTTTACAACGCTGACGCGGCGGTTGTTGGTCAGCTGGCCAGTTGCCTTTTGGAAACGGAGGTTGAACAGCTCTTCCTTCGCATCCTTCAGGCGATTTTCCAGCTCGGAGTTGTCGAGCTCGCGGAACTCGTGGGCGGGGGTACCGGTAGCCATTAGAACTGGTCCTCCTTCTTGATGATGCGGACCTTGCACGGAAGCTTTTGGCCGGCACGGCGCAGAGCCTCGATAGCGGTGGCCTCGGTCGGGTAGCTCATCTCGAAAAGAACGCGGCCTGGCTTGACGTTAGCCACCCACTTTTCGACTGGACCCTTACCGGAACCCATACGAACGCCGAGCGGCTTCTGGGTCAACGGACGGTCCGGGAAGATGTTGATCCAGACCTTGCCGCCGCGCTTGACGTGGCGGTTGATGGCAATACGTGCGGCCTCAATCTGACGGTTGGTGATGTACGCCGGCTCCAGAGCCTGGATGGCGTAATCACCGAAGTTGATGCGGTTACCGCCCTTGGAGACACCGCGCCGACCCGGGCGGTGCTGACGACGGTACTTGACGCGCTTAGGAATCAGCATGGATTAGCCCTCCTGCTTCTGCTGTGCGCGCTGACGGCGCTGGCCGCCACGGCGGGAACGACCACCACGGTCGCGGCCGCGGCCCTGCGCCGGAGCGTTCAGTTCGGATTCGCGTACGCCGCCGACAACGTCACCCTTGTAGATCCACACCTTGATGCCGATGCGGCCGAAGGTGGTGTGGGCCTCTGCGGTGCCGTAGTCGATTTCCGCACGCAGGGTGTGCAGCGGAACGCGGCCTTCGTGGTAGCGCTCGGTGCGGGACATTTCAGCGCCGCCCAGACGACCAGAGCAGAGGACCTTGATGCCCTTGACCTGCGGCTGGCGCATAGCGGACTGGATAGCCTTGCGCATAGCGCGGCGGAACGCAACGCGGTTGACCAGCTGCTCAGCGATGGACTGAGCAACCAAGGTAGCGTTGGCGTCGATCTGCTTGACCTCGAGGATGTTGAGGGCAACCATCTTGCCGGTGAGCTTTTCCAGCCCACGGCGGATTCGGTCGGCCTCAGCACCGCGGCGACCGATCACGATGCCCGGGCGGGCGGTGTGAATGTCGACGCGGACGCGGTCACGGGTGCGCTCGATAACGACGTCGGCGATGCCGGCGCGCTCGAGACCCGTCGACAGGTACTCGCGGATCTTGATGTCTTCGGCTACGTACTTTGCGTAGTCGTCCTTATCGGCGTACCAGTGGGTCTTCCAGTCGGAAGTGATGCCCAAACGTAGGCCGTGAGGATGGATTTTCTGGCCCATTACTTGGCCCCTTCCTGCTGGCTCTCGACCACCACGGTGATGTGGCTGGTGCGCTTACGGATCATGAATGCGCGGCCCTGGGCGCGCGGCTGGAAACGACGCATGGTCGGACCCTCGTTGGCGTACGCCTCGGAGATGACCAGGGTCTTCGGGTCGAGCCCGAAGTTGTTCTCAGCGTTAGCGGCAGCCGAGGCAACGACCTTAGCGACCGGCTTAGCAGCGCCCTGCGGGGCGTACTTCAGGATAGCCAGTGCCTCGGATACGGACTTACCGCGTACCAGGTCGATAACGCGGCGCGCCTTCATCGGGGCTACGCGGACGTAACGGGCCGTAGCGCTGGCGTTGGTGATGGTGTCACTCATCGCTTATCGACGTCCCTTCTTGTCATCCTTGACGTGACCCTTAAAGGTCTTGGTGGGGGCGAACTCGCCCAGTTTGTGGCCGACCATGGAGTCGTCGACAAACACCGGCACGTGCTTCCGGCCGTCGTGGACGGCGAAGGTGTGGCCAATGAAGTCCGGCAAAATGGTCGAACGGCGGGACCAGGTCTTGATGACCTGCTTGGTGCCTGCCTCGTTCTGAGCATCTACCTTGTTGAGGAGGTGCTCATCGACGAAGGGGCCCTTCTTTAGGCTGCGTGGCATTTTTTACCTCCTCTTAGCTCTTCTTGTTCGGGCGACGACGGCGCACGATCATGTTGTTGGAGTAACGGTTCGGGTTGCGGGTACGGCCTTCCTTCTGGCCCCACGGGGAAACCGGGTGGCGACCACCGGAAGTCTTACCCTCACCACCACCGTGCGGGTGGTCGACCGGGTTCATAACAACACCACGGACGGTCGGGCGAACGCCCTTCCAACGCAGACGGCCGGCCTTGCCCCAACGGATGTTCATCTGGTCAGCGTTGCCGACCTCACCGACGGTAGCGCGGCAGCGGATGTCCACGCGGCGGATTTCGGAAGACGGCATACGCAGGACTGCGTACTTGCCTTCCTTACCCAGCAGCTGGATGGAAGCACCAGCGGAGCGGGCTAGCTTAGCGCCGGCGCCCGGCTTCAGCTCTACAGCGTGGATGATGGTACCGGTCGGGATGTTGCGCAGCGGCAAGTTGTTACCGGTCTTGATATCGGCGTTGGCGCCAGACTCGACCATGGTGCCCTGCTTCAGGCCCTTCGGTGCGATGATGTAGCGCTTCTCGCCGTCCACGTAGTGGAGCAGAGCGATGTTTGCGGTGCGGTTCGGGTCGTACTCGATGTGAGCGACCTTTGCCGGGATTCCGTCCTTGTCGTTACGACGGAAGTCGATCAGACGGTAACGGCGCTTGTGACCACCGCCGATGTGGCGGGTGGTGATGCGACCGTAGTTGTTACGGCCGCCGGTCTTGCTCAGGGGACGCAGCAGGGACTTCTCCGGAGTAGAACGAGTGATTTCCTCGAACTTAGACACGGAGGATGCGCGGCGACCCGGAGTTGTCGGCTTGTACTTACGAATAGCCATAATTCTTCCTTACTTCTCGACTTCCCTCTTAGGCGCCAGCGCCGAAGATGTCGATGGAGTCGCTGCCCTCACGGAGCGTCACGTAGGCGCGCTTGGTGGACTTGCGTCGGCCGAAACCGGTGCGGGTGCGCTTCAGCTTGCCCTCGCGGTTAACGGTGTTGACGGAGTCGACCTTCACGCCGAAGATCTGCTCTACGGCATCTTTGATTTGGGTCTTGTTAGAGTCCTTGGCGACGAAGAACGTGTAGACGTTCTGCTCCATCAGGCCGTAGGACTTTTCAGAGACGACCGGGGCGATGATGATATCGCGCGGGTTAACGGTCTTAGCCATTGTTGACCTCCTTGGCCTCGTCAGCGCCGTTGACACGGTTGACGAAGGTATGCAGAGCCTCAACGGAGAACACAACGTCGTCCGCGTTCAGGACGTCGTAGGTGTTCAGCTGGCCAGCGTCCAGGATGTGGACGTTTTCCAGGTTGTTGGCGCTGCGGCGAGCGTTCAGGTCCTCGCGGCCGATGACCAGCAGCACGTTCTTGCGGTCGGTCAGGCGCTCGAGGAAGGCCTTAGCCGACTTGGTGGACGGCTTCTGGCCCGGAACCAGCTCTTCGATGACGTGGATGCGCTCGTTGCGAGCACGGTCGGACAGTGCGCCGAAGAGAGCAGCCTTGATCATCTTCTTCGGGGTACGCTGCGCGTAGTTACGCGGCTGGGGACCGTGCACGGTGCCGCCGCCAGTGTAGTGCGGGGCGCGGATGGAGCCCTGACGAGCTCGGCCGGTGCCCTTCTGGCGGAACGGCTTGCGGCCACCGCCGCGGACATCGCCGCGGGTCTTGGTGGCGTGGGTGCCCTGACGGGCGCCAGCCAGCTGAGCGGTGACGACCTGGTGCATCAAAGCGATCGATGCTTCGGTGTCAAAGATTTCAGCCGGCAGCTCCACGGAGCCGTTGGTCTTACCCTCGGCGGTCTGAACGTCTAGCTTAAGGTTGCTCATGCGTGTGCACCGCCCTTCACTGCGGTCTTAACGGTGACGAGTCCGCCGCGTACACCCGGGATAGCACCCTTGATGAGCAGCAGGTTGGACTCGGCATCGATCTTCTGAACCTTCAGGTTTTGCGTGGTAACGCGGTCCTGGCCCATACGGCCAGCCATGCGCTTACCCTTGAAGACGCGGCCCGGGGTAGCAGCGCCGCCGATACCGCCGACGCGGCGGTGAGCAGCCTGGTTACCGTGGGCAGCGCCCTGGCCGGCGAAGCCGTGGCGCTTCATAGCGCCGGCGTAGCCGTGCCCCTTGGTGGTGCCGGTGACATCTACGAAGTCAACGCCTTCGAAGATCTCAACGGTCACGTCCTGGCCGACCTCGTAAGCGGAGGTGTCGTCCATGCGGATCTCGGCCACGTGGCGACGCGGGGTCACGCCAGCCTTCTTGAAGTGGCCAGCGGCCGGCTTCTTAGCCTTGCGGGGATCCATGTCGCCGAAGGCGATCTGGATGGCGTTGTAGCCATCGGTTTCTACGGTACGAATCTGGGTGACAACGCACGGCCCAGCCTCGACGACGGTGACCGGCACAACGCGATTCTCCTCGTCAAAGACCTGGGTCATGCCGAGCTTGCGGCCCAGAATGCCCTTGATCTCGTTTTCACTCATTAGTATTTCTCCACCAAAGTTCTATTCGTCGATCACTGAATGTTCACGTCGACACTTGCCGGAAGATCGATGCGCATCAGGGCGTCAACGGTCTTCGGCGTCGGGTCGAGAATGTCGATCAGGCGCTTGTGGGTGCGCATTTCGAAGTGCTCGCGAGAGTCCTTGTACTTGTGTGGAGAACGAATAACGGCGTATACGTTCTTTTCGGTCGGCAGCGGCACCGGGCCAACGACACGGGCACCCGTGCGGGTGACAGTTTCGACGATCTTCTTGGCAGAAGCGTCGATAGCCTCGTGGTCATAGGCCTTCAGCCGAATGCGGATTTTTTGTCCCGCCACGCTTATCCTCTTTCTCGCTTTCCCACTTTCACATACCCGGTTCTTCCGGGGCGTGAAGCGGTGGAAACTTGCTTCTCGATTTCTCTATAACGTTGTCCGGGCCAGGGGCCTGGGCGCAACGCCAGTTGTCTTGACTGCCATGACGACGAAGAAGTGCTCGGCCTGACAAAAACAGGCGCCGACTTCTTTTCGGGGTACAAGACCCGAAGTCAATTCAAGCTACTCGAGGACGGTTTTCACGCATTACACGTGGCAATCCGAACCGATTTACTATACTGCCGCTGTTTATTTGCCATGCCCCTTCTCCGGTTCTAATTCTCGGGATGTCTCTGCTCAAACGCGGACCTAGCCCGATCCTTAGACCTTCGTTAGCACCTGCCGAAGCAGGCCCTATGCGAAAGCGTCATGTTCGCCTTACCAGCGCCAGCGTCTTCCTTCATTCCTTCCAGAAGCCCTGCCGTAGTTTCCTACCGCGGCCTTTCCTTCAGTCCAGAGGACACGCTGCCGTGTTAAAGCAACCCCTGTATTAAAGCACGTAGACTCACTTTTTCCAAACCACTGCCCCAAACAGTGCTAATAATCACCTTTGCATAAAGATCTCCCTATGCCTGCATTAATAACGAGCCGGTTCCGTGGAATCTCCGTATACTTTGGGTCGTAAGTAAAACCCCATTATTGAAAGGGAAATAGCTGTGGCTAACAACACCGCAAACTCCGGCAAGAACTCCAACACCAACTCGGCCAACGAGACCCAGACTAACGTGACCAAGGTGCAGGATTCCGCTTCCCAGAACGCCCCGGCCCAGAAGATTGGCGGCGAGGAGGTCTCCCAGCGCAAGGTGAACTCCAACCTGGAGACCGAGTACGGCACCACCACCATTGACGACGACGTCGTTGCCAAGATCTCCGGTATAGCCGCCCGCGAGGTCTCCGGCGTTTCCGCCCTGGGTGGCGGTGGCGCCCGCATGCTGGGCTCCATCCGCGAGTCCTTCGGCGCTTCCGAGGACGTCCGCCAGGGCGTGTCCGTCGAGGTTTCCGAGGGCACCGCTTCCGTCGAGGTCGCCATCATCGCCGAGTACGGCGTGGCTATCCATGAGCTGGCCGAGGCCATCCGCCGCAACATCATGAACGCCGTGGAGCGCATGACGGGCCTCAACGTTGAGCGCGTCGACGTCATCGTCCACGACGTTAAGCTGCCGGAGGAAGACAACGACGACCACGAGCAGCAGGCCATCGCTGGCAACCAGGCGTAGTAAATTATGCCCAGCCCCCGTTCTCGCTTCCTCTTAGAGGCAGACCAGGCCCAAGGGCTAGCTGCAGCACTGGCAGGACTTCCCGGCGTCGCCGAGCTCTTCGGCGGACGCTTCGGGGAAGTCTCTCTGTATTTCCCGGGCCAACGCGTCCCGGGGATCCGCCAACTGCACCAGCGCGACGACACCGAGATCGAAATCCAGGTGGTTGCGGATCTCTCCGGCACCACAGATCTCCACGATTTGGCCGACCGCGTGCGCGATAAGGCCCGGGAGACCGTTCCTGAGCTGCAACGCGTCGACGTGCGCATCGCGGATGCCGTCGCGAACGCTTCCGCTGTAGCGAAGGCGGACTCTTCCGTCGCCCAACCGGCCCCTGGCCCGACCTCGTAGACGAGCGACCCGCCCGACTTCTTAAATTCCCAACGAAGGGTAAACCTATGAACAACTACACCACTTACGGCATCGTCGCCGGTGTTGTTTTGGCCTTCGCCATCATTCTGGGCAACCTGCCCCTGGTGCTGCTTGTGCTCCTGTTCGGCGCCATCGGCGGTGTCATCGGCGCACACTTTGATGGCCGCATCAATCTTTCCGAAATCTGGTACAACATCATCGGCAAAGACAAGGGCCAAGGCTAATGACCGACACCCCGAACAACCCCACTGGGGCCGGGGCGGACAGCGCTGGCGCGACGGATATCTCCATCCGCACTTTTGACAAGTTGGTCACGGCAGCCATCCGTTCCGTGCCCGGAACCTGCGACGTGGACTCGAAGCTCGCCGGTATCGCCGGCCGCGGTTTCCCGCGCGTGCACACCCAGGTAGATTCCTACCGCCGCGTTCTCGCGGTGGAGGCTTCCATCGCGGTGACCTGGCCCGCGCCCGTGACCCAGGTGGCGGAGCAAGTCCGTGCCGCTATCGCCGAGGCCGCGCACACCTACACGGACTACGAGACCACGCGGGTCAACGTCTCCGTAGGCACCGTGGTCCCGGGCGAGCGCATCGCCCCGACCAGCGTTGCCGCCCGCCCGCACGCCGCGGCGTTCAGCCCGCAGGTCAACCCGCACCGAATCTGGCAGCCGGAGACGGTCCGCGGCATCAACAAGCTCGCGGAGATCCACTCCCCTGAGCCGGTCCGCCTGCGTTCCATCGACCCCGGCAGCGAGCCGGAGGTGCGTTCCGTGTCTGCGGACGCCTCCCCGTTCCGCCCGCGCCAGATTGCGCAGCCGCGCCAGCCACGGGTTACCAGCCCGGTCACCCCGGCGCCGGTCACCCCGCGCTCGGTGCAGGCGCCTGCCCCGGCACGCTTGCGCGCCCACGGCGAAGCCTTCGAACACCAGCCGCGCCCGGTGCACACCGCGTCCAGCGAGCCGCTGCGCCGGATTGAGATCCGGCCCGCCAATCCGTCGCCGGCGCACGTCCACGCGCCCCGCCCGGAGCCGCTGCGCCAGATCGAGGTCACGCCACTGAAGGTCCGCAGCCCCAAAATCATTCCGTTCCTTACCCGCCGGAAGGCGTCCCACCTGCAAACACAGAAGGGAGGCTACGATGTCCGCTAATTCCGATAACAAGGAAATCGTCGGCCTGGGCCAGCAGCCCAAGGCCTCCCCCGCCGCGCGCGGCTGGGCCATCTTCCTGGGCCTGTTGTTGCTCGCGCTGGCCGTCGTGGCCGGCCGGGAAACCTGGCTCGTGGCCACGGAAGCCAACGCCAGCTCCTGGGTCACCCCGGTCACCGACCTGGTGGCCCGGGAGAACCTGGAGACCTGGATGATCTGGGCCGGCGTGGCCGCTATCGTGGTGGGTCTTATCTTTCTCATCGTGGCCTTCAAGCCGCGCCGGAAGACCCACCTGCGCCTCGAGTCCGAGCGGTCCTCGGTCTGGCTCCGCGCCGTCGACGTGGCCCGCCGCTCCAGTGCGGTGGCCCGCCAGGTCCCGGGCGTTGCGGCCGCCCGCACCCAGGCCACGGACAATAACGTCAAGATAACTGTCAACGGCGACACCGAAGACCCGGCGCTGGCCCCGCGCGTGGAGGAGGCCGTTAGCCAAGCACTGCAGACGCTGGCGTCCACCCCGCGGGTCAGCGTGGCCGTCGAGCCGGTCCAGGAGGTCGAAACCAATGTCTAGAGCACTAGCTACCGTCGACCGCCTACTGTTTTTCCTGCTGGGCGTCGTCCTCGTCGTGCTAGGCCTGTGGCCCATCCTGATGCACTTCGACGTCAGCTTCGCCAACCAGGCCGCCGAATGGGTCAACCACGACGTCTGGGGCAGCCTCAGTGAGCAGTCCTGGTGGGTCTACGTCCTGGCCGGCACGGCCGTCGTGGCCTTCATCCTAGGCCTGTGGATCATCGTGGCGAACTCCCGCCCGCACCGCTTCAACAAGCTGACCTCCTCGGCCTCCAACGACGAAGGCCAGGTGACCATGTCGATGAACCCGATTGCCGGGGGCATCGCCAGCGCCCTGGAAAACCTCGACGGCGTGGAAGCCGTGGACCGCCGCGTGACCTATGACCGGAAGCGGCCCACCATCGCCTACACCGTCATCAGCAGCGCGGAAAAACCCCTGGCGGACCTGCGCGCAGAAATCGAGCAGTGCGAGAGCGACTTCCGCCTGGCGTTCCCGGAGATGGACGTGGACACCACGTACAAGCTCCACTACTCCAAGCTGAAGGCGCGCTAACCAGCCGCGGGCCGAGGGCCGCTGGCGGCGGCCCTAACACTCCGCGATGAGCACGTGCTCGATGGCGCCGAAGCGCGCCACCTCGCCGCCCGGCAGGCAGACAACCATCTGCTCGCCCGGGCGGCATTGTTCTATCTTCTCCCACCTAAGGCTCCGCTGTTGCAGGTCCCGGCGACCAGCGGAATAGACCCGCAGGCCATGGCCTAGCACCAGCGTCTCGCCCTGGTTGGTCTTAATCACCCAGACCACATCCCCCACGTCCCGGCGCCGCAGGGGCTTCTCCCGCGTCGCCGAGGAAAGCAGTTCCCGCGCCTTGACAATCTCTTTGTCGTCCACCCGCTTAAGGGACTCGCACACGCCCAGGCGGTGCTCTATGCCCTCGGCGTCTGCCACCACCAGCGGACGCGCCGGCCCGGTAGGGCGCAGGCGGGAATAGTCCCAAACCACCGGCTGCAGGGCGCGCGCCTGCCCGCCTTTATCCCGGAAGGAACGCACGACTATACGCTCCGGGTAGACCAACACGCGCGCGGTGGGCGCCTGCGTGGAGACCAGCCAACAGCCCTGAGCCACTCCGCCCTCGGTAGGTAGCAGGGCGGGCCGCTCCCGGGACATCTCCTCCAACGCAGAAACTAGGTCCTCGTCTCTGGTGCCCCAGCCAATCCCCCGCTCGGCTAGCTGCGCAAAGATGGTGGCCAGAGGCGACTCCGGCCGGCCCTCCCAGGCCTCCTGGAGCGCGCCCAAGGTCTTTTCAATACGAGTTGGATCATGCACCCGTCCAACTCTATTACACCGCGCGAATACGCCTGCCCCGACCACCCTCGGCGCGGGACGCGGCCAGCCCGAAGACGCGAAAAAGCCGCCTCCCCAAAAGGAGAAGCGGCTCAATCTATTACGCCTTAGCGCGGCGCGTTAGGGGTATCGATTACTCGATGACCTTGGTAACGCGGCCGGCGCCGACGGTGCGGGAGCCCTCGCGGATAGCGAAGCGCAGGCCCTCGTCCATAGCGACCGGCTGGATCAGCTCAACGCTCATCTCAACGTTGTCGCCCGGCATGACCATCTCGGTGCCTTCCGGCAGCTTGATGACGCCGGTGACGTCGGTGGTGCGGAAGTAGAACTGCGGACGGTAGTTGTCCATGAACGGGGTGTGGCGGCCACCCTCTTCCTTCTTCAGGACGTAGACGGAACCCTCGAACTTGGTGTGCGGGGTGTAAGCGCCCGGCTTGATGACAACCTGGCCACGCTCGACCTCTTCGCGCTTGGTACCACGCAGCAGCAGACCACAGTTGTCGCCAGCCTCGGTGTAGTCCATCATCTTGCGGAACATCTCGATACCGGTGACGGTGGTGGACATGGACTTGTCCTTGATACCGATGATCTCGACGTCCTCGTTGACCTCGAGACGGCCACGCTCAACACGGCCGGTCACGACGGTGCCGCGGCCGGTAATGGTGAAGATGTCCTCGATCGGCATCAGGAACGGCTTGTCGGTCTCGCGCTCCGGATCCGGGATGGACTCGTCGCAGGCATCCATCAATTCGACGATGGACTTAACCCACTTCTCGTCGCCCTCGAGAGCCTTCAGAGCGGAGATGTGAACGATCGGAGCTTCCTCGTCGAAGTCCTGCTCGCCCAGCAGCTCGCGGATCTCCATCTCGACCAGCTCGATGATTTCCTCATCATCGACCATGTCGCACTTGTTCAGTGCAACGAGGATGTACGGAACGCCAACCTGGCGAGCCAGCAGAACGTGCTCGCGGGTCTGCGGCATCGGGCCGTCGGTAGCGGCGACGACAAGGATAGCACCGTCCATCTGAGCAGCGCCGGTAATCATGTTCTTGATGTAGTCGGCGTGGCCCGGGGCGTCCACGTGTGCGTAGTGGCGCTTCGGGGTGGAGTACTCAACGTGGGAGATGTTGATGGTAATACCGCGCTCCTTCTCCTCTGGAGCCTTATCGATCATGTCGAAAGCGAAAGCGGTGTTCTCTTCCGGGTACTCGTCAGCCAGCACCTTGGTGATCGCTGCGGTGGTGGTGGTCTTGCCGTGGTCGACGTGTCCGATGGTGCCGATATTAACGTGCGGCTTCGAACGCTCGAACTTCTCCTTTGCCACTGTATGTCCTCCTGGACTATATGGTGGCTACGACCTTCGCAGCCACGTGGTTGACAGTTGCCATAGGCACGTGGGTTGTAACCGCGTGCTTATGACGCTTTCTTTACGTGCCAGTTACACGATCCTAGATTTATGCCGCGGATATTTCAAACCGCCCTTGCGGGAAGTCTGTCCGCGGAAGTTAGTGCGGACGTTATCTCTCGACAAGAATCTTTGCGGATCCTAGGTGAGCGGTAACGGCCGGCTCAGCCTGCAATGTCGCGGTGTTTACACTGCGGAGTTACAAAGCTCAGCTCGACCGCTACCGACCCAACCTAGTTCCTAGGAAGGATCTGGCATTCCCTAGCGCAGAATACCAAACGCGCAAGCTTCCTAGGATTTTGGGGTCAGAAAACCCCAAGTGATTGTCGGGGTGGATACCCCTAGTTGGCGTTGCCGGTGCGCTCAGCGATGATCTCCTGGGCCACGCTGGAGGGAACCTCAGCGTAGGAGTCGAAGACCATGGTGAAGTTCGCACGGCCGGCGGTCGAGGAACGCAGGTCGCCGATGTAGCCGAACATCTCGGACAGCGGGACCTTGGCCTTGACCACCTTGGCGCCGGCGCGGTCTTCCATAGCGTAGACCTGGCCACGGCGGGAGCTGATGTCACCATTGACGGTGCCCATGTACTCCTCCGGGGTGACGACCTCGACGGCCATCAGCGGCTCGAGCAGGGTAGGCTTCGCCTTGGCGACGGCCTCCTTCAGGACCTGGGAGCCGGCCAGCTTGAACGCCATCTCCGAGGAGTCCACGTCGTGGTAGGCGCCGTCTTCCAGGGTGGCCTTGATGTTGACCAGCGGGAAGCCTGCCACGTAGCCGTACTGCATAGCGTCCTGGATACCAGCGTCGACGGACGGGATGTATTCCTTCGGAATACGGCCACCGGTGACCTCGTTGACGAACAGGTACTGCGGGTTCTCGCCCTCTTCCAGGGTCTCCGGGTCCGGGTTGTACGGCTCGATGGAGACGATGACCTTTGCGAACTGGCCGGAACCACCGGTCTGCTTCTTGTGGGTGTAGTCCAGGGACTTCACCGGCTTCTTAATGGTCTCGCGGTAAGCGACCTGCGGGTTACCAATGTTGGCCTCGACCTTGAACTCGCGCTTCATGCGGTCGACCAGGACGTCCAGGTGGAGCTCGCCCATGCCGCCGATGACGGTCTGGCCGGACTCTTCGTCCAGTTCGACGGTGAAGGTCGGGTCCTCGTCCGCCAGCTTCTGGATAGCGGTACCCAGCTTCTCCTGGTCGGCCTTGGTCTTCGGCTCAATGGAGACCTTGATAACCGGATCCGGGAAGTCCATGGACTCCAGGATGATCGGGGCATCCTTGGCACACAGGGTGTCACCGGTGGTGATGTCCTTCAGGCCAATGATGGCGTAGATGTTGCCGGCCACGGCCTCATCCACCGGGTTTTCCTTGTTGGCGTGCATCTGGAAGATCTTGCCGATGCGCTCCTTCTTACCCTTGGTGGAGTTGATAACCTCGTCGCCCGGGGCCACGCGACCGGAGTAGACGCGCACGAAGGTCAGCTGACCAAAGAACGGGTGGGCAGCAATCTTGAAGGCCAGACCGGAAAACGGCTCGTCCTTGGACGGCTTACGAGTCATGTCCTCGTCCTCGTTGCCCACGGCGTGGCCGTGCACCTCGCCGACGTCCATCGGGGTCGGCAGGTAGTCAACGACGGCGTCCAGCAGCGGCTGGACACCCTTGTTGCGGTAAGCAGTACCGCACAGGACCGGGTAAACCTCGGAGTTGATGGTCAGCTTACGGATGCCGGCCTTGAGCTCCTCAATGGTCAGTTCCTCGCCACCGAAGTACTTCTCCATCAGCTCCTCGTCGGACTCAGCGACCGCCTCGACGAGCTTCTCGCGGTACTCGGCGGCGCGGTCCTTGAGGTCGTCCGGGATCTCCTCGATGGTCGGCTCAGCACCGGTCTCGACCTTGCCGCGCCAGGTGATGGCCTTCATCTCGAGCAGGTCGACGACGCCGTCGAAGTCATCCTCAGCACCGATCGGCAGCTGCATGACCAACGGCTTAGCACCCAGGCGGTCGATGATGGTCTGCACGGTGAAGTAGAAGTCAGCGCCCAGCTTGTCCATCTTGTTGACGAAGCAGATACGCGGAACGTCGTACTTAGCGGCCTGACGCCACACCTGCTCGGACTGCGGCTCGACACCTTCCTTACCGTCGAAGACGGCGACGGCGCCGTCCAGAACACGCAGGGAACGCTCCACCTCAACGGTGAAGTCCACGTGGCCCGGGGTGTCGATGATGTTGATCTGGTTGCCTTCCCAGAAACAGGTGACGGCCGCGGACGTAATGGTGATGCCGCGCTCCTTCTCCTGCTCCATCCAGTCAGTCGTGGAGGCACCATCGTGGGTCTCGCCTACCTTGCGGTTAATACCGGTGTAGAACAAGATACGTTCGGTCGTGGTGGTCTTACCAGCATCGATGTGGGCCATGATGCCGATGTTGCGGACCTTTTTCAGATCCTTAAGCACTTCTTGTGCCACAGTCTTTACCCCAACTCATAGTCGTTAAACGGATAGTTCTCGGTCAATTGTGCCACTAATAAGCCGCTTTAGCAGCACATGGGCGCCTAAAACACCCAAAGTGGCCTGCGAGACAAATGCCCGAGCAACGATTATCAAGTTATGGGCGCCGTGCGACGGCGCGAAAACTAGGTTGTCGTTACTCGGGCATGTGCGTGCAGTCTGCTGGAAATTACCAGCGGTAGTGGGCGAAGGCGCGGTTGGCCTCGGCCATTTTGTGGGTGTCTTCGCGACGCTTCACGGAAGCACCCAGACCATTGGAGGCGTCCAGGATCTCATTGGCCAGACGCTCAATCATGGTGTTCTCACGACGCTGGCGGGTAAACGTCACCAGCCAACGCAGGGCCAGGGTGTTGGCGCGGCCCGGGCGGACCTCCACCGGCACCTGGTAGGTAGCGCCACCGACACGGCGGGAGCGAACCTCGAGATCCGGGCGGATGTTGCCCAGAGCCTTTTCCAGCGTGTCAACCGGCTCGGTACCGGTCTTCTCGCGGCACATTTCCAGCGCACCGTAGACGATACGCTCTGCGGTCGACTTCTTACCGTCCTTAAGGACCTTGTTGACCAGCTGAGTAACCTGCTCAGACTGGTAAACGGGATCCTTTACAACCGGACGCTTCGGAGCAGCATTCTTACGCATTTTTTATTACTGTCCCTTCTTCGCGCCGTAACGGGAACGAGCTTGCTTACGGTCCTTGACGCCCTGGGTATCCAGCGCGCCACGGATAATCTTGTAGCGGACACCCGGAAGGTCCTTCACACGACCACCACGCACCAGCACCATGGAGTGCTCCTGCAGGTTGTGGCCCTCACCCGGGATGTAGGCGGAAACCTCGATGCCGGAGGTCAGACGAACACGGGCGACCTTACGCAGTGCCGAGTTCGGCTTCTTCGGCGTGGTGGTGTACACGCGGGTGCACACGCCACGACGCTGCGGGGAGCCCTTCAGCGCAGCGGTGGACACCTCGCCGCGCTTGCTGTGGCGGCCCTTGCGGACCAGCTGTTGAATAGTTGGCATATTTTCAGTCTTTCTGTTGACTTCTACGGTCGGCCGCCGGACAAGAGGACTAAACATGCAAAAATGAGGGCTCTTTTCCGGGGCCCTGCCGCACGTCCAGAACCTCACCCTAGCCGCGGCCAGTTTAAGGATCAGACTTCGTCGTCGCACGTATACGACGAGACCTTTGGAACCTTACCGGATAACACGCCAAAAAGAAAAATCACCGCCGGGCCGAAAATTTTGTGGCCCACCGGACCGAAAGTCTAGTGACAAAGTCCACGGAACTTTCCCCTCCCCACCGATAGGGTAGGTCGAACGCATGTCTGGGACGAACGTCACGGCCACTACATGGCCCCTAGTTCACGCAGCGAACTCTAGCCCAAAACCACAACATGTTGTGGGCGTGGGATACAACACCGGAATATATGGAGTTTTGGCTAACTCACACCGTCGAAATTACAGCTATGTTGTCCATCGAAAGCGCTTTTTACTTCGCCCACCCCTGGGCTCGCGGCACCGGCCCTGCCGCGACGGCTTCACCACTTCCCTGAACCGAAAGGACACCCATGGCTTACCAGCCTCCCGCACCCCCTGCGCAGCACACGACCATCGACGTGCAGTCCACCCTCGACGAGTACCTCCAGCGCGCCGACTGGCGCATCCACGCCAACGCCAACCAGGACTACTCCCTGGGCGGGATGGTGCTCAACACCTCCGGCAAGGTGACCGCCAACTACTGGCTCAACCACGTCTTCTCCCCCGCCGCCGGGCAAGCGCACCGGGCCGGCGATCTCCACATCCACGACCTAGACATGCTCTCCGGCTACTGCGCCGGCTGGTCGCTACGCCAGCTGCTGGAGGAAGGCTTCGGTGGCGTGCCCGCCACGGTCAGCTCCGCCCCGCCCAAGCACTTGTCGTCCGCGTGCGGCCAGGCCGTCAACTTCCTGGGCACGCTGCAGAACGAATGGGCGGGCGCGCAGGCCTTCTCCAGCTTTGACACCTACATGGCCCCCTTCGTGCGGCTGGACAACTTGAGCTACGAGCAGGTGAAGCAGACCCTGCAGGAGTTCGTCTTCAACCTCAACGTGCCCTCGCGCTGGGGCACGCAGACGCCCTTTACCAACCTCACCTTCGACTGGACCTGCCCGGCCGACCTGGTGGATATCACCCCTCTTATCGGCGGCGAGCCCGTCGACTTCCGTTACGGGGACCTGCAGGCGGAGATGGACCTGATCAACCGCGCCTTCCTGGAGGTCATGTCCGCCGGGGACGCCGACGGCCGCCCGTTTACCTTCCCCATCCCGACCTACAACATCACCGAGGACTTCGACTGGGACAGCCCGAACGCCCAGGCCCTGTTCACCATGACCGCGCGCTACGGGCTGCCCTATTTCCAGAACTTCCTCAACTCGGATCTGGATCCGGGCATGGTGCGCTCCATGTGCTGCCGGCTGCAGCTCGACCTGACGGAGCTGCTCAAGCGCGGCAACGGCCTGTTCGGCTCGGCGGAACTGACTGGCTCCATCGGAGTGGTCACGCTTAACTGCGCGCGGCTGGGCTACCTCTACCGCGGCGACGAGGAGGCGCTGCTGGCCCGCGTGGACGAGCTGGTCGACTTGGCCGTGGACACCCTGGAGCGCCGCCGCGCCTTCGTCCAGGAAAACCTGGACCGCGGTCTCTACCCGTACACGCGGCGCTGGCTGCCCAGCCTGGACAACCACTTCTCCACCATCGGCGTCAACGGCTGCAACGAAATGATCCGCAACTTCACCCAGGACGCCTACGATCTCACCGATCCGCAGGGCCACGACCAGGTCGCGCGCCTGCTGGACCACGTCAACGCCCTGCTGACCCAGGCCCAGGAGCGCACCGGGCACCTCTACAACCTGGAGGCCTCCCCGGCCGAGGGCGCCACCTACCGCTTTGCCCGCGAGGACAACGAGCGCTTCCCGGGCATCCTGCAGGCCGGCACCGCGGCGCAGCCCTACTACACCAACTCCTCGCAGCTGCCGGTGGTCCACACCCCGGATCCCTTCGCCGCCCTGGCCGCCCAGGAGGATCTGCAGTCCAAGTACACCGGCGGCACCGTCCTGCACCTGTACATGGGTTCGGCCATGTCCTCCGGCGACGCCTGCGCCACGCTGGTCAAGCGGGCTCTTAACACGTTCCGCCTACCGTATATCACCATCACGCCGACATTTTCCATCTGCGCCTCGCACGGCTATATCTCCGGTGAGCACCCGCAGTGCCCGGAGTGCGGCTCGACTACGGAGATGTGGACCCGCGTGATGGGCTATTTCCGCCCCGTGTCCAGCTTCAACACCGGCAAGCAGGGCGAATTCCACGAGCGCGAGTACTTCGCGGAGTCTTATGTCGGCCCAGCTCATTAATCCCCCTGGCGCTTCCGCCGGGCCGGCCAGCTCCTCGCTGCCTATCGCGGGGACCATCCCTTTTTCCACCTGCGACTGGCCGGGCAAGCTCACGATCACGGCCTTCGTGCAGGGCTGCCCGCTGCGCTGCCGCTACTGCCACAACCCGGCGCTCCAGCCCCTCGGAAACGGCGGCGGCCACCACGGCTTCGAGGAGGTGCTCGACCTGTTGGACGCGCGCAGGGGGCTTATCGATGCCCTGGTCGTCTCCGGCGGGGAGCCGCTGGCGGTGCCCGGGCTGGCCGATGCCATCCGCCGCACCCACGCCGCCGGTTTCCCGGTGGGGCTGCACACCAGCGGCTATAGCCCAGCGCGGCTGCGGCGCCTGCTGGCGGATCCGAACACGCGGCCGGACTGGATAGGCCTGGACATCAAGGGCCTGCCCGGGGACTTGCCCGCCGTGGCCGGGGTGACGTCCGCGGTTGCTCACCGGATGTGGCAGAGCCTGGATATCGCCGCGGACACCGCCCACTCTTCCGGCATGGGGCTGCAGCTGCGCACCACCTCCTGGCCCGGCTCCGTGGTGGAAAGTCACCTGCCGGAGCTTAAGGCCGCGGCGCGGGCTCGGGGATGCGAGCTGGTGGTCCAGTCCGCCCGCAGCTGCGACGCCGAGGGTTATTACCGCGGTTAGGCAGCTGGCGCGGCTGACTTTCTGCCTTCGCTAGTCCTGCGCCGGCGTCCAGTCCCAGTGGACGTCGAATTCAATTCCGGCGGCCTCGAGTTCTGCGAAGTGCTCCTGTTCTTGGTCCTCCCAGACCTCGAACCACTCGGCGTAATACGGATCGCGACTCAGTGCGCGCTCCTTGCGCTCTTCGCGCGGCCCGGTGACCCAGACGGCCACGACGCTGCCGCGCTGACGGGCGGCGGCCAACGACTCCGGGGTTACCGAGCCCACGCCCTCGACGATGAGGTCGTCGCGGGCATCCAGGCTCATCCATTCGCCGGGGGCGTTGGCCTCCCAGTCCCAACGCCAGTAGCCGGGGTTCATCTGGCGCAGGACGTGCTCGTAGACCATCTCCGAGCCGCGGTCCAGGCCGCGCCAGCCGGGATAGAACTCGTCCAGGTGCACCACCTGGCAGTTGTCGCGCTCGGCCAGGCGGGCCGAGAGCCAGGTCTTGCCCGCCCCCGACGGGCCGTCGATGAGCACGGTGACGGGCTTCATCGGCCGCTTGGTCTCGGCGGCGAGCTCTAACACCCGCGCGACCACGTAGGCCTGCTGCCGGTCAATACTCAAGTGTTTTAGCGCCGCCGCGGACGGGAAGGGCTCGTCCGCGACGCCACTAGCAGCTTGCTCGGGCTGGTCAGAGGGCATAGAAGCTATCACAATCCAAAAAATCGCCAAGAGTTCGTGATTACCGAAACTACCACCGGGACGGCCGCGAGTACTAAGGCACCGGCCATGACCAGCCAGTCTTGGGTGCACAGGCGGGATTCGCGGGCCCAGGTCCGGCTCCTGCCGTGCGGCGGGGTCCGGCCAAAACCGCGGGACTCCATCGCCGTGGCGAGCTTGCCGCCGCGCCGCAGGGCCACGACCAGCAGGCCGAAGGACATTGAGGCCATGTGCGCAATCCGGCCGCGGTCGGTCAGTCCCCTAGCCCGGCGGGCCCGTTCCATGGACGCCCAGTCATCCTTAAAGAGCGTGGCCATGCGCACCCCGGCCACCGCGCCGATGACAAAGCGCGCGGGCAGCCGCAGCACCTGGGCCAGGCCGTCGCCCAGCTCCGTCGGATCGATGTCGCGCGCCAGCACCACCACGGGCAGGGCGACAGCCAGGACACGTATCATCACCGCGATGGCCAGCTCGACCGAGTTCTCCGTGACCACCGCCAGCCAGATGGAGAAGTACTCCTTCCCACCTGGGCGGCCGTAAAGCAGCATGGAGATGCCCGACAGCGGGGCGATAATCAGCAGTGGCCAGGCCAGCCGGATCAGCCGGGGCCAGGGCACCCCGCACAGCGGGGCGAGCAGCACCGTCAGGCCCAGGGAGACGGTCGCGCTGACCCAATCCAGACTCAGCAGCAGCGGCGTGGTGATGATGATCATCAGCGCCAGCCGGGTCACCGGGTTGACAGTCGCCAGGATATTAGGCATTTGGCCCCTCCCTTCGCCGGTGTCCGCGGGCACAACTGGCTGGCCCCCTCGGCGCGGCCTCGGGGGCTGTGACGCGGATGTGGGCATCCCCCAGCGCCGCGATGAACATCTCGTCGTGGGTGATGGAGGCGATCGTGGTGCCGCCGTCGACGAGCTCGCGCAGCATGGCGACCAGCTCGGCGAAGGTAGACGGATCCTGGCCGAAGGTGGGCTCATCGAGGAGCACTACCGCCGGCGCGGTCACCAGGGCGGTGGCCACGGACAGGCGGCGCTTCTCCCCGCCGGAGAGCGTGAACGGGTTGGCCTCCAGCAGGTGCCCGAGCCGGAGGCGC
The DNA here is from genome assembly GCF_055700955.1 of Corynebacterium sp. 1103A. Taxonomy (NCBI): domain Bacteria; kingdom Bacillati; phylum Actinomycetota; class Actinomycetes; order Mycobacteriales; family Corynebacteriaceae; genus Corynebacterium; species Corynebacterium sp. 1103A. The sequence goes on from NZ_JASTTF010000002.1 coordinate 251,541, forward strand.
TCCACCAGCTCGTCGATGCGCGCGGTCGGGACCTCCTCGCCCATCACCGTTGGGCCCACGCGCAGCTCCTCGGCCACGCTGCGGGCAACGAATTGGTGCTCCGGATTCTGAAAGACGTAGCCAATGCGGTGCGCTAGCTGCCGCGACTTCCACTTCCACGGGCTGGGCAGCAGCCCGCGGGCGACCTCCTCCGACATGCCGATCTGACCACTGACCGGGGCGAGCAGGCCGGCCATGGTCATCAGCCAGGTGGTCTTGCCGGAGCCGTTCGGCCCGGTAACCACGGTGGAGGCCCCGGCCGGGATCTCGTAGCTGCGCGGCGGCCCGAAACGGGTGACCAGGTCACGCGAGAACATCGCGGCCGGCGCGTGCGCGGCAACCGGCCGGGCTTGCGGCAGACCAAACACCGCCCGGACGGCGGCCAGTTCCGCGACGGTGGAATCCGCGCTCACGCGCCCGTCGCTGAGCATAATCGCGCGGTCCAGGAGATCTTCCCAGCCGGAGTAGTTGTGCTCAACCACGACGAGCGTCGCGCCGGTGGCCTCGACGGCATCGCGCACCGCGGCGATAACGTCCCGGGCACCCTGCGGGTCCAGGTTGGCCGTGGGCTCGTCGAGCAGGATGAGCCCCGCGCCCATGGCGATGATTCCGGCCAGCGCCAGGCGCTGCTTCTGCCCGCCGGACAGGCGCTGCGTCGGGTGGTCTAAGCCGACCTCCAGGCCCACCACGTCCAAGGCGTGGCGCACCCGGCGCCAGATCTCTTCCCTTTCCACGCCGAGGTTCTCGCACCCGAAGGCGACGTCGTCGCCCACGCGGGAGGCAATCACCTGCGCGTCCGGGTCCTGGAGCACCAACCCCACCGGGACGGTGCGCCCGGGCACCTCGCGGTGGCCGGCCCCGTCGTAGAGCGTCAGCTCGCCGGCCTGCTCGCCCTCGTCATCGCCGCCCAGCACGCCCGCGAAGGCGGCCAGCAGCGTCGACTTGCCGGAGCCGGAGTCCCCGCACAGCAGGACGCGCTCGCCCGGTGCGATGTCGAGCTCAATGTCTTTGAGTGCCGCCCGGTTGCGCCCGGCGTGCTGCCAGCCGAATTCCCGGGCGTGAAGTCCCGTCGGGTGGCTGGCAGCGGGACTAGGCACGGGCTTCCCGGCCTACCGCAAACCGGTCCAGAGCGCCGGTGCGCGCCAAGGCGCGGACCAGGTAGTAGCCGAGCACGCCGGCCAGGATGGCGCCGGAGACCATCAGGCAGGACAAGTAGATGAGGTTGAACTCCAGCGACTTGGCCAGGTTGGCGGACGTGAACAGCTCCAGGATGAACGCTCCGATGCCCGCGCCGATGCCGGACAGCGCCGCCACCGGCAGCTTGAAGTTCCGGTAGGCGAAAATCGCCAAGACGATCTCGACGCCCAGGCCCTGGGCCAGGCCGGAGTAGAGCGTCTCAAAACCCCACTGGCTGCCCAGCGCCGCGGAGACAGAGGCCGCCAGGACCTCGACGAAGACAGCCGCGCCCGGCTTGCGTACCACCAAGCCGCCAATGACGCCGCCCAACAGCCAGATACCGGTGGCCAGTCCCCCGAGCCCCGGTGTGAGACTATCCATAGCCATGAACCACGCGTACCCCACGGTGTTCCACAGCAAGAAAATCAGACCGCAGGCCACACCCAAGATGGATGCAACCACGATGTCTACAACACGCCAATGAAGCCTTTTCGGCATTCTTCCTCCCTCGCGCCGGCATTACCCGGATCAGGTTCTACGGTTCGGCCCCAAGGCCATCTCAGCCGCTGGACGTTGCCGCCAACAGCTCCCGCGTTTGTTTAGTTGTACAGGCGTTTAGCATAGCAAGCCCCTTCGCACAACAAAATCACCTGCCCGAGCGGGGGTAGAGATCCCGACCCATGACATTTGTCATGCCTATGTCTGGATCTTTGGCCTACGCACCCCTTGTTCTTCTCCCCGATACTCGGGGCATGAACGCGAGAACGAGCAGCACCCCCATCCCAGCTATTGAGATTCAGCACCTGACTAAAGCCTTTGGGCGCGGCAAGAAGCGGGTCAACGCCATCCGGGACTTTGACCTAACCATCCCCGCTGGGGAGGTTGTGGCTTTGGTAGGCGCCAACGGCGCGGGCAAGACAACGCTTTTCGACATGGTGCTAGGACTGACCGAACCAACCAGCGGCACCATCGAGCTCTTTGGCGGGCCGCCCGCCCGGGCCGCGAAGACGTCGCGCGTGGGCGCGGTGATGCAGTCCGGCGGACTTCTCCCCGACATCACGGTTGAGGAGACCGTACGCGCTATAGCCGGGCTGCACCCGCGGTCCGCGCCACTGGATGAGGTCGTGCGCGAAGTCATGGAGGAGACCCGGCTGACTGAGATCCAGAACCGTAAGGTCCGGTTGTGCTCCGGCGGGGAGCAGCAGCGCGTGCGTTTCGCGCTGGCAATCCTGCCCCGCCCCGACCTCCTCATCTTGGACGAGCCCACCACCGGCATGGACATCTACGCCCGTCACGAATTCTGGCACACCTTGCGCTACCAGGCACAAGAAGGCCAGACCATCATTTTCGCCACCCACTACCTCGAGGAGGCCCAGCGCTACGCCGACCGCGTGGTCATCCTCCAGGACGGCCTTGTCACCGCCAACGGCACCGTCGCGGAAGTCCAAGGCAGCTACCCGAGCCTCGACGAGGCGGTGCTGCGCTACATCGCCCCCGATTTCACCGCCGACCTCCACGCCGGCCTGCGGCCGGAGGAGACCCACGCGAAGAACTCCGAAGTCACGACTTGGCCTACGCGACGGGCCTAAGAAAGGAATTACAGGAATGACCACCACCGCATCCGCTGCCACGCCTGTCCGCTCCCTGACGGCGCTAAACCTCAAGCGCGCCTTCCGGGATTTCACCAACGTCTTTTTCACTGTCGTCATGCCAGTCGGCTTCTACCTGCTCTTCGGCGCGCTGCAAGACTATTCGTCCATGCCGGACTTTGCGCACGGCAACCCGAAAGCCTTCGTCATGGTCTCCATGGCGCTCTACGGCGCGGTCATCGCCGCGACCGCGGCGGCCGGAGGCACGGTCGTGGAAAGCCGCAGTGGTTGGGGCCGCCAACTAGCACTTACCCCCACCACCCCGGGCCACTACCTGACCGCCCAGGTGCTGTCCTTGGCGCTGCGCTGCACCCTCCCCGTGGTGGCTGTTTTCATCGCCGGCGCCCTGACCGGTGCCACCATGACCGCGAGCGCGTGGGCCGCCTGCTTCTTTCTCTGCATCGCCGTTTCCCTGCCCTTCGGCGTCTACGGCATGGCCTTCGGGGAGCTTTTCCGCTCCGACAGCGCGATTACGATAGCCTCCACGCTCATCGTGGTCTTCGCCTTCGCCGCCAACATGTTCATGCCACTGAGTGCCGGTATGCTCGACTTCGGGCGCTTCACGCCCCTCTACGGCGCCAACGCCCTAGCCAACTACCCCCTCACAGACGGGGTACAAACAATCTCCGACGAACCCTACTACCACGAAGAAGCCCTCCCCAATGCCCTAGCAAACATCGCCGCCTGGGCTGCTATCTTCGTAATCACCTTCATACTGCTCAACCGCCGCCAGAAGGGACGCTAAACCCGCCTCATGCACTTTTCCCGCAGCGACGCCACCAAGATCAGCATCTGGCTCGTCTTCTTGCTGTTTTCCTTCGTGCCCTTCCTGTTCTCGGAACTCAACGGAACAGCCCTAGCAACCGTCGCTGCCGGCTTTGTGTTTTTCGCCCTCGCCTACGCCCTAGGCTCCGGCTACCACGCATCAGTACCCCGCCGGCGCCTGCCCCTCTTCGTACTCGTCTGGTGCGCCGTCCTGCTGGTCGGTCCACTAGCCCTCCTACCGCTTATCGGCTGGTACGTACTGGTCTTCCTGCCCTATTTCATGGCTGTCTTCCTCTACGTCATGCCCGGGAGCACCGGCTCCTCCATGGTCGGTTGCGGAGCCGGTTTCACGGTAATCCTCCTGATCATCTTCCAGCCGCCGAACGCCTTCGCCTTGGCCGGCCTGGCCGTGTGTACTCCGGCGTTCATGGTGCTCAACAAGAGCCTCGAGGATAGGAAGGCCGCGGAGCGCAGCGCCGAGAGCCGCCTCCGGCTGGCGCGCGAGCGCGAGGCCATCGCCAGCGACATCCACGATCTGTTGGGGCAGTCCCTGACCGTCATCAATCTCAAGTCCGAGCTGGCCCGGCGGCAGCTCCAGTTCGCTCCGGAAAAGGCCGAGGAGGAACTGCGCGCCATCAGCGAGTTGACCCGATCATCTCTGGACGAGGTGCGCGCCACCGTGATCGCTTTGCGCCAGCCGCAGCTGGTGGTGGAGCTAGCCAATGCCGAAAACGCGCTACACGCCGCGGGCATCGCCGCCCGCATCCCGGAGCCCTCCCGCGCCCAAGAGCTCGCCGGTAAGCATCAGGTCTTGTATGCCTGGGCGGTACGAGAGGCCACGACCAATATCCTCCGGCACGCCCGGGCCCGCCAGGCCTGGATCGAGGTCACGCCCACACGCCTCGTCGTCGCCGACGACGGCAAAGGCCACATGATCTCCCCGGGCAACGGGCTAGCGGGCCTGCGCGCCCGGGTCGAAGACGCCGGCGGTACGTTGGGCATCACTTCCCAACCAGGCCGAGGGACCCGGATTGAAGTGGATATGTCATGACTAAAGACTTCGGAGCCAAGGACCCCATCAAGGTTTTCATCGCCGACGACCAGAACCTGGTCCGCGGGGCGCTCGCCGCGCTGCTGAGCCTGCAGGGAGGCCTCGAGGTCGTGGGCGAGGCCGCCGACGGCGCGCAGGTCGGCTCCCAGGTACGCCGCTGCCGGCCGGACGTGCTCATCATGGATATTGAGATGCCCGGCACCAGCGGCCTGCAAGCTACCAAAGAGCTGCGGGACGCAGGGCTGCTGGGAGCCGGCAAGACCCAGGTTCTTATCGTGACCACCTTCGGGCGCACCGGCTACCTGCAGCGCGCACTGGCCGCTGGGGCCTCCGGTTTCATCATGAAGGATACCCCGCCGGATTCCCTCGCCGACGCCGTACGCCGCATCCACGCCGGCCACCGCGTCATCGATCCGGGACTGGCCGAGCGAGCCCTCTTTAGCCCGCCCAACCCGCTCACCCAGCGCGAGGTAGAGGTCTGCCACGCCGCGACGGAGTACGACAGCGTGCGCGACATCGCCGCGGCCCTGCACTTAAGCGAGGGCACCGTGCGCAACCACCTGTCCGCCATCATCACCAAGACCGCCGCCAGCAACCGGCACGCCGCCGTCGCCGCGGCCGAGGACAACGGCTGGCTCTAACCCCGCCCTAGGGTCGACCGTCAAAGGCCCTGGCGTGGTGATGCCTTGGCAAGGGGGCCGCACAAAGACAGCGGCCCCGCAGCCTCCCGTGAAGGGGGTGCGGGGCCGCTGTGCAGACCGAATGTGTGCGGTTAGACCGCGGGAGTACTTCCTTTAGAAGAAGTCCTCCTCCAGCGGGACGGAGGCGCCGGTGAACTCACCGAAGCTGTCGTCGCTGTAGATGGTATCGCTGTAGGTCGGGATGGAGTACGCCGCGTTGCGGGCGGCCTCCGTCGGCTTCACAGTGATGTTGCGGTAGCGGGAAATACCGGTACCGGCCGGGATCAACTTACCGATGATCACGTTCTCCTTGAGACCAATGAGCTTATCGGAGCGCTTGTTGATAGCGGCATCGGTAAGCACGCGGGTAGTCTCCTGGAAGGAGGCGGCGGACAGCCAGGACTCGGTAGCCAGGGAGGCCTTGGTGATACCCATGATCTCACTGCGCAGCTGTGCGGGCTCGCCGCCCTCGGCCACTTGCGCGGCGTTGATCTGCTTGGCCTCGGACAGGTCCACCAAATTGCCCGGTAGGAACTCGGTCGAGCCGGCGTCGATGACCGTGCCACGGCGCAGCATCTGGCGGATGATGATCTCGATGTGCTTGTCGTGGATGGCCACACCCTGGGTCCGGTACACGGCCTGGACCTCGTCGATGAGGTGCTTCTCCACGCCACGGCGACCCAGGATCTCCAGGACGTCGTGCGGGTCGGCCGCACCGCGCATCAGGCGCTCGCCGGTGACGACGTGGTCACCGTCGCGCAGGGAACGCTCGATCATGGCGTCCGGGTTGGACTCCATCGGGCGGCGCACCTGGGCCAGACCCTGACGCTTCGACAGCTTCTCGTAGACCACGTTGTCGGAACCATCGTCCGGAGTGATGGTCAGGGTCCAGAAGTTGCCCTCGTCCGACAGGGACACGGTGCCGTCCACGGAGGCGATCGGGGCGCGGTTCTTCGGGTTACGGGCCTCGAAGAGCTCCTGCACACGCGGCAGACCGCCGGTAATATCGCCGCCGACACCGCCCTGGTGGAACGTACGCATGGTCAGCTGGGTACCCGGCTCACCAATAGACTGGGCGGCCACGATACCGACGGCCTCGCCGATATCGACTAGGTGGCCGGAAGCCATGGACTTACCGTAGCACTTAGCACAGACACCAGCCGGAGTCTGGCAGGTCAGCACGGAGCGAACCTTGATCTCCTGCACGCCAGCCTGGACCAGCTTGTTGGTCAGGCTCTCGGTCAGGTCGGAGCCGGCCTCAGCCAGCACGTTGCCGTCGGCGTCCTTGACGTCGGTAGCCACCACGCGACCGGAAGCGGAGGTCTCCCACAGCTCATGAACCGCGTACTTGCCCTCGGCGACCTCGGTGCCGATCGGCACGCGCACGCCCTGGCGGGTGCCACAGTCTTCCTCGCGGACGATGACGTCCTGGGCCACGTCGACCAGACGACGGGTCAGGTAGCCCGAGTCGGCGGTACGCAGTGCGGTATCCGCCAGGCCCTTACGGGAACCGTGCGAGTTGTTGAAGTACTCCAACACCGACAGGCCTTCACGGAAGGAGGTCTTAATCGGACGGGTGATGTAGTCACCCTTGGAGTTCACGACCATGCCCTTCATACCGGCCAGCGTCCAGATCTGGCGCATGTTACCGGCCGCACCGGACTTAACGATCATCGGGATCGGGTTGTCATCCGGGTAGAGGTTCTCCACCGCGTTACCCACGGTGTCGGTGGCGTCCTTCCAGAGCTCAACCAGGCGGTCGTAGCGCTCCCGCTCGGTCAGGGCGCCCTGCTCCCAGTACTTGCGCTCGATCCGCTCGGCTTCCTTCTCGTAGGACTCCAGGACCTCGGTCTTGTTCGGCAGAACCAGAACGTCGGACATGGTGATGGTCACGCCGGAACGGGTAGCCCAGTAGAAACCAGCGTCCTTCATCTTGTCCAGGACCTGAGCCACGGTGATCATCGGGTACTTGACGGCGAGATCGTTGATCACGTCGCCGAGCAGCACCTTGTTGCCGGACCCGCCCTTACGGACCATGACTCCCTCGAGGTACGGGTAGTTCCACGGCAGCAGCTCGTTGAACATGATGCGGCCGATGGTGGTCTCCGCCAGCCAAGCCTGGCCGCGCTCCCAGCCGTCCGGGAACTGCTCGGCTTCGATGTCCTCCGGCGGACGCAGGTGGTCGATGCGCACCTTGATCGGCGCCTGCAGGCCCACCACACCACGGTCGCGGGCCATGAGCGCCTCCGCGTAGGAGGAATAGACGCCGGTGGCCGGCTTATCGGTCTCCGCGGCGTGGAAGCGGCCCTCGCCGCCGATCTCGTCCTCGGCCTTGTCCATGGTCAGGTAGTACAGACCGGTGACCATATCCAGGCGCGGCATAGCCAGCGGCTTACCGGAGGCCGGCGACAGAATGTTGTTGGAGGCCAGCATCAGGACGCGGGCCTCGGCCTGGGCCTCGGCGGACAGCGGCAGGTGGACTGCCATCTGGTCACCATCGAAGTCGGCGTTGAAGGCCTCACAAGCCAGCGGGTGCAGCTGAATGGCCTTGCCCTCAACCAGCTTCGGCTCGAAGGCCTGGATGCCCAGGCGGTGCAGGGTCGGCGCGCGGTTCAGCAGCACCGGGTGCTCGGAAATGGCCTGCTCCAGCACGTCCCAGACCTCGGAACGCTGGCGCTCGACCATGCGCTTAGCGGACTTGATGTTCTGCGCGTAGTCGTTTTCCACCAGGCGCTTCATGACGAAGGGCTTGAACAGCTCGAGCGCCATCAGCTTCGGCAGACCACACTCGTGCAGCTTCAGCTGCGGGCCGACGATAATAACCGAACGGCCGGAGTAGTCCACGCGCTTACCCAGCAGGTTCTGACGGAAGCGGCCCTGCTTGCCCTTGAGCAGGTCAGACAGGGACTTCAGCGGGCGGGAGCCCGGGCCGGTGACCGGACGGCCGCGGCGGCCGTTGTCGAACAGGGCGTCCACGGACTCCTGCAACATGCGCTTCTCGTTGTTGACGATGATCTCAGGCGCGCCCAGATCGATCATGCGCTTGAGGCGGTTGTTGCGGTTGATCACGCGACGGTACAGGTCGTTCAGGTCGGAGGTGGCAAAGCGGCCACCGTCCAGCTGGACCATCGGGCGCAGCTCCGGCGGGATGACCGGGATTGCGTCCAGCACCATGCCGGCCGGGTCGTTGCCGGAACGCAGGAACGCGGCGACGACCTTCAGGCGCTTCAGGGCGCGCATCTTCTTCTGGCCTTTGCCGTTGTTGATGGTCTCGCGCAGGACCTCAGCCTCGGCCTCCAGGTCGAAGTTGCGGATGAGCGTCTGGATGGCTTCCGCGCCCATGCCGCCGGTGAAGTAATCCTCGTAGCGGTCGACGAGCTCTTCGTAGATGTTCTCGTCGATGATCATCTGCTTCGGGGCCAGCTTGACGAAGGTGTTCCAGATTTCGTCCAAGCGGGCGACCTCGCGCTCGCCGCGCTCGCGGATGTGCTGCATCTCCTTGTCCGCAGCGTTCTGGACCTTGCGACGGGCGTCCGCCTTGGCCCCGGCTTCCTCCAGCTCGGCCAGGTCGGCCTCGAGCTTGGACGCGCGCTCGGCGATTTCCGCCTCGGTGTCGTCCTCCACATCCTTCTTCTCGAGCAGCATCTCGCCCTCGAGGGTGGACATGTCGTTGTGGCGGGCTTCTTCATCCACGGAGGTGATGATGTTGGCCGCGAAGTAGATGATGCGCTCCAGATCCTTCGGAGCGAGATCCAGCAGGTAGCCCAGGCGGGACGGCACACCCTTGAAGTACCAGATGTGGGTAACCGGAGCGGCCAGCTCGATGTGGCCCATGCGCTCACGGCGGACCTTGGACTTGGTGACCTCGACGCCGCACCGCTCGCAGATGATGCCCTTGTAACGCACGCGCTTGTACTTGCCGCAAGCGCACTCCCAGTCGCGGGTCGGCCCGAAGATGCGCTCGCAGAACAGGCCGTCTTTCTCCGGCTTCAGGGTTCGGTAGTTGATGGTCTCGGGCTTTTTAACTTCGCCCTTGGACCAGCGACGGATGTCTTCAGCGGTGGCCAGACCAATGCGGAGCTCGTCGAAGAGGTTTACGTCGAACACGTAAATTCTCCCTTTCATCCTCGTTTAACGAGGAATTGTTGGCATTTGAAAAAGTAACTTGTTTCCTTGCCCGCCGCTGGGAAACCAGCGGCGGACCTAAAGCAGAGTTGCTAGGCGATGTCGGCGGCGGAACCCTCATCGCGGGACAGGTTAATGCCCAGCGAGGAACCGGATTCCATGTCGTCTTCATCCGAGCCGGAAAGCTCCATCGGGGTGCCGTCGGTGGACAGGACCTCCACGTTCAGGCACAGCGACTGCAGCTCCTTGAGCAACACCTTGAAGGATTCCGGGATGCCCGGATCCGGGATGTTCTCGCCCTTCACAATGGCCTCGTAGACCTTCACGCGGCCGACCACGTCGTCCGACTTGATGGTCAGCAGCTCCTGCAGAGTGTAGGCCGCGCCGTATGCCTGCATGGCCCACACCTCCATTTCGCCGAAGCGCTGGCCACCGAACTGGGCCTTACCACCCAGCGGCTGCTGGGTAATCATGGAGTACGGACCAGTCGAACGGGCGTGGATCTTCTCATCCACCAGGTGGTGCAGCTTAAGCATGTACATGTAGCCGACCGAAATCGGGTACATGTACGGCTCGCCGGAACGGCCGTCGAACAGCGTGGCCTTGCCCTCGCCGTCAACCAGGACGTCGCCGTCGCGGTTCGGGCGCGAGGACGCCAGCAGGCGGGAGATCTCTTCGTTGGTCGCGCCGTCGAAGACCGGGGTGGCAGTCAGCGAGTCGGCCGGGACGTCGTAGAGCTCTTCCGGCAGGGTCTTGAGCAGGTCGGCGTTTGCCGGGTCGTCGACGTCGACCTTCCAGCCGGCGTGAGCCAGCCAGCCGAGGTGGACCTCGAGGACCTGGCCGATGTTCATACGACGCGGAACACCGTGGGTGTTCAGGATGATGTCGACCGGGGTACCGTCCGCCATGAACGGCATGTCCTCCGGCGGGAGGATCTTGCCGACAACACCCTTGTTGCCGTGGCGGCCGGCCATCTTATCGCCGTCCTGGATCTTGCGCTTCTGGGCCACGTAGACGCGGATCATCTCGTTGACGCCCGGGGCCAAGTCATCATCGTCTTCGCGGCTGAACCGAGCCACGCCGATGACCTTGCCGACCTCACCGTGCGGGACCTTCATCGAGGTGTCGCGCACCTCGCGGGCCTTCTCACCGAAGATGGCGCGCAGCAGGCGCTCCTCCGGGGTCAGCTCGGTCTCGCCCTTCGGGGTGACCTTACCGACCAGGATATCGCCCGGGCGGACGTCGGCGCCGATGCGGATGATGCCGCGCTCGTCCAGATCGCTGAGCACGTCCTCGGCCACGTTCGGGATCTCGCGGGTAATTTCCTCGGCACCCAGCTTGGTGTCGCGGGCATCGATCTCGTGCTCCTCAATGTGCACGGAGGTCAGGATATCCTCTTCGACGATGCGCTGGTTGAGGATGATGGCGTCCTCGTAGTTGTGGCCTTCCCACGGCATGAACGCCACGAGCAGGTTGCGGCCCAGCGACATCTCGCCGTTGTGGGTACCCGGGCCGTCGGCCAGCACCTGGCCGGCCTCGACGCGGTCGCCCATCGAGACCAGCGGGGTCTGGTTGTAGTTCGTGCCCTGGTTGGTGCGCTCGAACTTGCGCAGCATATAGGTATCACGCTGGCCCTCATCGTCCATGATGGTGATGAGGTCCGCAGTCACGTCCTCGACCACACCGGCCTTCGGAGTGATGACCAGGTCGCCGGCGTCGTAAGCCGCGCGCTGCTCCATACCGGTACCCACGTACGGGGACTCGGAGCGCACCAGCGGCACCGCCTGGCGCTGCATGTTCGCGCCCATTAGTGCACGGTTAGCGTCGTCGTGCTCCAGGAACGGAATCATGGCGGTAGCCACGGACACCATCTGGCGCGGGGAGACGTCCACGTAGTCGACGCCGGAAGCGTCGGTCACGGCGATGTCGCCGTCGCGCTGGCGGACCTCGATGCGGTCGCCGGTGATGTTACCCTCGGCGTCCTGCTCGACCTCGGCCTGGGCGATGGAGAAGCGGTCCTCCTCGTCGGCGGTTAGGTACTCGACCTGGTCGGTGATCTTGCCGTCAACGACCTTGCGGTACGGGGTCTCGATGAAGCCGAAGGAGTTCACGCGGGCGTAGGAAGCCAGCGAGCCGATCAGGCCGATGTTCGGGCCCTCCGGGGTCTCAATCGGGCACATGCGGCCGTAGTGGGACGGGTGCACGTCTCGGACCTCGATGCCGGCGCGCTCACGGGACAGGCCGCCCGGGCCCAGTGCGGACAGGCGGCGCTTGTGGGTCAGGCCGGACAGCGAGTTGTTGTGGTCCATGAACTGGGACAGCTGCGAGGTACCGAAGAACTCGCGGATAGCTGCCGAGACCGGGCGTACGTTGATCAGCGAGGTTGGTGTGATGGACTCCGCGTCCTGGGTGGTCATGCGCTCGCGCACGACGCGCTCCATGCGGGACAGGCCCACGCGGACCTGGTTTTGGATCAGCTCGCCCACGGTGCGCAGACGACGGTTGCCGAAGTGATCGATGTCGTCGGTGTTGATGGAGATCATCTCACCGTTCGACGCCTTCATCTCGCGCTCACCGACGTGCAGGCGTACCAGGTACTCCAGCGCAACGGCGATGTCTTCCTCGGTCAGGGTCATCAGGCCGTCGTGGTCGCCGCCCAGACCCAGCTTGCGGTTGACCTTGTAGCGGCCGACCTTGGCCAGGTCGTAGCGCTTCGCGCGGAAGAAGGAGTTGTCCAGCAGGGACTGAGCCAGCTCGCGGGTCGGCTGCTCGCCCGGGCGCTGCTTGCGGTAGATCTCCAGCAGGGCCTCGTCCGTGTTGGCAACGCCATCGGATTCGAGGGTGGACATCATCAGCTCGGAGAAGCCGAAGCGCTCACGGATCTGCTCTTCGGACCAGCCCAGGGCCTTGAGCAGCACGGTGACCGGCTGGCGGCGCTTGCGGTCGATACGCACGCCGACGGTGTCGCGCTTGTCCACGTCGAATTCGAGCCACGCGCCGCGGGACGGGATGACCTTCACGGAGTGCAGCGGGCGCTCCGTGGACTTGTCGATCGTCTGATCAAAATACACGCCCGGGGAACGTACGAGCTGGGAGACGACAACACGCTCGGTGCCGTTGACAATGAACGTGCCCTTGTCGGTCATCATCGGGAAGTCGCCGATGAACACCGTCTGAGACTTAATCTCCTGGGTGTCATTGTTGATGAACTCTGCGGTCACGTAGAGCGGCGCCGAGTAGTTGATGTCCTTTTCTTTACACTCGTCGACGGTGTTCTTCACCGGCTCGAAGCGCGGCTCGGACAGCGACAGGGACATATTGCCCGAGTAGTCCTCGATCGGGGACAATTCCTCTAGGATGTCCTCCAGGCCAGAGGTAACGCGCGCGTCGTCGCCGCGTTCAGCCTGCTGGCGCTCACGCCACTCCGGCGTGCCGATGAGCCATGCAAAAGAATCAAGTTGTAAGTCAAGGAGGCCCGGAACCGCAATCGGCTCGCTAATCTTAGCGAACGAATAACGCTTCGGGGCTCCAGGGATATTGGCCACTGACTTGGTCTGGCGGGAGACTGCCAAGATGGGTCCTTCCAGCACCTCACGCGGATCACTAACCCGCCTGGGAGGGGCGAGCAAGCAAAACCGCTGGTAGATTTAGCATTCGGTCTGCTGTGGAATCAGCGGGCTCAGATAGCACAAAATCACCTTGTCAAGTCGCTTTACCATCACCACGTGCCAAGGCTAAATGTGCACTGGGGATCCGGATTCCAGCGCAACGAAACAGCCTATATCAAATTCGGCGATTTGTAAAGACGCGCACGATCGTCTATGTGCCCGGCCGGGTTCTTGCTCGCACGCAGCGGGCGCGGGCGGTCCAGACGCAGTCGCAAGCCCAAGCCCAGACCTAGAGGGCCGGCTTGACCTTCTGGCCGCGCGGACCGAAAACCCCGAAGACTCCCAGTAGCCCGATGATGGTCAAGACAACGCCTAGGCCGAGGCCAATCCAGCGCGCGATGTTCGCGGCCTGTGGATCCGGAATCTGGCCGGCCTGCTCAATGAGCTGGGCGCGTTCCTCGTCAGAGGTGGAGGCCTGGAAGACGAAGGCGTCCTCGCGGCGCTCGCCCTCCCGGGTGCCATAGTAGTTGTCGATGTCCAAATCCATGCCCACCACCATGCCGGTGGCGTGGTCGACGTAGATGCTGCGCTTGCCGGAGTGGAACAGGTAGCCCGGCTCCGTACCGCCGTCGGGGGTCTCGAACTGAGTGGTATTGCCCATCCCCGCGTAAAGCGTGGCGACGTTGACCGGCGCTATCTCCTGGTCGTAGCGGTAGATCTCTCGGCCATCTATCTCCTGCTCCTCGGCGAAGACGGCGTCTTCCGCTTGGCGCAGGGTCGGGTCGAAGACCGGGTAGGTGGTCTTTGCTGCCTCCGAGGGGAACTTTAGCCAGTAGCCGTCCACGGCCACCTCCGTCGCCGGCGATGCGATCGTGTGGTTCAGGCGTGCCTTGCCCTGTGCCGCGCCGCTGACGCGGTCGATGGGGAAGTTCCACACCTGGGCGCTGACCAGGTTCTCCACGTCCCCGGCGTCGGCCTCAGTGCCGCGCACGGTGGTCTGCCCGACCCGCAGGGAAGCATCCTCCTTGCCGGAGGGATCCACGGTGTCGTAGTGCAGCTGGTAGGCCAGCGGGCCCTCGTAGGGCTGTGTCCCCTCTTCGCTCACGGTCTGCGCTCGGCCGTCCTGGTCGCTGAAGCTAAACGTGGTGTGCTCGGCGTCCAGCGGCAGCTTGGCCCGCAGGTCTAGGAAGACAGGCGCGAGCGCGCCCGCGGCAATCAAAGCGATGCCGAGGCCTAGAACGATCACGGAGATGATGCGGGATTTGGGCAGCATGGTACAGCATCTTACAACCCAGCAATTGCCGGTTGATAACGAAACACCCGGTTTCTAGCGCGCGACCCCTCCCCCGCCGCGGGTGGAAGCATAAAAAGACCTCCGCCTGCTCCCGCGGTGATGCGGGGCAGGCGGAGGTAGTTAAAGCCTTTAGAAGGCTCAGGCCGATGCCGAGGTGAGTCTAGTTCAGACTACTTCAGCTCGACGGAAGCGCCAGCCTCTTCCAGCTTGGTCTTGGCAGCCTCGGCGTCGTCCTTGTTGGCGCCTTCCAGGATGGCCTTCGGAGCGGACTCAACCAGCTCCTTGGCTTCCTTCAGGCCCAGGCCGGAGACGATCTCGCGGACAGCCTTGATGACGCCGATCTTCTTGGCGCCAGCGTCGGTCAGAACGACGTCGAACTCGTCCTTCTCCTCAGCAGCAGCCTCGCCGCCGGCAGCCGGAGCGCCTGCAGCAACAGCGGCGACCGGAGCGGCAGCCTCAACGTCGAAGACCTCTTCGAATTCCTTGACGAACTCGGAGAGCTCGATGAGGGTCATTTCCTTGAAAGCTTCAATGAGCTCGTCCTTGGTGAGCTTAGCCATGGTAAGCATCCTTTCTTATGTGAGCGCTGCAATAGCGTCTCGGTAGTTGTGTAGTTGTTGCGCAGGTTGTGCGCGAATTCTTAAGCTTCTGCTTCCTTCTTGTCCTGCAGAGCCGCAACGGTACGTACGGCCTTGGTTGCAGGAGCGTTGAAGAGAGCGGCAGCCTTCGCCATAGAACCCTTCATAGCGCCAGCCAGCTTGGCCAGCGTGGTCTCACGGTTGTCAAGGTCAGCAATGGCCTTGACCTGGTCGGCAGTCAGAGCGTTGCCGTCCATGTAACCGCCCTTGACGATGAACGCGTCGTGATCCTCGGCGAACTTCTTCATCACCTTGGCAGCGTCGACAGCCTCGCCCTTGATGAAGGCGATAGCGGTCGGGCCGGCCAGGTGCTCGTCAAGACCCTCGATGCCAGCTTCCTTGGCAGCGATCTTGAAGAGGGTGTTCTTGGCGACGGAGTAGTCAACGTCAAAGCCCAGGTTGTTACGCAGCTCGGAAAGCTGTGCCACGGTCAGGCCGCGGTACTCGGTCAGCACGAACGCATCAGCCGCGTCGAGCTTGCCCTTCAGCTCCGCCAGGTCTGCGGTGTTCTTCGGGTTTGCCATCTTAACTCTCGCCTCCTTCCAAAACATCTCTTATTTTTCCGCCGGAGCTTTTTCTAGCTTGCCCCGGGCGGGCTTTAACTCGCCCGGTCGTCGCATCAAAAAAGCCCCGTGCAAGAGCACAGGGCGCACACATAGGATGTGATGCACAAGTGTCTCCTGCGTGGGCCGTTCCCGTGGATGGGAAACCTTCGACCTTCCAACAAGAAGGTGACCAACGGTCTTCGGTGAAACTTGAGCTCGGGAAACCTCCCGTTCAAACTTCGCTGTATACCCTAGCACCCGGCCTACAGATTTAAAAAATCGTCTGCGCGGACGGCGTTGGTAGGCTTGGCCCATGACTAGCCTGATGTGGTTTCGCGACGATCTTCGCCTTCTCGATAACCGGGCGCTGGACTGGGCCAACGAGCGCGGCCCCGTGGTCGCGATGGTCCTAGACGAGCCGGCTACCTACCCCGCCCGTCCGCTGGGCGCGGCGGCGGGTTGGTGGCGCGAAGTCTCCCTGGCGCGGCTGGCGCGTTCCCTGGATGCCCACGGCGTGCCGCTGCTGCGTGCGGCCGGCGATGCCCGCGAGCTTATCCCCCGCCTCGTGGCCGACCTGGGCATCGACGCGGTGGCCTGGTCCCGCCGCTACCACAAGCCCTGGCGGGAGGTTGACGCCGCGGTCAAGTCCGAGCTCCAGGCCCGCGGCATTAAGGTCGCCTCGCACCCGGGCCACACCCTGGTGGAGCCGTGGGAGGTCACCAATCGCAGCGGCAAGCCCTACCAGGTCTTCACCCCGTTCTCGAAGGCCGCCCGCGACCAGGTCCGCGACGACGCTCCCCTGCCGGTCCCCCAGCTGCGCGGCGCCGGCGTGGACGACATCCCCAATCATGCCGGCGCCGTGGGCTTCGCCCGGCAGCCGATGAGCGAGCCGGCCGACCCGCACTGGGCGGGCGGGCTGCGGGAAACCTGGGCCCCGGGCGAGGACGGCGCCCGCGCGCGCCTGGAGTCTTTCCTGGAGGGCATCGCCGGCTACGAGTCGAGCCGCGACCAGCCGGCCGAGGAGGCAACCTCGAGGCTCTCGCCCCACCTGCGCTTCGGGGAGGTATCCCCGCGCCAGGTCTGGGCCACAGTCGGCGAGCTACTGGCCACCAACCAGGCCCCGGCCGGCGACGGGCAGAAGTTCCTCACCGAGCTGCTGTGGCGCGACTTCGCCTGGCACCGCCTCTACTACCTGCCGGAGCTGCACGCGGTGAATGTGCGCCGCCAGTTCGACTCCTTCGCCTGGTCCAGCGCCGAGGAGGAACCCGAGCTTATTGCCGCGTGGAAGGCCGGCACCACCGGCATCGGCCTAGTCGACGCCGGCATGCAGGAGCTGTGGCAGACCGGCTACATGCACAACCGGGTGCGGATGGTGGTCGGCTCCTTCCTCACCAAGAACTTAGGCCTCCACTGGCGCGCGGGCGAGGCTTGGTTCTGGGATACCTTGGTAGACGCGGACCCGGCCTCCAATCCCTTCGGCTGGCAGTGGATAGCCGGCTGCGGCGACGACGCCGCGCCCTTTTTCCGGATCTTCAACCCGGTCACCCAGGCCGAGCGCTTCGACCCGCACGGCGAGTACGTCGGCCGCTGGGCCCCGGAAGACCTGACTCCCCTGGGGCCTGAGCCTATCGTGGATCTGCAGAAGTCGCGCAAGGCCGCGCTCGCGGCCTACTCCGACATCAAGGCCGGCGCAAACAAGGCTGCCGTGCCGGCGCGGCAGGCCGGCCTGCCGGACGATATCTAGTCCCTCGCTACCGGCCCAGGATCCGGCCAGCGCAGTTCCAGCCGCCCATGCCGTGGACCCCGCCGCCGGGTGGGGTGGCCGCCGAGCACATATAGGCCCCGTCGGCCAGGCGGTAAGGGTGGGCAGTCAGGCGCGGGCGGGCGAGCATTTGCAGCCCGCTCATCGCGCCGGCGGCGATGTCCCCGCCCACCAGGTTCGCATCATCGGCGGCCAGCTGCGCGGGTGAGCTGACCCGCCGGGCCTCGACGACGTCCCGGAAGCCGGGCGCGAAGCGCTCGATCTGGGCCTCGATGCGCTCGGTGACCTGGCCCGGGTAGGCCTCGCGGTAGCCGTTGGGCACCTGCGCGTAGGCCCACAACACGGGCCCGCGGGAGGGGTCCGCCACCGCCTGCTGGCAGACCATCACGAAAGGCCGCTGCGGCAGCTGCCCGGCGGCAACCTGGCGCGCGGCCAGCTCGATATCGTCCACCCCGCCGCACACGTGCACCGTGCCAGCACCACCCACGGCCGGGTCCGCCCACGGCACCGGGGCGCTCAAACGGTAGTCCACCTTGTGCACTCCGGGCCCGTAGCGCCACGCGCGCAGGCTGGCCGTCACCCGCCCCGGCAGGCGCAGCCCGGCGATACCCAGCACGCCGCGTGGGGCAAGGTCCAGGACCACCGCGTCCCACTCGGCCCGACCGCCGGCGTCGACGAGCTGATCCATGCTCGTGATGGGCTGCCCACAGATCACTTGTCCGCCGCCCGCTCGCAGCCGCCCCAGCAGATGGTCGATGATGGCCTGGGTGCCGCCGCGTGCCACGGGCCAGCCGCCCGCCATGCCAAAGGCGTTGAAAAGGACGCCGAGGCTGACCGTCAAGGGCTGAGACGGCGGGCACAGCGCGTGCGCGGCCGAGCCCAGCGTCAACACTCGGGCCGGTTCTTCCCGGAAGAAGATCTGGCTCAGCGCCTGCGCCGGCCACGGCGCCCGCAGCCCGAAGCGGGTTAGGTCCACCGGGTGCAGGGGCCACCCCGCCATCGGCCGCAGAATGTTGTCCGCGTGGCGCTCGGGGTCCTCGACCATGGGCCGGTGGATGAGCTCCCAGCGCTGACAGTCGCGGCCCAGCCCCCGGGCGGTCTCTTTCAGCCCTGGCCGCAGCAGCGCGGCGGGCTTTCCCTCTAGTGGGTGGGCCAGCGGCAGCGGCGCGTGCACCCAGTCGTTAAAACCGAGCTCGCGCAGCGCCGGGGAGACGAGCCCGAAAGGGTGCGCGGCTGCGCCGAAGTCCACGATGGTGCCGCGCCCGAGCGCCCCGGGCAGGGAGCGCGCCGCCCCGCCCGGGGTGGGCTGGGCCTCAAAGACGGTGACCGCCCAGCCGGCCCGGGCCAGCCGCGCTGCCGCCGTTAATCCGTTCGGCCCTGCTCCTACAACCGCCGCGCGCTTTTGTGTCATAGGACGAGGATAGAGCAAAACCCGCCCGCCTCCCAGAAACGGAAGGAGCGGACGGGTTAGGCGCTTATCTACGTGACCGTGAAAAGGCTTAGCTAGAAATTACTCAGCGAAGTTCTTCTGCACGGACGGATCCACCGGGATGCCCGGACCGTTGGTGGTCGAGATGGTGATCTTCTTCATGTAGACGCCCTTGGAAGCGGACGGCTTCAGGCGGTTGAGCTCCTCGATGAGGGCGCCGTAGTTCTCAGCCAGCTTCTCTGCATCGAAGGATGCCTTGCCCAGGATGGCGTGCAGGTTCGCAGCCTTGTCCACGCGGAAGGAGATCTTGCCGCCCTTAACCTCGGAGATGGCCTTAGCCACGTCAGCGGTCACGGTGCCGGTCTTCGGGTTCGGCATCAGACCACGCGGGCCCAGCACGCGGGCCACGCGGCCGACCTTGGCCATCTGGTCCGGGGTGGCGATGGCTACGTCGAAGTCCAGGTTGCCGGCGTTGACGGCCTCGAGCAGCTGCTCGGTGCCGACGATGTCGGCGCCAGCCTGCTCAGCCTCGGTAGCCTTCTCGCCCTCGGCGAAGACGGCCACGCGGACGTCCTTGCCGGTGCCGTTCGGCAGAGAGACGGTGCCGCGGACCAGCTGGTCGGCCTTGCGCGGGTCAACGCCCAAGCGCAGGACAACGTCGACGGTGGCGTCGAAGTTCTTGGAGGAGGTCTCCTTGGCCAGCTTGGCGGCCTCTAGCGGACGGTACAGGCGGGAAAAGTCAACCTTTTCCGCGGCGGCCTTGTAAGCCTTGGATTTGGTGCTCATTATTAGCAGTCCTTTTCTTGAGTAAAGGGGGTGTGGTCTTTGGCGGGCCGGAGCTGGCCCTACCACATGCAGTTGTTTCTTAGGCCGGCGCGCCGTCGACGGTGATGCCCATGGAGCGGGCGGTACCGGCGATGATGCGGGCGCCGTTCTCAATGTCGCGGGCGTTCAGATCCTCGAACTTGGTCTGAGCGATTTCCTTGCACTGATCCCAGGTGACAGAGCCAACCTTGTCGGTGTGCGGAACGCCCGAGCCCTTCTTGATGCCGGCGGCCTTCATCAGCAGCTTCGCTGCCGGCGGGGTCTTCAGCTTGAAGTCGAAGGAACGATCCTCGTAGACGGTGATTTCCACCGGCACGATGTTGCCGCGCTGGTTCTCGGTTGCGGCGTTATAAGCCTTGCAGAACTCCATGATGTTGACGCCGTGGGCACCCAGTGCCGGGCCAACCGGCGGGGCCGGGTTAGCGGCGCCAGCCTCGATCTGCAGCTTGATGAAGCCAGAAACCTTCTTCTTAGCCATCGAATTACCTCTTTCCTAGTTACCGGTACGCCCGCCACGATGAATAACGGGTGCCGTCCGGATGCTTCCCCTCTTTCGGGTTCGGCCACCGGGGATGAACGAATAACGGCGTATGCGGCACTTGGCCACACACGCCGGTCAATATTACGGGACGGGCCCTGTCAGACCCAAATCCCAGTTCGTCTCCGCACCGGCGTTTCGCACCGGCGGGAAACTGGGGTGAGTTTTAGTTGATGCGCTCGATAGCGGTCGGCGACAGCTCGACCGGGGTCTCGCGGCCAAAGATGGAGACCAGGCCCTGCATCTTGCCGGTCTCCTCGTCGATCTCGGAGATGGTCGCGGACACGGACGCCAGCGGGCCGGACAGGATGGTCACGGCCTCGCCGACCTGGAAGTCGTGGGCGATCTTCTTCTTGGCTTCCTTCTCCGGCATGGCCACGACCTGCTCGCCCTCGGCGGCGTTGGCGGCGGCCTCGCCGGTCTTCGCGGCGGTGTCGTTCGGCATCAGGAACTTGGCAACCTCGCGCGGCTTGACCTCGGTAGCGTTGCCCTCGTTGCCCACGAAGGAAGTAACACCCGGGGTGTCGCGGACCACGGACCAGGCCGCGTCGTTGAGCTCCATGCGGACCAGGACGTAGCCCGGCAGCAGCTTGCGCTTGACGATCTTCTTCTTGCCGTCCTTGTTGGCCTCGAGCACCTGCTCGACCGGGACGATGACCTCGAAGATGGAGTCCTCCACGCCCAGGGTCTGGGCGCGCATGTCCAGGTTGGTCTTCACCTTGTTCTCGTAGCCGGAGTAGCACTGAATGATGTACCACTTGCCGTCGCGCTTCTTCAGCTCGGAGGTGAAGGCGCGCAGGCGGCGGCGGTAGTCCGCCTCCGGGTCGACCTCTTCTTCGCCCTCGGCGCCTTCCTCGGCCTGCCCCTCAGCCTGCGCGGCGTCGGCAGACTCGGCCTCACCGGCAGCTTCCTCGGCAGCGGCCGGGGCCTCGCCTTCGCCGGCCTCGGCGGCAGCGGCGCCGTCCGCGTTGTTGGCGGCGTCCGCGTTCTCGGCAGCCTCGACGCCCTCGGCGTTCTCAGCGCTCTCGGCGGCGTCGGCAGCCTTGTCCTGGATGCTTTCCAACAGGGCCGACTCGACGGAGTTCTCGAGGTTGTTGTCTTCGCTCACTGGATTCTTCCTCACCTTGGGGTTTCGCGTGCCACCGATTATAGGCGGTGGGCTAATAAATTATCCCGCCCTCCCCATCATCGGGAAGCGGCGGGACTAAGCTTTCTAGCTTGCTGTTTACCTAGTGTACTAAGGAGTCAGTACCCACTCAACTCCGAGGCCGGTCAGCGTGTCGACACTCCAGACCAGAGCGGTCAGCACGATCAGGAAGCCGAAGGTCACCAGGGTGTACTGGACCATTTCCTTGCCGGTCGGCCAGACGACCTTCTTGACCTCGGTAACAACCTCAGGAAGGAAGGAAGCCACACCATTGCCCGGCTTTTCATCTTGCGGGCTGGCGGTAGCGACCTGGCCGCCATGCTTCTTGGCGTAGTCTGCGGAGGAGGTGGTGGAGGCGCCGGAGCGTTGACGCTTACCGGTGGGGCGCTGTGCGCCAGCATCTGGACGCTGATTATCGCTCACGACGTCTGAACTCCTCGCTAGAAAATAAGTTTGGCAGGGGCGACAGGACTCGAACCTGCAACCTACGGTTTTGGAGACCGTTGCGCTACCAATTGCGCCACGCCCCTAGGCGTACTGCGTTTAAAACAGCACGGACTACCCTACCAGAGTACCGGTTAATAAATAAACCGCCCTCATTTTCGGTGGAGATCGGTAATAAAAAAGCGCCCGAGGGCGCTTTTTGTTCCCGGTAGCGATGGCGAGAATTGAACTCGCGACACAGCGATTATGAGTCGCTTGCTCTACCACTGAGCTACACCGCCAAGTGACCGCTTCCTTAAAGGGCACTGTTGGATAATACCCTAGAAACGAACAGAGCCCCCTGACAGAATCGAACTGTCGACCTTTTCCTTACCATGGAAACGCTCTGCCGACTGAGCTAAGGGGGCACAGCCTCGTTAAAGATAAGCGGTAATTCTTACCGCCCCTCTCGCGTTGAAGCCTTGATAACAATAACCCGATTCCTAAAACTTTCACAAATCGGCAGTACAGACCACATTTTTAGCGCTTTGAAACACGGCCGTTTTCGCCTTGGTTGCGTTCTTCTTCCGGCCACTGCTGACCCCGGACCAAGGCGCGCCCCGGAAATCCCTGCACCGCCCAGCGCGCGCCGCGACATCAAGTGACACCCCGAAGTTCGTGTAGCGTGGGTCACAGTCCTGCTAGCTTTGATGTATTTTAGCACCCCTGCCCTAGTGCCAGGCGTAGCGTGGTGGCCTTGACGTTGCGGCTGCAGCGCCGGCCCTCGTCCCCGGCGCTGTGCCAGCCCCCAAGGCCGCTAGCCGCCCCGCCGCCTCAGAAAGGAAAGATTGTGTCCCACCAACCGTCCCGCCCAGCCGAATCTGGCTCCACGGCCCAGGTTCGAACCGCGGATGCCGCGGGGAACGCGGAGCTAGCTGCCAACCCGCTGCTTGTGCCCTCGAAGCTGGATTACCAGCTGCCGGACTTCGCCGCGATTTCTTTTGCGCACGTGCGCCCGGCCTTCGACGAGGCGCTGCGCCGCCACGACGCGGAAGTGGCCGCTATCGCCGCGTCGGAGCCCAGCTGGCAGAACACGGTAGAAGCGCTGGAGCGCTCCGGCCGCGACCTCGAGCGGGTGGTCAGCTACTTCGCGAACCTGCTGGGCACGGACTCCACGCCGGAGATGCAGGAGCTGGCCGGCGAGGTATTTCCGGAGCTTTCTGCCCACTTCAACGCCGTCTACCAGAACGAGGATCTCTACGCCCGGCTTAAGGCGGTCACCGCGCCGGAGGATCCCGAGTCCCAGCGGCTGCTGGACTACCTCCTGCGGTCTTTCGCCCGCCGCGGCGCAGACCTGGACGCCGCCGGCAAGGAGGAGCTAACCCGCCTGAACCAGCGCCTGTCCGCGCTGTCGGAGGAATTCGGCCGCCACCTGCTGGACGACACCAAACGCCGGGCCGTGGGCTTCGACAGCGCCGAGGAGCTGCGCGGCCTGCCGGAAGAGCGCGTCGCCGCAGCCCGGAACTACGCCGCCCAGGCCGGCCGCACCGGCTTCGTACTGCCGCTGGAGCTGCCCACCCAGCAGGCAGAGCAGGCGCGCCTGGAGGACCCAGAGTCCCGGTTTAAGCTCTGGGAGGCCTCCCAGCAACGCGGCGCGGAATCCAATGGCGCGGTGCTGACCGAGATGGTGCGGCTGCGCGCCCGGCGCGCGGAGCTTTTGGGCTATGCCACGCACGCGGACTACGTCATCGCGGAGGAGACCGCGGGTACCGCGGCCGCGGCCCGGCAGCTGCTGGCGGACCTGGCGCCGGCGGCCGCGGCCAACGCCGCCGCCGAGGGCAAGCTGTTAAGCGAGGAGGCCGGCTTCCACGACGCGGACTTCGGCCCCGCGGACTGGCCCTACTGGCAGTCCCGGGTCCGCGAGCGGGACTACGCCCTCGACGAAGAGGAGCTACGCAAGTACTTCCCGCTCGACCGAGTCTTACGCGACGGGGTCTTCCAGGTCGCGCACATGCTCTATGGGCTCACGGTCCACCCGCGCCCGGACTTAGGCGGCTACGCCCCGGATGTGGACGTCTGGGAGGTCGTGGATGCCGACGGCACCGGCCTGGGCCTGCTGCTGACGGACTACTTCACCCGCCCCTCCAAGCGCGGCGGGGCCTGGATGAGCACGTTTGTGGAGCAGTCCCGCCTGCTGGGCACCCGCCCGGTGGTAGTCAACGTCATGAACCTGTCCAAGCCGCCGGCGGGCCAACCGGTGCTGCTGAGCCAGGACGAGCTGCACACCGTCTTCCACGAGTTCGGCCACGCCCTCCACGGCCTGCTCTCCGACGTGCGCTACCCGACCTTCTCCGGCACGAACGTGCCGCGGGACTGGGTGGAGTTCCCCAGCCAGATCAATGAGAACTGGGCGCTGGATCCCCGCCTAGTGAAGGCGTATGCCTTCCACGTGGACACCGGCGAGCCCATCCCCGACAAGACGCTGGAGGCACTGGGCCGCGCCCGCGAGTTCGGTCAAGGCTTCGCCACGGTGGAATACCTCGCTGCGGCCGTCATCGACCTGGCCTGGCACAGCCTTCCGGCAACCGAGGCTGGGAAGCTGGTCGCCACGCCGGAGGCCATCGCCGACTTCGAACAGGAGGCCCTGGCGAAGGTGGGCCTGGGCGAGACCGGGATCGCCCCGCGCTACCGCTCGACGTATTTCAACCACATCTTCGCCGGCGGCTACTCCGCGGGCTACTACTCCTACCTGTGGGCGGAGGCCCTCGACGCCGACGGCTTCGAGCTCTTCCGCGACGCGGAGTCCCTGCGGCAGGCCGGGCAGGCCTTCCGCGAGCAGATCCTGTCCGCGGGCGCCTCCCGCGATTTCACCGACGCCTTCCGCCAGTGGCGCGGGCACGACAAGGACATCCGCCCGCTGCTTGAACGGCTCGGGCTGGCCGGCTCCCGGTAGGTGGTGTGGTTCGGCCCGAAACTGCGGGCATAAGGAAACTCCCCTTCACGAAAAGTGAAGGGGAGTTGTTGTTGGTGCCAGGTAGAAGATTCGAACTTCTGAAGGCAATGCCGGCGGATTTACAGTCCGCTCCCTTTGGCCGCTCGGGCAACCTGGCGTGCACCTTGGTGCGAGTAGTTACTCTACTACGAAACCCCCTGCCCGACACAAATCGGCAGGCAAGGGGCCATCTCGCTGGGGTCTTGCGGGTAAGGCTTAGCCCACGCGCTTGACGGTGTAGGTGGCCAGCTGCCGCAGCGCCGTGGTGGCGGAGCTGTCCGGCAGGCGGCCCAGTTCGGTATCCACCTGGTTCAGGTAGTAGCGCACGTCTTCCAAGGCTTTCTCCCGGCCGGCTGACTGGCGCAGCAGGTCGATGGCGCGCTCGACCGTGGCGTCGTCCTCCAGCGGCCCGGTGAGCAGCTCGCGCAGCTGCTCGCCCGCGGGGCTGTCTTCCTCCAAGGCGTAGAGCACCGGCAGGGTGAACACGCCCTCGCGCAGGTCGGTGCCCGGGGTCTTGCCGGATTCCTCCGGGTCGGAGAAAATATCGATGATGTCGTCGACGATCTGGAAGATCATGCCGACGGCGCTGCCGATGCGCTTGAGCGCCTGCGCGTGCTCCGGGGCGGCGCCGGAGTGGTAGGCGCCCAGGTAGCCGGCGGAGGCGATGAGCACCGCCGTCTTTTCCTCGATGACGGCGCGGTAGTGCTCGATGGCGTTCGCCTCGCCCGCCCCAATGGTCTCGCGCATCTGGCCGGTGACCAGGGTCTGGAAGGTCTCGGCGAAGTGCTCGACGGTGTGGGTATCCAGCTGGCCCATCAGGCGGGAGGCGTGCGCCAGCAGGGCGTCGCCGGCCAGGATGGCCACGGAGTTGCCCCAGCGGGAGTTGGCGGATTCCACGCCGCGGCGGCGCTCGGCCTCGTCCATGACGTCGTCGTGGTAGAGAGTGGCCACGTGCACCATCTCCACGGAGGTGGCGGCCTTGACCACCCGGGCGGAGCCGGGCTCGGGGCCGTATTCGCTGGCTAGCAAAGCCATGACGGGGCGGAAGCGCTTGCCGCCGGCTTCCGCGAGGTAGAGAGCCTTTTCGTGGACGAAATCCTCTCCCTGAGTAATCTCAGTGCGCAGCAATTCTTCGACGGCTGCCACGCCTGCCCCCACGCGCTGGTTCAGCTGGGGGTCTCCCAAGTCCACGGACTGCGAGGAGCCGTGGGACGATGTCGGGCCGTTGGTCATGGAGGCGATCCTTGGGGTCGATACTCTAATTTAACTCCCTCAACCGTAGTCCAATACTCATTTATAGACATACTCGAGGGGTCGGCGGGCAAACGCGCATGCGACAATAGGGGGCATGTCGGCACAGACTCAGCACATCCCCGCATCTTCCCCACTTACTTGCGACGTGGCGGTCATCGGCGCCGGGCCGGCCGGTTCGGCCGCCGCCATCCACGCCGCCCGCGCCGGCTACGAGGCGCTGCTTGTCGATGCCGCCTCCTTCCCCCGCGACAAGACCTGCGGCGACGGGCTCACCCCGCGGGCCATGCACCAGCTGGACCAGCTGGGCATCACGGTCAACCCGGGCTACCGCAACCTTGGCCTGAAGCTGCACGGCTATGGCGGACACGTCACCGCCCCCTGGCCAAGCACGTACCCGTGCGCGGAGGGCTCGGCCCTGCCGCGCCACGACTTCGACAACTTGGTCTTCGAGACCGCCGTCGCCGCAGGCGCCACTCCCCTGCTCGGCACGCCGGCCACCAATCCGCAGCTGGCCGGCAACCGCGTGGAGTCTTTCCAGGTGGGCGAGCAGACGGTGCGCCCGCGCTGGGTCATCGTGGCCGACGGGGTGCGCTCCACCTTCGGCAAGCAGCTGGGCCGGACCTGGCACCGCGGGGAGGTCTACGGGATCGCCGCGCGCTCCTACTGCGACAGCCCGTTTGCGGACGAGCCCTGGATGCACTCCCACGTGGAGCTCAAAGACAACGACGGCACCGTCCAGCCCGGCTACGGCTGGATCTTCCCGCTGGGGGCCGAGTCCGGCCAGGTCAACCTGGGCTGCGGGGCGCTGTCCACGGACAAGCGCCCGGCCAAGATCAACACCAAGAAGCTGCTGGAGCACTACGCCGAGCAGCAGCGCGCCGACTGGCAGCTGGGCCCCACCCAGGCGGTGACCTCGGCCCTGCTACCCATGGGCGGGGCGGTCTCCCACGTGGCGGGCAACAACTGGATGCTCATCGGAGACGCGGCCGCCTGCGTGAACCCGCTCAACGGCGAGGGCATCGACTACGGGCTGGAGACCGCCCGCAGCGCGGTGGAGATGTTGGGCCCGAAGGACTTCACCCTGGCCTGGCCGGACCGCCTGCGCGCGGATTACGGCGAGGCCTTCGTCCTGGCGCGCACCGCCGCCCGCCTACTGACCTACCCGCAGTTCCTGCCCGTGGTCGGCCCGGTGGGCCTGCGCGGGCCGGTGGGCCGGGCCCTCATGCCGGCGGCCGCACGCCTGATGGGCAACCTGGTCACCGAGCAGGACCGCGATCTCATCGCCCGCGCCTGGCGGCTAGCCGGCCACACCATTTCCAGCGCCCGGCGCGGCTCCCCGCTCTGGGACGCGGCTTAAAGAGTTATTCCTCCGGCTTGGTGGCCGAGTGCAGCGCCACGATGCCGAGCGTGAGGTTCTGCCAGCCGGCGTTAGACCAGCCGTTGGCGTTGATGGCCTGGGCCAGCTCCTCCTGGTCCGGCCAGGCGCGGATGGATTCTGCCAGGTAGATATAGGCCTCCGGGTTGGAGGAGACCACGCGGGCGATAGGCGGCAGCAGGCGGGTCAGGTATTCCTTGTAGACCGTGCCAAAGACCGGCACCACGGGCTTGGAGAACTCCGCGACCGCCAGGCGACCGCCGGGCTTGGTCACGCGCGCCATCTCCCGCAGGCCCAGCTCGAAGTCGTGGATGTTGCGCAGGCCGTAGGAGATGGTCACCGCGTCGAAGGTGTTGTCCGCGAACGGCAGCTGCATGCCGTCGCCGGCCACCTTGGGCACGTTGCGGTCGCGGCCGGCGGCCAGCATGCCGCGGGAAAAGTCGCACGCCACGCACCAGGCGCCGGACTTGGATAGCTCCACGGTGGAGACTGCGGTTCCGGCGGCCAGGTCGAGGACCTTCTCCCCCGGCTGCAGGTTGAGGCGCTCGCGGGTGCGCTTGCGCCAACCGGCGTCCTGCCCGAAGGACAGGACCGTGTTGGTCAGATCGTATTTCTCCCCGACCGCGTCAAACATGTGCGCGACGTCGAAGGGTTGCTTGTCCAGATTTGCCTTAGCCACGGCTGTCTAGTCTAGGCCACTCGGGCGCCGAGGGCCCGCGCGGCCCAACGCGGCAGCTCCGGGCGCTGCCCCAGGATGGTCAGCGGCACCCGGCGGGTCTCCTCCAGCACCTCGGCGTAGTAGCCCATGAGCTGCTCACACAGCCCCTCCCACGTCTTGGTGCGGATGGACTCCCGGGCATTGGCGCATATCTCGGCGTGGATCTGCGGGTTGAGCAGGGCTTCGGCCGCGCGCGGCAAGTCCTCGATGAAGGTGTCCACGTCCAGCAGGAGGCCGTTGTAGCCCTCGTCGATGAGGTCGACCGGGCCGCCCGCGCGCGGGCCGATGGTCGGCACGCCGGAGGCCTGGGCCTCCTGGATGGACTGGCAGAAGGTCTCGAACTCGCCGGCGTGGACGAACAGGTCGAGGCTCGCGTAGGCGCGCGCCAGCTCCTCGCCCTTCAGGGCACCGGTGAAGACCGCAGTGGGCAGCTGGGCCTCCAGCAGGGGGCGTTCCGGGCCATCGCCCACGATGACCAGCTGTATATCGTCCCGATCGTTGAGCGCGCTGAGCCGGTGCACGCCCTTTTCGGCGGCCAGGCGGCCCACGAAGCCGACAATGTTCTTCTTGCCGCTGGCATCCCAGCTGCGGCGCAGCTTCTCATCCCGCTTAGAGGGATGGAACAGTTCCGCGTCCACGCCGCGGCCCCAGCGGCGGACGTTGCGCACGTTGTGCTTTTCCAGGTCCTCGATGGTGGGCGTGGACGGCGCCAGGGTCATCTGGCAGGAGTTGTGGATGATCCGTAGCCACTCCCACACGCCGTGCGCCAGGGCGGAGGCGTGGTACTTGGTGGCAAAGCCGGCCACGTCCGTCTGGTAAAGCGCCACGGCCGGGATGCGCAGCTGCCGGGCGGAGAAAGCCCCGGCCGCGCCCAGGACGAAGGGGCTGGCCAGGTGGATGATGTCCGGCTGGAACTCACGCAGGCTGCCGAGCACCTCCGTGGTCGGCACGCCGACGGGCAGGGAGTCCACCAGCGGCACCCGCACGGTGGGCACGCGGCGGATGCGGAAACCCAGGTAGTCTGCGATTTCTTCCTGGCCGTCCCGCGCGCCCGGCGCGACCACCAGGGCCTCGTGCCCGTTGGCGTGCAAGTGCTCGAGCACGCGCAGGACCGAGTTGGTAACGCCGTTGACGTTCGGGAGGAAAGATTCCGCAACAATGGCTACTCGCATACGCTCATCCTTGTTCATCAAACTCAACCGCTGGTGGCCCCGGCGCGAACTTGAGGTTAATTTTTATTAACACCCCGGGTTGCCCGGTTTAACAACCACCACAATACGGCAGCCGCTGCCGTGGACACGGCCCACACGGACAGCGCCGGGATGACTGAGAGGGTCCACTCGCGGCCCTCCACCTTGACCAGCTCTGGGTCGGCGCTGGAATAGGACACCCACACGCGCTGCCCCTCGCCCAGCCCGGAGGGGTAGAGCAACCCGGTCTCCGGGGCGTGGTAGAGCCCGGACTCGTCCTGGAAGTCGACGGTGGTGCGCAGCCAGTCGATGTCCGTGACGGTCGCCAGGGCCCGCCCCGGGTTCTGATTGATCTCCCGGTCGTTGAGCCAGGGGCCTATCACCAGCGCGATTGAGGCGACGATCATCACGGCGTAGGCGCCTAGGATGAGCTGGCGGCCGCGCCGGCGCAGGATGGCGGGACGGTGGCGTCTCTGCTGCATGGGGTGGGTCTACCTATTCGCCGGCGTGGGAACGGATGGCCGCGTTCAGGCCACGGCGGGTTTCCCGGGTCGTGCGGGCCTCGACCACGGTCACGCCGGCGGAGTATTCCTTCAGCTCCGCCAGCACGTCGAGGAGTTCCTGCGGGGTCTCGGCGCGGCGGTAGTCGGCGCCGTAACCGTGGACCAGGGACTCGATGTCCGCCTCGTGCGGGGTGCCGAAGGCCTGCTCGAAGGAGCCACGCAGGCCCTCCTGGCCGACCTCCAGGGTCTCGAAGATGCCGCCGCCGTCGTCGTTGGCCACCACGATGGTGAGGTTTTCCGGGCGCGGGTTATCCGGCCCGATGAGCAGCGAGGAGGCGTCGTGGAGGAAGGTCACGTCCCCCAGAAGCGCCACGGTGCGCGGGGCCCGCGGCAGGTCGGCGTGCAGGGACTGGCCGGCCAGCGCGATGCCGACGGCCTGGGCCACGGTGCCGTCGATGCCGGCGACCCCGCGCTGCGAGTAGGTCTCCACCCCGTCGAAGGGCAGCCCCACTAGGGAGGCGTCCCGCACCGGGTTGGAAGCGCCCACCACGAAGTAGTCGCCCACCGCCAGGGTGTCGGCGACGGCGGCCGCCGCGTGCAGGCCGGTGAAGCCGTAGTCCTCGTTCTCCAGCGCGGAGCGCACCGCCTCGGCGCCGACCTCGGCCGCGCCCTGGCAGATGCGGTACCACTCGCGGCTGACCTCGCCGGTGACCTTCACGCGGGTGCCGCGGCGGGCGCCCTCCCCGCGCGGGTTGGTGAAGTCCGCGGTGCGCGAGAGGGTCACTAGCTCGATGTCCGGATCATTGATTAGCGCCAGCACCGCGCGGTGCAGGGTCGGGTGGCCAACCACGATGACCTGCTCGACCTTCGTGTTGACAACGTAGTCGTTCGCGCTGACCTGGGCGCGGCGGAAGATGTGCGCCGCCGCCGGGTGCACGGGGTGGTACGGCGCCGGGGCGCTGGGCTCGGCGATGGTGGGCACGTCTTCCAGACCCTCCACGGCCCAGGCCTCGTCGCCAGCGATGACCAGGGTATTGCGACTCAAGTCGATCTCCACCGCGCCGTGGTCGACCCAGCCCGCGCTCGATGCCCGCGGCGCGCTCGCCGGGGCAGCGCCCGGCTCCGGCAGCTGCCCGCCCACCAGCGGGTTGTCCAGCGCGACGTTGATGTGGACCTGCCGGTCGCGGGCGAAGCGCTCGCCGATGTCGGCGGCGTCTTCGACCGTGGTGACCTGGGTAGTCTCGGCGTAGCGGCCGAAAATCCCCTGCTGCTCGATGGTCTGGGAAGCACCCGTGCCGACTAGGCGCGCGGGGCGGTCGGCCGAAATCACGGCCAGCGGCAGGTGCGCGTAGGAGGCTTCAATCATCGCCGGCAGCGTGTGCGCCACCGCGGTGCCGGACGTCATCACGACCCCGACCGCACGGCGCTGGACGCGCGCCATGCCCAGCGCCAGGAAGGCGGCGGCGCGCTCGTCCAGGCGGGTGTGGACGCGGATGCCCGGCTGGGCGATGAGAGCCAAAGACAGCGGCGCGTTGCGGGAGCCCGGGCAGATGACCACGTCGGTGAGGTGTTTAGCTAGTTCGCTTGCGACTGCCCGCGCCACCTCGGTGGCGTCGGTCGCGCGGGCGGGGAAATTGTCTTGCGTGCCAGTCATAGTGGCTAAGTCTAGCTGCCTCTACTGGTTTTCCAGTGCTCCGCCTTCGCCGAAGAGATCCTGCAGCCAGCCCTCGACATCCATGTCTTCGGTGTTCTCCGGCAACAGGTCATCCGGCACCTCCGACGGGATCAGATCCCGGCCGCGGTCCCGGAGGCGGTTACCCTCGCCGGAGCTATCCGTGGTGGTCTCGGTTTCGGTGACGGTGGTCGGTTCCTGCGTGGTGTGGGTGACTGTCTCGGTCACCGGCTCCGGCGCGGGCTTGTCCGCCTCACTGGCGGCGTTGCGCCATAGGAAGAACAGCGCGCCGGCGGCCACCAGCGCCAGGACGGCCAGCGCACCCAGGACCCCAGCCAGGCCCGAGCCGGACTTCTTCTCCCGCGGCGGCTCATAGTCGCTGACCGGCTGCTGGTAATTGCCCTGGTAGTTATCTTGGTAGCCACCCTGGTAGTTATCCTGGTGGTAGCCGGGCTGCCCCGCGTAGGTTTCTTGGCCCGGCTGCTGGTAGCCGGCCTGGTACTGCTGCGTCTGGGGCTGGTTCGGGTCGTATTCGCCCGGGAAATACTGACGCGGGCGCTGCTGGCCGCCCTGCGGCTGCTGGTTGCCGCTGTTAGGAACGCGGCCGATATAGCGCGTCTCGTCGTCGGAATTATCGTAACGATTAGGCATAACTCCCATTAGTACCGGATCGGGGCGCGCCGAGTACAGTCCCGCCCCGGCGGGCGGGAGCCGTTACACGGCCGCGCGCAGGGCCTTGCTCGTGGGGGTATCCAGCTGCGCCAGCTTCGCCGGAGCGGCGTCCGCCACGATCTGCCCGCCCTGGCTGCCCGCGCCCGGGCCCATCTCCACGACGCGGTCGGCCTGGGCGATAAAGGACAGGTCGTGCTCCACCACTACGACGCTGTTGCCGGCGTCCACGAGGCGGTTGAGCTCGGCGCCCAGCAACGCGGCGTCCTGCGGGTGCAGGCCCGTGGTGGGCTCGTCCAGTAGGTACATGGTGTGGCCGCGGCGCGCGTTGCGGGAGCGCTGCAGCTCGGTGGCCAGCTTGATGCGCTGGGCCTCGCCGCCGGACAGCTCCGGCGCGCCCTGGCCCAGCTGCAGGTAGCTCAGCCCGACGGCCTGG
Source organism: Corynebacterium sp. 1103A (assembly GCF_055700955.1). Lineage (NCBI taxonomy): Bacteria > Bacillati > Actinomycetota > Actinomycetes > Mycobacteriales > Corynebacteriaceae > Corynebacterium > Corynebacterium sp. 1103A. Next base: position 284,044 of record NZ_JASTTF010000002.1, read on the forward strand.
AGGGTCTCGATGGCACGCGCCACCTTGGCCTCGGCCTTATCATCAGCGTCGAAGACCTCGCTGGCCTGGTCCACGGTCAGGGCCAGGATGTCGGCGATGGTGTACCCGCGCCAGGTCGCCTCCAGGGTCTTAGCGTTGTAGCGGGCCCCGCCGCAGTCCGGGCAAGTGGTGTAGGCGCCGGGGAGGAAGACCAGCTCGACCTCGATCTTGCCCGCGCCCTGGCAGGTCGGGCACTGGCCTTGCTTGGTGTTATAGGAAAAGCGGCTGACCGTCCACTTGCGCTGGCGGGCGTAGTCGGTGCCGGCAAACAGCTTGCGGACCGCGTCGAAGAGGCCGGTGTAGGTGGCCAGGGTGGAGCGCGGCGTGCGGCCGATGGGCTTCTGGGTAATCTGCGCCACGCGCTTGAGCTGGTCGAGCCCGTCAACGGAGTCGATGGACCACCCGCCGGCGTCTTCGGTGTCCGTCACCGCGGTGAGTTCCTCGCGCAGCTTGCCGGCCAGAACGGTGCTGACCAGCGTGGACTTGCCCGATCCCGACACCCCGGCGACCACGGTGAACTGGCCCAGGCCGATGTTCAAGGTGAGGTCGTCCATGTTGCGGGCCTGGACGCCGCGCAGCTCCAGCTGGCCGGTGGCCTCGCGCGGGGCGTTCTTCGGCTCGCGTTTCCGGTGGCGCAGCGCCCGCGCGGTCGGCGAGTCGACCTGGTCCATGAATTCGTCCACGGGGCCGGAGAAGACAATCTCCCCGCTGCCGGCCTGCGGCCCGACGTCGACTATCCAGTCGGCCTGGGCCACCAGGTTCATGTCGTGCTCGACCAGCAGGACGCTGTTTCCCTCGGCGAGGAAGCGCTGGCACATCTGCGCCACTGCGGCGCGCTCCTGCGGGTGCAGGCCCGCCGAGGGCTCGTCGAGCACGTAGGCCACGCCAAAGAGCCCGGCGCGTAGCTGCCCGGCCAGGCGCAGGCGCTGCAGCTCACCGGCCGACAGCGTGGCGGTGGGCCGATCCAGGCTGAGGTGGCCCAGCCCCAGTTCCACCGCGGAGGCCAGCGTCGGCACCAGCTGCTTGAGCAGCAGGTCCTCGGCCGAGTTTTCTTCCGGAGCACGCTCGCTCAGCTCGGCGTGCAGCTGGTCGAGCGGCAACGCGTTGGTGGCATCGATGGGCCGGCCCGCGTAGGTGACCTCGAGTGCCCGCGGGTTCAGCCGGCGGCCGTGGCAGGTGGGGCAGCTGCGCGATTCCATGAAGGACAGGGTGCGCCGGCGCAGGGTGTCCGACTCGGTCTCGGCCAGGGTCTTGTTCAGGTACCCGGCCACAGAGCGCCACGTGCCCTGGTAGTTGCGCTGGATTTGGTCGGCCCCGCGGTGTGGCTTGACCGTTACGACGGGCCGCTCGTCGGTGAAGAGGATCCACTGCCGGTCCTTTTCCGGCAGGTCCTGCCAGGGGCTGTCCAGGTCGAAGCCCAGTTCCTCCAGGATGTCGTGGAAATTCTTGCCGGCCCACGCCCCCGGCCAAGCGGCGATGGCGCCGTCCTCGATGCTCAAGGTGGGATCCGGGACCATGGAGGCCTCCGTCGGGACGTGTTCGACGCCCTGGCCCTGGCAGGTCGGGCACATGCCCTCCGGGGTGTTCGGGGAAAAGGAATCCGAGTAGAGCCCCTCCGGGTTGTTACCGGCACGGGAGTACAACAGTCGCAGCGTATTCGCCATCGCGGAGACCGTCCCGACGGTGGAGCGCGCGCCGCCGCCGGAGGTCGATTGCTGCAGCGCCACCGTGGGCGGCAGGCCAGTGATGGACTCGACCTGCGGGTCCACGGCCGAGCCGATCAGCCGCCGGGCGAACGGCGCCACGGACTCCAAGTACCGCCGCTGGCCCTCGCCGTGGATGGTGCCAAATGCCAGCGATGACTTACCCGAACCGGAGACCCCCGTGACCGCAACCAACCTGCCGCGTGGCAAGTCCACGTTGACGTGGCGCAGGTTGTGCAGGTGGGCGTCTCGGACCGAAATCATTTCTTCCGCCATGTAATCAAGCCTACGTCCAGAAAGCTAACAGCAGCGCGGCCCACCGCAAGTCCCCTATTAGTCTTCCTGGGCAGGCACGAACTCCCAGGCCTGGCGCAGGCGCTCGAACCACCAGTCGCGGCGGTCCGCCGGGGCGGCCAGTGCGGCCAGGCGGTCCGGCTCCGGGACGGCGGCGTCTACTTTGAGGTGCCCGTCGACGATTTCCCGGGGCGCGGTGACGTCCTCGAGGAACAACGAGCCGGTCGCCAGACCCGCTGCGGCCGGGGCGACGTCAATGTCCTCGTCATCAGCAATCTTGGGCAGCGCCGCCACGGCCGCCAGGCCCATGCTGATACCGACGGAAGTATCCAGCGCGGAGGCCACCGTAATGTCCATGTGCCTAGCGCGCAGCTCGCTAGCGATGCTCAGCACTCGGCGCACGCCCCCCAGCGGCGCCGGCTTCACTACGGCCACGTCCGCGGCCTTCAGCTCGGCCACGCGGAACGGGTCCTCGACCTTGCGGATGGACTCATCCGCGGCCACGCGCACGAAGATACCGCGGCGCATGAGCTGGGTGCGCACCTCGGCTAGTTCCTCCGCGGTCTGGCACGGCTGCTCCATGTAATCAAGCGGCATGAGGTGCTGCGCGGCCGCTACCGCCTGGTCCACGGTCCAGCCGCAGTTGGCATCCACGCGCAGCACCGGCGTGGCCCCCGTGGCCGCGACGTGCTCGCGCACGGCCGCCACGCGCGCGATGTCATCATCCAGGGTCTGTCCCTTTTCCGCCACCTTAATCTTGAAGGTGGTGCACCCCGGGTAGCGCTGCATGACCTCCGGAACCTGCTCCGTCGCCACCGCCGGGATCGTGCCGTTGACCTCAACCGTCTCCCGCAACGGCACCGGGAAGCCCTGGTAGGCAGCCTCCAAACCGGCCTGCAACCAGTGCGCGGATTCTTCCGGCCCGTATTCCAGGAAGGGAGCGAACTCACCCCAGCCCTTCGGCCCGTCAATGAGCAGAGCCTCCCGGCAGGTCACCCCACGGAACTTCACCGCCATGGGCAGCTGGACCACGTGAGCGCGGTCTAAAACATCACCAAGATTCATGTCCCCAGCCTACTGGGCAGGGAACAACAGCCGACTGGCCAGGTGCCATCGCTAAGCCCGGGGAAGGAAACACGGGAAGAAAATGTGGTGAATATATCAAAAATTTGTGTTGCCAAATGAACTGTCTAGACATAAAGTCTTTAGTGAGAATTGAACCTCAGTAAGGACCGACTCGTTATCGGTACCGATTGCTCCAGCCGATGCCTTCGGGCATCGGCTTTTTACTACCCGAAAGGCCTTATCCCCTACCATGACAGCTCCCCAGAAATACCGCGTAGGCATCGACGTCGGCTCTTACTCGGTCGGTTGCGCCGCCATTGCTATCGACGACGCCGGATTCCCCACGGAAATCCTGAGTGCTGTGTCGTTCATCCACGACTCGGGCCTGGATCCCGATTCTCAGAAGACCGCAGTCACCCGTCTCGCGGTCTCCGGCGTAGCTCGACGCACGCGCCGTCTGTACCGTCGACGACGCCACCGCATGATCAAACTCGAGAAATTCCTCGAGAAGCAGGGCTGGACTACCCTCCCCTTCGAGAGCTACTCCGACCCCTACCTGCCATGGAAAGCACGCGTCGAACTAGCCAACGGCTTCATCGCAGACGAAGCTGAGCGGGGCGAGAAGCTGTCCATCGCAATGCGCCACATTGCCAACCACCGCGGCTGGCGTAATCCGTATGTCAAGACCGTCTCCCTCTACTCCCCTGGCGAACCTAGCGACGCCTTTGAAGCTATCCACAAAGAGCTCGAGGCAAAGACCGGTAAGAAGATTCCCGCGAACGCCACTGTTGCCCAGCTGATCTCCTTCGCGCAGCTTGGCGTAGATCGCATCCGTGGCGGTGGGAAGAAGAAAGACCAAGCCAAAGAGAAAGCCGGCCGGGGTGACGAGGTGAAAACCGCGGTTATTTCTGCGCGCCTGCAACAGGTCGATCACGCGCGCGAAATTAACGAGATCTGCAAGACCCAGAAGATTGATGACGCTCTTCGAAAAGAGCTCATCAATCACGTTTTCGCGGCAGAGTCCCCGAAGGGGGCGCAGGTCGGCCGGGTAGGCAAGGACCCGCTACAACCCAAACTAGATCGTGCGCTCAAGGCTTCGGACGCCTTCCAGCGCTACCGTATCGCCGCGCTCATCGGAAACCTGCGCATCCGCAATGGTTCGTCCAAGGACGAGCTAACCAAGGAACAAAAGCTGCTGGTCTTTGACTACCTCGTCAATCTGGATCCGAAAAAGACTCCCTCCTGGTTGGACATCGCAGAGATCCTGCAAATCGACCGCGGTGAATTACTGGGTACGGCGACGATGACCAACGACGGCGAACGCGCAGGAGCGAAGCCTCCGGTGCACGACACCAATCGCACTATCTTGTCCAGCAAGGTCAAAGCTTTGGCGAACTGGTGGAAGGGCGCAAACGACGCCGAGCGAGCAGCCATGCTGAAGTCTTTGTCCAATGCCGAGGTGGATGACTGGGATTCCGCCGAAGGCGCCCTGGTCCAGGCTTTCTTCGCTGAGCTCGAGGAGACTGAGCACGAAAAGCTTGATCAACTTCATCTACCCATGGGACGCGCTGCCTACAGCGAGGACACTCTGGTTCGCCTGACCCGACGCATGCTCGAGGACAATCTCGACCTCCACCGTGCTCAGCGCGAAGAGTTCGGTATTCCGGAAGGTTGGGCTCCTCCTGCCCCGTCGATCGGTGAACCGGTAGGAAACCCCGCTGTAGACCGCGTCCTCAAGACGGTAGCGCGTTGGCTCAATGCCGCTACCGATGAATGGGGTGCGCCCGAGTCTGTCGTCATTGAGCACGTCCGCGATGGCTTTGTCAGCCGTGCCAAGTCGATCGAAATTGACCGTGACATTAACCGACGGACGAAGCGCAACTACGAGTTGCTCTCGAAGATGCAAGAAAACCTCGGCATGGAGGGCAAACCGCGAAAGTCCGACCTGTGGCGGTACCAGTCTGTTCAACGCCAAAACTGCAAGTGTGCATTTTGCGGCGACACGATTACCTACACCAACTGCGAGATGGACCATATCGTCCCGCGCGCTGGTGAGGGCTCGACGAACACTCGTGACAACCTCGTGGCGGTCTGCCACCGCTGCAACCTGTCGAAGAAGAATGTTCCCTTCGCAGTATGGGCTGAATCTTCTTCCATTCCTGGCGTCAGCGTGAAGGAAGCACTCGAACGAACCCGCCACTGGGTCGAAGACTCCGGCCTGACGAAGCGTGACTTCAACAAGTTCCGCGACAGCGTGTGCCAACGTTTCAAGCGCACGGCGGTCGATGAACCTATCGACAACCGCTCCATAGAATCCGTCGCTTGGATGGCTAACGAACTCCGGGCCCGCGTGGCGCAGACCTACGCTGCTAGCGACACCGCGGTGAGCGTTTACCGCGGCCAGATCACGGCTGAAGCTCGTGGCGCCTCCGGTATCTCTCGGAAGCTTCGGTTTATCGACGGAACCGGCAAATCCCGTTTGGACCGCCGGCACCATGCCGTGGACGCTGCAGTGGTCTCCTTCGTGCAAAACTATGTGGCTGAAACTCTCGTACTGCGCAGCAACAAGCGTGAAGCCGCAAAGCTCACGGGCGAAGCTGAGCAGTGGAAGGAATTCACCGGCAGTGATGACGCGCACCGCGCTGCTTGGCGCCAATGGCTGCCCCGCATGCAGAAGCTAGCTGCGCTACTACAGCAGGCGCTGGATGAAGATCGCGTTGTCGTCACCTCGAACTTGCGACTGCGTTTGGGCAACAGCCGCGCACACGAAGACACAATCGGCAAGCTGAAGAAAATCTCGCTCGGGTCAGAAATCAGCATCACCGACATTGACCGCGCCTCGACGGAAGCGCTCTGGTGTGCTCTTACCCGCGAACCAGACTTCGATCCCAAGGAGGGGCTGCCCGCTAATCCTGAGCGTCGAATCCGCGTCAACGGGACGTGGTTCAGTGCTAAAGACAACGACACGATTGAGGTCTTCCCCGTTGGGGCGGGCGCTATCAAGGTTCGCGGCGGTTACGCTGAGCTCAGCCGTTTCCACCACGCGCGCATCTACCGCGTCCCGAGCGGAAAGAAGCACGCGTACTGCATGTTACGCGTCTACAACACGGATTTGGTCCGACACCGCAACGAGGATCTCTTCAGCGTCGAGCTCAAACCGCAGACCATGTCTGTACGCCAGTCCGAGCCCAAGCTACGTAAGGCACTAGCCGAAGGAACCGCCGAATACCTAGGCTGGATTGTGGTCGACGACGAGCTCGTCATCGACACGTCCAAATTCAACACCGGACAAATTGCCGACATGCAGAGCGAATTAGGCCAAGTCCGACGCTGGCGATTAGATGGGTTCTATTCAAACGCTCGACTTCGCCTTCGTCCGTTACATATGAGCGCTGAGGGGCTGAAAAAGGACGCAGCAGACAGCCTAAACAAGGTCATTGATCGGCCTGGTTGGCTACCGGCAGTAAATAAACTTTTCCACGATAGCAACGTGATCGTTGTTCGCCGTGATTCCTTAGGTAGGCCCCGGTTAACTAGTTCTGCGCATCTCCCTGTCACCTGGAAGGCTGACTAACCATGAACTCGGGATGGCGAGTAATCGATTGCATTGGTCTCGAAGGCTCACTCCACTACAGGCGTGGCCAATTACTCGTACGAAAATCTGATGCAGATCCGGGTGTCGCCATCCCGCTCACACAAGTAGCAGTAGTACTTATCGGCTCGAAAGCCAGCGTGTCAGGAGCTGTCATCATGAAGCTCAGTGAATACGACATCTCGTTAGTTGTGTGCGATTGGCGCCAGGTTCCAGTAGCGGGCGCTATTCCGTGGCATGACCATACGCGGGTGGGTATTCGCCAGCGCTGTCAAGCAGAGCTTTCGCTTCCTCGGAAGAAACAAGCCTGGGCACGGGTCATTTCAGCAAAGATTTACGGCCAAAGCCGGACTGCGGAAGCAATCACGGGGCATCCTTCTCCAAGACTCAATGAACTTGCCGGCAGAGTCCGTTCCGGAGATCCCGATAACCACGAGGCACGGGCTGCACGAATTTACTGGTCCTTTATTTCCGATGGGCAAAAGTTTTCTCGAACGCCGGGAGCAGGCGAAACAGGTTGGAATAGTGCGCTTGATTATGCCTACACCCTACTCCGGGGATACGGCATTCGAGCGATCACAAGCGCCGGTCTCGCGGGGACACTCGGCCTCTTCCATCGCGGCCGCGGCAACGCCTTCGCGCTAGTCGATAATCTCATGGAGCCTTTCCGGCCAATGATTGACCAGATTGTGTTCAGCGCATTAACTCCGGAAGAGGACTTAACTCCAAGTACTAAACAGATGCTTTCGACCAGAATCACGGGAAACTTCAGCAAAGACGGGAAGACTCAGCCCACGGTATTCAACGAATTCGCCCAGCACTATGGGTTGTACGTCGAGGGCGAAGTTGAGTCTCTCCAGGTACCTAGATGGAAGGGAATCCTAGATGCCAGCGAAGGGCAGTGAACCAGTGTGGTGCGTCGTAATGTTTGATCTCCCAGTCAAGACGAAAAAGGAAACTCGAGACGCCAACAGATTCCGTAATCACCTCTTGGACCTTGGTTTCTGCCGTGCACAGTATAGCGTCTATGTCCAATACTTCCCGCTAGCTTCTCGCGTAGCCACAACGGTTAAACAAATAAAAACCGAGCTACCTTCTGGAGGAGATATCCGAATCTTGTCGGTGACAGATAGCCAGTGGTCAAAAGTCATCCGTTTCTCGAAAGAAAAAGAGGTCCCAGCAGATACAATCCCTAGCCAACTTGTGATTTTTTAACCAACGATCGCCAAAATAGACCCAGGTAAATGGACTTTTCCACGCCCACCTGAAGTCTATCAGGGATTTCGAGAACTGAACCCCAGCTATAACAACGACCAGCTCTGGGACACGAGAAGTCTATCAGGGATTTCGAGAACTGAACCCCAGCTTTCTTTTGCACGGATCGCACGGTGCGCGAAGTCTATCAGGGATTTCGAGAACTGAACCCCAGCCGCTTGGCGGCGTTTGCTTATGGTGAGCGAAGTCTATCAGGGATTTCGAGAACTGAACCCCAGCGTCCATCCCAATTCAGTGGACGCAGCAAGAAGTCTATCAGGGATTTCGAGAACTGAACCCCAGCTCAGTTTAGAACACCCATGCGACACTCGGAAGTCTATCAGGGATTTCGAGAACTGAACCCCAGCGTGTGGGTTGGTACTCAACCCAGTCATGGAAGTCTATCAGGGATTTTGAGAACTGAACCCCCAGCCGAGGGGGCCACACTCCGACTTTGGACAGGAAACATATTAGGGGTTGAGAACCTGACGTTGACGTGAGGAGGCCTCTAAGAATAGAAGTTGCCCCAAGATTCCTTGAGGGGCAGAGCCTATTTGCCTCGCAGCTTGAGGTTTACAAGCTCACCTGAGGGCTTGGTGAAGTCAACCGTGAGACTTGAGGCATTCTGGTTCGCTTGCAGGTTTCTTTCCTTTTGGAATTCAGTTCTTCTGGCCCTCTTTCATGGAGCCAGGTTTCGAGCGGTGCCCGCACACCTTTTGTCTCTCGGGATTGACTACAGTCGAGACCATGACTGAGCAAAGGAAATACAGCACGGACAACCCGTTCAAGGCGGAGCTGTGGGCGCCGGTTACCGGCTTCGAGGACTTGACGGATGTGACCTACCACCGGCTGCGCGGGGATAGCCGGGCGGATGGGATTGTGCGCGTGGCGATTGACCGGCCGGAGGTGCGCAACGCTTTCCGGCCGCACACGGTGGATGAGCTGTACCAGGTGCTGGACCACGCGCGGCGCACACCTGACGTGGGCACGGTGCTGCTGACTGGTAACGGCCCCAGCCAGAAGGACGGCGGCTGGGCATTTTGTTCCGGCGGCGACCAGCGCATTCGCGGCCGCTCCGGGTACCGCTACGCCACGGAGCACGCGCACGATGACGCCACGGCGGATGAGTCCACGGTGGATACCTCGCGCGAGAAGGTCGAGGGCGGGCGCCTGCATATCCTGGAGGTCCAGCGCCTGATTCGGACCATGCCGAAGGTGGTTATCGCCGTGGTCAACGGCTGGGCGGCCGGCGGCGGGCACTCGCTGCACGTGGTCTGCGATATGACGGTGGCCAGCCGCCAGGAGGCGCGCTTCAAGCAGACTGACGCGGACGTCGGATCCTTCGACGCCGGTTTTGGTTCCGCCTACCTGGCCAAGATGGTGGGCCAGAAGTATGCGCGCGAGATTTTCTTCCTGGGCCGGACCTACGACGCCCAGCGGATGTACGAGATGGGCGCGGTCAACGAGGTCGCCAATCACGGCGAGCTCGAGGACGCGGCAATCCAGATGGGCCGCGAAATCAATATGAAGTCCCCCACCGCGCAGCGCATGTTGAAGTTCGCGTTTAACCTGACCGATGACGGCCTGATGGGCCAGCAGGTCTTCGCCGGGGAGGCAACCCGCTTGGCCTATATGACCGATGAGGCGGTCGAGGGCAAGGAAGCCTTCCTCGAAAAGCGCGAGCCCAACTGGGACGACTTCCCTTACTACTACTAGCCGCTACTTCTGCGGCTGGCCGTTTTCCCAGCGGTAGAAGCCCTCGCCGGACTTTAGGCCGAGCTTGCCATCGTCGACCATCTTGTCCAGCAGCTCCAGCGGGGCGTCGGGGCCCTGGGTCAGTTCCTTGAAGGCGGCATCGATAGCCCCCGGATCGGAGACGCCCTCGCCCAGGACGGTGGGGACCTCACGCTTGATGGCGGCCTTAACGCGGTTGATGGCAAAGCCGGTGGATTCCTTGTACACCGGCACGACCTGCAGGCCGTAGGTGGCCATGTGCTCCAGCATGAAGTCGAAGAGCTCTTGGTCGGCCTGGCCGGAGCCCATGATTTCGATGAAGCTGGCCACGTAGTTTTCCAGGTTGGCGTCGATATAGGCCTTGATCTTATCGAGGGCCTCCGGGGAGACGGGGTCGGACAAGTGCACTACTCCGCCGCGGACGGAAAGCATCAAAGAGATGCGCTGGCCCAAACGCCAGCGCCGATGACTACTACGGGATGGTTGCCAATATTCTTCGGAAGTGTCATAAGCCCAACCGTGCGCTTAATAAATTCTGGTGTGCCTGCGATGATTTTGCGGACTTTTCAACAAATTTTCCCTCTGGAATGGACAGCACATTAGTTAAACTGTAAAGTGTTGGCCATGAGAATCAGCAGCTCCATTGCCCTCCTTGTTTCCCGTATTGCCCTCGGCATCATCCTCATGGGCCACGGCTGGCAGAAGTTCAGCGAGTGGGGTATTGCCGGCACCGCCGACTCCTTCGACGCCATGGGCGTGCCGGCCGCCGGCCTGGCCGCCGTCGTGGCAGCCGTCATCGAATTCGTGGGCGGCATCCTCATCATCGCCGGCCTGTTCACCCGCTGGGTCAGCGGCCTGGTCGTCCTGCAGATGATCGGCGCCGGCGTCTTCGCCAACCACTTCTCCTCCGGCCTGTTCATCGACGGTGACGGCTGGGAGCTCGTCGGCGCAATCGCCGCGGCCGCCCTCGCCTTCGTCGCCGTTGGCGCCGGCCAGATTTCCCTGGACCGCATCTTCTTCGGCAAACGCGCCGCCCGCGGCTAAACTATGTGACCGTGACTCATCTCCTCGCCCCGCTAGCCGTCCACCCCGACCGGCCCGCCGCCATCCTCCCCGACCTGGAGGCGGCGATAGCGGGGCAAAAGTCTTTTCTGCCCGTGCCCGCCACGGACCGCGCCAAGACCACGGTGCTGACCAATTCCCAGCGCTGCGGCCAGCCCATCGACGCCGACATCGCCCTGGTGGTGCCCACCTCCGGGTCCACGGGCACCCCGAAAGGCGCGCAGCTGACCGCGGTCAACTTGGTCGCCAGCGCGGACGCCACCCACCAGCGCCTGGGCGGGCCCGGCCAGTGGCTGCTGGCTATGCCCGCCCACCACATCGCCGGCCTCCAGGTCCTGGTCCGCTCGCTCGTCGCCGGCGTGGACCCCTGGTGCCTGGATCTGACCAACGGTTTTGACGTGGACGACTTCGCCCACGCCGCCGCAGAACTCTCCCGCACCGGGGATCGCCTCTACACCGGCCTGACCCCCATGCAGCTGGGCAAGGCACTGGACTCCCTGGCCGGCATCGAGGCGCTGCGCGCCTTTGACGCCATCCTGGTCGGCGGCGCGGCCCTGCACCCGCAGCTCGCCGAGTCCGCGGCCAACCTGGACATCGCCGTCGTGACCACCTACGGCTCCTCTGAGACCGCTGGCGGCTGCGTCTACAACGGCCAGGCCCTGCCCGGCACCCAGGTCGCCGTGGATAACGGCCGCATCTACCTGGGCGGCCCCACCATCGCCCACGGCTACCGCAACGTGCCGGATCACCCGGCCTTCGCCCGGCCCGGCTGGTTCGCCACCTCCGACGGCGGCGCCCTCCACGGCCAGGGCGAGACCGCCCGGCTGGAGGTCACCGGCCGACTGGACAACATCATCGACTCGGGCGGGCTGAAGCTGCACCCTGAGGTGCTCGAGCGCGCCATCCAGTCCGTGCCCGGCGTCAACGACGTCTGCGTGGTCGGAGTCCCCCACCCGCGGCTGGGCCAGGCCATCGTGGCCGCCTACACCGGCTGGGCCTCCCGCGGGGACATCATCGACGCGCTCGAGGAAGCCGATACCCCGCGCTGGCAGCTACCCAAGGATCTGCGCCGGATGGACGAGCTTCCCACCACTGGCCCGGGCAAGGTCAATCGGCAGGCAATCATCCAGCTTTTCCAGGGTTAGTTGGCGGAATCTTCGGGGCCAACGCGCATGCTAGCCCCAGTAACTTTCCACCCGCCGCGTTGAGCTTTTCTGCTCAGTCAGTTCGAAGCAGAAAGACGGCTCTAAATGAATAAAGGACACGGGACACTGCCGGCGTCCCACATCGCGACCCTAGACGTCCTGCGCGGCGTCGCCACCCTGGGCACCTTGCTCACCAATATCTGAATCTTCGCCAACCTGGCGCGAGATTTCGACACCGTGCTCTCCACCTCCACCATGGCGCAGGAGGTCAGACACTGGTTCACCGGCTCCGCCACCGGCCCGAAAGACGAGTTGCTCGTCGACTTCCTTCCCTACTTGACGCCGTGCCCATAAGCTACGGTCCCATCGCGGTGGTCGTGGCCGGGCTGCTTGCCCACAGCGAGAGAAGGTCCAGGATCACCTCGCGAGCTTCTGGAGCAGGCACTACGGAGGTGCCATTCATGTTCGCCATGGGCATTGCCCTGTTCCTCATCCCCACGCCTCTACCGCGCCGGCCACTGGCTCCAAGCCGTCGGCTGGATGGCTCTGACCTGCTATATCCTACAGAACATCCTGGCGTCCCTGCCTTTCTACGACTTCGGCCTGGGGCTCACCCACGCTATCTCCGGGCGGAGGTAGACCTGGTGGGTGCTGGGCATCTACCTGGGCATCTGCGCCTTCCTGGTGGCCTTGAGCCGCCTATGGCTGTCCAGGTTTTCTCGCGGGCCAATCGAGCTGGTCTTGGCCGCCGCACTGCGGCACCTCGGCCCTGACAACACCGAGGCTACCCGGCAGCCCGTACCCGCCGTCGCCGGCTAGGCCGATAGCGCCGGCTTAGTTTTCCAGGCCGGCGTCCATAAACGACAAGTGCTTGTCCGTGTAGCGCGCGCCGGCCACGGGGTGGGCGGCCACGGCGGCATCGACGGCCTCGACCTGGGCCGGGTCCAGCGACTGCGCGGCCGCGTTAGCGCGGATGCGCGCCAGGTTGGTGCTGCCGGCCACCGGGTAGATGTCCGTGCCCTGGGCTAGCAGCCAGCCAAGCGCGAGCTGCGCCGGGGTCATCCCCCACTCCTCGGCCAGCGCGAAGAGGGCCTGAGCCAGCTGCCTATTGGCCGCGAAGTTCTCCGCGTGCAGGCGCGGCGACGAGGAGTCATCGTTCGGCTGGGCCGAGCCGGCCAAAAAGCCCTTGCCCAGCGGGGAATAGGCCATAAAATCCAGGCCCAGCTCCCGGGCGACCGGCAGGACGGTGGTCTCCGGGCCGCGGGTCCACAGGGAGTATTCGTGCTGGATAACTCTTAGCGGGCATTCCGCGTGCGCGCGACGGATGGTATCCGGGGCGGCCTCGCACAGGCCGAAACGGGCGACCTTGCCTTCCTGGATGAGCTCGCCAACAGTACCCGCAACCTCCTCGATGGGCACCTGCGGGTCCACGCGGTGCTGGAGGCAGACGTCCAATTGGTCCCTCCCTAGGCGCCGCAGCGATCCCTCGACGCTGGCCCGGATGACCTCCGGACGGGAGTTGAGCCGGCCGGTCGGAGTGCCGTCTTCTATCTCCCAGCCGAATTTGGTGACCACGGTACCGCGGCCGCCCAGGGCCTCGCCCAGCAGTTCCTCGCCGGTAAACGGGCCCTGGATCTCCGAGGTGTCAAAGGTATCCGCCCCGGCCTCCAGCGCGCCGCGCAGGACGTCGACCATCTCCGCCCGGCGCGGGGAATCCGGGTAGGAGTGCGGGGTCATGGAGGTACAGCCTAAAACTACGCGGGAAGTCATGTCTGCCCAGTCTAGCTGTCTTTATCCGCCGGCCGGACGACCATTTCCTGGGCCACTCCCTCGGCCACAGTGAAGGTGGCCCCGGCGGAGGTTTCCACCTCTAACAGCCCGGCCATGGGGGCGGCGACCACGCGCACGGCCGTTCCCGGGTGCACGGCGAAGCGATCGAGGTAGCGCAGCAGCTCCGGGTCGTTGTCGTTGACCTGCTCGAGGATCACCTCTGCCCCGGGTTCTGCCTGGGCGAGGCGTTGCGGTGACAGCGGCTCCGAACTGCCGTCGGCGCGCGGGATGGGATCGCCGTGCGGGTCACGGACCGGGTGCCCCAGGTGGGCATCGATAGCGTGCACGAAGCGATCGGAGGTGGCGTGCTCCAGGGCATCCGCTTCGGCGTGGACCTCGTCCCAGCTGTAGCCGAGGGTGCGCACCAGGAAAGTCTCTAGCAGGCGGTGGCGCCGCGCCATCACCACGGCTAGCTCGCGGCCGGTCGGGGTCAGCCCCACGCCGAAGTAGCGCTCGTGGACCACGAGCTTCTGCTTGGCCAGGCGTTTGACCGCCTCGGAGGCCGTGGGCAGCTTCTGCTGCAGTGCGGTGGCGAGCTCGCCTAGCGCCATGGGGGTGCCCTCGCCGTGGCGTTCCTCATAGTCCCACAGGATCTTCAGGTAGTCCTGCGTGCGTTCGGGCAGATCGCTGACATGCATGGGGGCTATTTTAGCTAGCTCGTTGCAGAGCGCGGGGTCCACTGTGTACGGTCTTAGTAGTTCAACTCGTTGAACATCGACATTCATTTCCATATTCTTGAAAGGAGGTGGCACCCACGGTGAAACGTCGCACTTCCCTGGCCGTTACGGCCCTGACGTTGGCTACCCTGACTGCCACCCTGACCGCCTGCTCGTCCGACTCCGCGGAATCCGCCGGATCGGCGGGCAGCGCGGACAAACCCCTGACCGTCTTCGCCACCACCGGCTACCTGGCCGACGCCGTGCACAACATCGCCCCGGACGCCGAGGTCACCACCATGGTCGGCCCGGGCGGCGACCCGCACACCTACCAGCCCACCACCCAGGACATGGAGGCCATGCGCGACTCCGACCTGGTCCTGTGGAACGGCCTGCACCTCGAGGCCCAGATGATCGACCAGCTCGAGTCCCTGGGCGACAAGCAGCTGGGCGTCGGCGAGAAGCTCGACAAGCGCGACCTGTTGCCCTGGCCGGAACAGGGCCCAGAGGGCGAAAAGCTCTACGACCCGCACATCTGGAACAGCCCGCAGCTGTGGTCCCAGGTGGTCGACGAAATCGGCGACAAGCTCGGCGAAATCGACGCGGACAACGCCGCGGATTACGAGAAGGCCGCCGACTCTTACGAAGAAAAGATCGCCGACGCCCACTCGAAAGCCGAAAAGGCGCTCGAGAGCGCCGACCCGCGCGTGCTGATCACTGGTCACGACGCCTTCAACTACTTCGGCAAGACCTTCACTTTCGAGGTCCACGCCACGGACTTCGTCACCACCGAGGCCGCGCTATCGCCAACGCAGATCTCCGAGCTGGCCGACACCATCGCCAAGGAGAAGGTGCCGGTCATCTTCCAAGACAACCAGGCCAATCCGCAGGCCATTACCTCTCTGAAGGAGGCAGTCCACTCCCGCGGCTGGGACGTTCACGTCTCCGACCAGGAGCTTTTTGCCGATACGCTAGGCCCGACCGCGCCGACGGATACCTACCTGGGCGCCTTCCAGCACAACGCCGAGGCCGTTGCGGAGGCGCTGTCCTAAAATGTCCGCACTTCACCAGGTGCCGCGGGAACGCAGCAACAGCGACTGCGACCGGGCGATGCTCCGCGTCAGCCACCTGACCGCCGGCTACGGCCGGCACGCAATTCTGGAAGACGCCTCCTTCGCGCTGCGCCGCGGGGCGATTACGGGGCTGGTCGGCGCCAACGGCGCGGGCAAGTCCACGCTGGTCAAGACCCTGACCGGGATGATCAAGCCGCTGGCGGCGGACGAGCTGTCTTTCGACGGGCAGTCCCTCGACCACTTCCGCCAGCGGCTGGGTTATATGCCCCAGCACACGGACGTCGACTGGAAGTTCCCCGCCACCGTGGCCGATGTCGTGCGCATGGGCCGGCTGCCGCGCCTGCGCTGGTGGCAGTGGCCCGGCCGTGCGGACCGCGCGGCCGCGACGAAGGCCCTGCAAGAAACCGGGATGGATAGCCATGCGCGCATGCCCATCGGGCAACTGTCCGGCGGGCAGCGCCAGCGCACGCTTCTGGCGCGCACCCTGGTGAACGAACCCGACCTACTCATCCTGGACGAGCCCTTCGCCGGCGTGGACGCCGCCAGCCAGGACGCCATCATGTCCATCATCCGCGCCCGGCGCGACGACGGCGCCGCGGTCCTACTGGTCCACCACAACCTCGCGGAGGTCACCCACTACTGCGACGACGTGGTAGCCCTCGGCCACGGCCGCGTGCTGGCCACCGGCCCGGTGGCTGAGGCCCTGCAGGATTCCGTGGTCAATGAGATGTTCGGGCTGCCTGCATGAACCCGCTCGATCTCTTAGACAACTACACCTACACGCAGGCCCTCGTTGGCACCGTGGGCCTGGGCGTGTGCGCCGGGGCGCTGGGGCCGCTGATCTACCTGCGGCGCCAGTCGCTGCTCGCGGATGCGATTTCGCACTCCGCCCTGCCCGGCCTGCTCGTCGCCTTCCTCGCCGCCACCATGCTGGGGCTCAACGGCCGTAACCCGCTGGCGCTCGTCGTCGGCTCGGTGCTTTCCGGGTTGTTCGCCGTGGCGATCATCAACGCCCTGGTACGCCGCACCCCGCTGCGCCCGGACGCGGCCATGGCGGCCACCTTAACCACATTCTTCTCACTCGGCATGCTGTTGATGCAGTACATTTCCCGCCACCCCCTGCCCGGCAAGGCCGGCATCCAGGACTACCTGCTGGGGAATGCCTCCACCCTCACGCGCGCCGATGTGGGCCTCATACTCGTCATTGGCGTCGGCACATTGTTGATTCTTTCTTGGGTACACGATAAACAGTCTGCCGTCGTCTTTGACGTCTCCTTTGCACAGGTGGCCGGCCTGCCCGTCCGGGTGCTGGACTGGTTAAGCTTTCTCGCGCTCACGGTGGTCACGGTCTCCGGGGTCAAGGTCTCCGGCGTGGTGTTGATGGTGGCCGTGGTCATCGCCCCAGCCGCTGCCGCCCGGCAGTGGATCACCCGCCTGCTCCCGTTCATCGCCCTGTCCGCCGCCTTCGGCGGGCTGGCCGCCGCGGTCGGGTGCTACATCTCCATCGCCTACGGACCGCTGCCCACCGGCCCGGTCATCGTCCTCGTCCAGGCCGCCCTCGTGGCCGTATCCTTCGCCCGCACGGGCCTTAACCGCCGCCAGGAGGTGCGCGCATGAGTCTCGCATTTTCCGCTTGTTTGCTGGCCATCCTCACGTCGCTGGCCTGCGCTATCCCCGGGATTTTCGTCGTGCTGAAGGGCGAGTCCATGGTCATCGACGGCATCGGCCACGCGGTCCTGCCCGGTATCGCCGTGGGCTACCTGTTCACCGCGGATATCGGCTCCCCCTGGCTCCTGCTGACCGCCGCGCTCGGCGGGCTGGCCGTCGCCCTGCTCACCGAGTGGCTCGGCCGCGCCAAGCTGGTCACCGGCGACGCCTCCTTGGGCCTGGTATTCCCCGCCCTCTTCGCCTTCGGCACCATCCTGATTTCGACCAAGATGAGCCACGTCCACCTGGACGTGCACACCGTGCTGGTGGGGGATCTCAACCTGGCGGTCTTCGCCAACCCGAACTACCTCTGGGTCATGCTGACCGTTCTCATCATCAACGCCGCCTTTGTCGCCGTGGCTTTCCCGCGGCTGACGGCTAGTTCCTTCGATGCCGAGTTCTGCCGCATCCAGGCAATAGGCGGCCGCGGCCTGCACACCGCGTTCATGGCCCTGGTGGCGTTCAGCGCCACCGCGGCCTTCCACGCCGCCGGCGCCATGCTGGTCATCGCGCTCATGGTTTTCCCCGCCATCACCGCCCGGCTGCTAGCCCACCGCGTGCTGCCCATGCTGGGGCTCGCCTGCCTGGTGGCAACCGGCACGGCCATCGCCGGCTTCTGGGCCGCCTACCACCTCCAGGCTGCCACCTCCGCCGCCATGACCGTAGCCAACGCCGTGGTCTTCGCCGCCGCCCTTGGTGTCTATGCGTGGCGCAGCCGGCAGAACACCCGACGCCACATCCGAGCACAGTAGAACACAGTAGAACTTGGCTGCTACACCAGCTTCCCATTTAACTTCCCACTTAACATAACACTGTGGGAAGTTAAGTGGGAAGCTGAGTGGGAAGTAGTTAACCCGGCTAATCTCCGACTAACGGCACACAAGCCGATAACGTTGACGCGGGCTCCTCGTCGGCTCGGTCCGCTCCACCTTGCCTTCAGCAATTAATTCATTTAGCGCCTTCTGGACTGCACTTCTACTCAACCCCGTAGCATGTACAGACTCAGTCGTCGAAGCCGATACGCAGCTTTCCAGGTGTGCGAGGACCTGATCACGGGCGGTCCCGTAGCTTTCAGTAGAGGCCACTCGCCGCCGGTGGAAGGTAATCGTAAAACTGTCGATTCGGTTGAGATAAGTCGGCGGGGGCATCAGCGCATCCGCTAGCGAACGTTGAATAGTGGGGATTCCTGTCCCCCGGTTTTCCGCCACAGCCCCGCCACCCGGCAGCGGGATATCTTCGAGGAAGGTAGTAATGCGCTGGTTTCTCGTGGAGCTAACTCCTGGTGCACCGAGCGTGCGCACCGATACCCCGCCGTAGAGACCACCTGGGCTGGTAATTTCCAGCCGGTCGACGAACATGTTGATCTGGACCGGCGCGCCCAGGCTGGCCGGCGAGTAGTCGCGGTGCATCAACGCATTGACGAGGGCCTCCCGTACAGCAACAGGCGGATAGTCCGGGACATCGGTGCGGAAGACATCTCCAATTAGCGCCCCAGTACGCATGTTCCGCTCTACAGCCGCCACGCCTGCCTGAACAATTTCTGGAATACTTCCCGTGATGGTCTGGCTGTCGAGCAGCCGGTGTCCAGTGGCCACTTCTGCCTTGTCTGTACCAGGAAAAAGAGCAAAGGTGGCCGTCAGTCGGGGGTAGAACTCCTGCGGGTATTCGCCCATGACAAGCAGCGCAGCCAAAGTAGGATTGCTGCCCTTCGTAATGCGCAACCTCTTGAGCGCTAGATCACGCCCCTCAGCGAAGGTTTTGGGGCGGCGTTTCTCCTGCAAGGCAAGGAAACTGGACAACTGGGCATCACCCAGATCTTCTACGCCTGCCTCGACAACGGCTTCTTCATCCCACTTTGGCTGCGCATGCTCTTCCACAAGACGATCTATTTCGTAGTTCGTCAAACGTAAGTCACCGTCGCCAGTGCGCACATAACTCCCGCCGTATTTCCCTTGGTCCGTTACGTAGCAAGGCTTATCGCGGCTAGGAAGGGCCTCGATCCTAGCGGCCAGGATTACCTCTCCCTCGAAGGGAATCAGATCGATTGTGGGGCGCACAGGTGGAGTTAGCTGCTGGCAGCGTTGTTCAAGCTGGTCTTGAGCCCTTCGCGCATCAAACCCCTCAATCGGCTGGAAGGCCAAGTCTTCAGTAAGCCCGACAAGCAACAGCCCGCCGTCGCCGTTAGACAACGCACTTAAAGACTCGCGGACGCTCTTACCCACGCCAGATTTAACTTCGACCGATTGCTCATCAGTGCCTATGAGGCGCAGATTCGCGACTAAAGTCGCCAGCTCGTTCTCGTTCATCCTATCCCGCTTCCGCCAGCTTCCCACTCAACTTCCCACTTAACATAACACTGTGGGAAGTTGAGTGGGAAGTTAAGTGGGAAGTTGACTTCGACCGGTCGGAACTAGCGCTTTCGGGAGGAACGGTTGGGATTCCGGCTGGCTCTGGGATGGCAGTTAGTTAAAGCGCTAACCGAGCGCGTGGCACAATGGGCTGTATGTCAGCTGCTGGAAAGAAGTACTCCGCCACCCGCGCGGATTGGATTGAAGGGGCCCGGCCGCACACCTGGGCCAACGCTTTCGCCCCGGTCGTCGCCAGCACCGGCGCGGCCGCCTCGCTGGGCCAGGCCCACCTCGGGCGGGCCCTGCTCGCGCTCGTCGTGGCCTGGGCGCTCATCATCGGCGTCAACTTTGCCAACGACTATTCCGACGGCATCCGGGGCACCGACGATGACCGCTCCGGCCCGCAGCGGCTCACCGGCGGCGGGCTCGCCAAGCCCGCCCACGTCAAGTACGCCGCCTTCGGCTGCTTCGCCGTGGCCGGCGTCGCCGGCATCATCCTGTCCCTGTGGGCGGGTGCCTGGTGGTTCATCCTCGTCGGCGCGCTGTGCATCGCCGGCGCATGGTTTTATACCGGCGGCAAGAACCCCTACGGCTACCGCGGACTCGGCGAGGTCGCCGTCTTCCTCTTCTTCGGCCTGGTGGCCGTGCTGGGCACCGAGTTCACCCAGGCCGGCCGCATCTCCTGGACCGGCCTCGCCCTGGCCGTGGGCGTGGGCGCGATGAGCTCCGCGGTCAATCTGGCCAACAACATCCGGGATATCCCCTCGGACGCCGCCACCGGCAAGATCACCTTGGCCGTCACCCTGGGCAACGAGCGCGCCCGCCTGCTGTTTACCGTGCTCCTGCTGTTGCCGGTACTGCTGACCATCGGCATCGCCTTCGACTCCTGGCTGGCGCTGCTGGGCCTGGTCTACTTCCCGTTCGCGCTCGGCGCGGTGCGCACCGTCAACCGCGGCGCCCAGGGCCGGGAGCTCATCCCGGTCCTCGGCATGGCCGGCCGGGCCATGCTCATCTGGGCCGTGGTCGTAGCCATCGCGCTGGTCATCGTCTAAGCAACAACCACCGACTGCAGGAAAGGGCGCGCTAGATGCTAGGGGTTATCACCGGGTTCGCCATCATCCTGGCCGTCATCTTCGTCGGCTGGGTGCTCGCCGTGCGCGGGGTCATCGGTTCCGACCGCGAGCGCCTGATGTTCAACCGGGTGGCTTTCTACGCCGCGACCCCGGCTTTGCTCTTCCACTCCGTGGCGCGCTCGGATCCCGGGGTGGTCTTCTCCCCGGTCATCCTGGTGGTCATCGGGGCGACCGTGGTGGTCGCTGCCGTCTACGCGGCCCTGCACTTCCGCCAGTCCCTGCCGGATATCGCCTCCGGCGCGGCCGCGGCCAGCTACTTCAACTCCGTCAACATCGGCCTGCCGGTGAGCACCTACGTGCTGGGCGATTCCACGTATGCCATCCCCGTCGTCTTCATCCAGATGGTCCTGTTCACCCCGCTCATCCTGGGCGCGCTGGGCGGCAAGTCCCTGCTGGGCGGGATCAAGACCGGGCTGCTCTCCCCCATGGTGGTAGCCAGCTTCCTGGGCTTTATCGTGGCCTGGCGCGGCTGGGAAATCCCCGCGCCCATCATGGAGCCCATCGGCCTGCTGGGCGGGGCGTCCATCCCCATGATCCTGATGAGCTTCGGCGCCTCCCTGAAGACCTCCGGGGTGCTTTCCGATCCCTCCGCGCGCCGCCCCACCGCGACCGCGACGCTGCTGAAGCTGGTGGGCATGCCGCTGGCGGCCTTCGGCCTGGCGAGCATCTTCGGCCTGAGCGCCGACGCCACCTACGCCGCCGTTATCCTCTGCGCGCTGCCCACGGCCCAGCAGGTCTACAACTACGCAGCCACCTTCCAGCGTGGCCAGACCGTCGCCCGCGACGTCGTCTTCCTGACCACCTTCGCCGCGCTGCCGGTGATGCTGGTGATAGCCTTCCTCTTCGGCCGCTAGTTACGGCCGGCCAGCTCGCGCTGGACCCAAGCCTTGTGGGCCTTGCGCTGGCGGGAGTACTCGGCCAGCGAGTTCGTGGCCTCAAGCCGCCACTTGGTAAAGATGAGCATCGACAGCGGCAGCGCTAAGAACAGGGCCAACAGCGCGGAGAAGATCAGCGGCACCGGGGCGCCAATGAGCATGGCCAGGCCCTGGATGACCACCGTCAGGACCAGGAAGAGAACCAGGCGGGCCAGGCCGTACTTGGCCATCGCCTTGCGCGAGGCAGAGCGCAGCTCCGGGTCGGGCTTGGGCGGCTCGTGCTCGCCCCGCTCCCCCACGCCAGCAGTGGCCGCATCGGCAGGCCGGGCGGCACCGGCCGGGGTTGTCGGCGATGCCGGGCTGGCCGGGGCGGCCGGGGTGGCATCGTGAGCCGGGGCCGACTTAGGAGTCGATTCCGGGGTCGATTCCGGGGCCGCCGCGGGGCGGTTCTGGGCTTCGTTATCGTGGGCTGACACGTCAGACATTTTACCTTCGCCTAAGCTAGTCGGTTAATTTTTGGTTAAGTACTATGGAGGGCATGGGACGCCTCATCCTTCTCCTCCTCATCGTTGCCGCCGTCATCCTAGTCTGGAAGGCCTTCGGCCCCGGCACGTGGGGCAAGCGCTCCGAAATCCAGGCGGATAACCGCACCCCAAGCCCCAAGCAGATCAAGGGCCCGGATGATGACGAAGAGTTCCTGTGGAACATTGAAAAGCAGCGCTTCAAGGAGCGCCGCGCGCGAGAGGCTCGTGAGGCCGAGCAGCGCCGCCAGCAGGAACGCCAGCGCCGGCAGCAGCCCCCGCAGGACGAATCTTAAGCCCCTTAGGCCCGGTGTGGGCCCGGGCTACTCGGACTGGTCTTTGAACGTGAGCTCCAGGCCCAGCGCCTGGGCCACGGCCGCGACCTTTTCCCACCGCACGCCCGTGCCGCCGTGCTCGATGGTGTGCAGCGTCGAGCGGGACACGCCCGCGTCCTCGGCGAGCTTTTGCTGCAGGATGCCGCGCTCCCGGCGGCACCGGGCCAGGTACTCGCCCAAGTGCAGCAGCTGCGGGTTGTCCCCGGCCGGCTTGCCGGGCTTGTTACGAGTGCGGTTTTCCATTCGGTAGTCCTCCCGCCACCAATCGCGGCAGTAGTGAGCTAGAGGGAGTGAGCTGGTGGGAAGCTCGCGGCTAGTTCAGGCCCGCGTAGGAGTGCAGGCCGGAAACCACCATGTTAATGAAAAACAGGTTGAAGATCATGGTGGCCAGCGCCAGGATGTTGACCCAGGGGGCGTACTTGCGGGCCGAGGGGGTCGCGCGCATGTGCAGGTAGGCCGCGTAGAGGATCCAGGTGGCAAAGGAGACGGTCTCCTTCGGGTCCCAGCCCCAGAAACGGCCCCAGGCGGACTCCGCCCAGATAGCGCCCAGGACAATGCCTAGGCCCAGGGTGGGCAGGGTGATGACCGCCAGGCGGTAGGCCAGCTGGTCCAGCTTCTTCGCCGAGGGCAGAATCATCGTGATGGTGCCCAGGAAGCCATGCTCCTGGCCCTTGGGCTGCGCGCGGCGCAGCAGGTACAAAATCGAGGCGATGCCGGAAACAATACCGATGGACGCGCCCACGGAGACCGTGGTGACGTGGATGGGCAGCCAGTGCGACTGCAGCGCCGGGACGACCGGGGCGGACTCCGCGTAGAGCTTGGTGGAGCCGTAGAACAGCAGGGCCAACATCGGGGTCAGCAGCCACGGCCACAGCGGGCGCCACTGCTTGCGCTGCAGGTATATAGCGGCGACCACCATGGTGCCGGCGGTGACCATCAGGACGTACTCGTAGAGGTTGCCGAACGGGAAACGGCCGGTGGCCAGGCCGCGCAGGACAATCGCCACCAGGTGCAGGACCACGGCCACCCAGATGAGCGACTGGGTCATGTTGCCAATCTTGTCGGCGCGGCGCTCACGGTGCGCGACCTCGTCCGCGGTCGGGGCGGGCTCGGCGCCCGACGCCCCGACGGGGGTCGCGGCGGCGTCACTAGACCCGGCGCCTACCGCGGCGAGCTCCTTGTTTTCCTTGCGGCCCTTCGCCTTTTCTTCCTGGGCCGCGCGGCGGGTCTCCAAGAGGCTCTTCATGCGCCCGTAGTACATCAGGGACATGAAAAGAGCGACGATATAGATGACAAACGCGGTCTGTACCGCGATGTCCGAAAAGTTCGACAGGTTCTGATCGACCGGCATACACACCTACTCTGACAGATTGCGTTCGCAGATTAGACTACCCCTGGCCAGCACGGGAATCCAACTTTAGATGGACAGGATTATTTGTCTTCGTAATCGAAGAGCTCGTCCTCTTCCGTCTCCTCCGGATCGGGCAGCTCCAGCAGCTCACGGTAGAGCACGTGGAACTCTTCCGACCAGCCGGCCCGGTCCGTGCGCGACAGGCCCGCCATCTCAATAGCGGTGGTGCCGTCGGCGTTCGGGCGCAGGCGCACCCACACGCGGCGGCGCTTGATGACCAGCGAGCCGACCAGGGAGGCCAGCATGACCAGTGCGGAGACGAGCACCCAGAACTGCATCGGGTCGTAGGAGACCTGGTAGTTGGCGAACTCGTTGGCGCCGTCGAAGGTGACCTTGGTGCCGTCGTCGAGCGTGACCGACTCGCCCATCCCCAGGTTGACGCGCTCCAGCTTCTGCAGCGCGCCCGAGTGCATCAGCGTCGAGTCCAGGGAGAAGATGGACTGCGCCGTGCCGGTGTCCAGGCCCGCGTCGCCGCGGTAGATGTCGATGGCCAGCGCCGGGTCCATCATGGACGGGAAGGACGAGGACAGCAGCTCGCCGTTCTCCCCGGACCAGCTGGCCGTCGGCGCGAACAGGCCCTGGATGGCCAGCTGGTTCTGGCGGCGCTCGTAGAGGTCCGGGTACATGCCGGCCGGCGGGTCGAAGCGCATGGCGCCCGAGGACAGGAAGTTGGTCAGATCGTCCGGGCGGAACTGCATGGTCTGCGTGCGCTTTTCCCCGTCCGGCCACTCCACCGTCACGGTGGGCGCGAAGCCGTGGCCCTGCAGGTAGACGCGGTTATTGGCCAGGCGCAGCGGGTGGTTGACCTTGAGCTCGTAGTCGTCCCAGGCCTCTTCGCTGGCGTAGATGTCCTCGCCCTCGGCGTAGGAGACGTTGGAGGTAAACATCTCCGCCTGCCCGTTCGGCAGGTAGTCCGCGGTGAAATCGTGTGCGACCAGGCAGAAGGGGTGCAGGCCCGTGCCGTCGAAGAGCGGGCCGGCGCGGAAGGAGTCGTAGTTCGACGTCGAGGTGTTGCAGAACTCGGTGGACTGCTCGGCATCGGAGGCAGAAACGTGCTTGCCGGACTCGGTGACCACGATGACCTGGCCCTCGTAGTAGACCATGCGGCCCACGGCGATGGTGACCAGCATGGCCACGAGCGCGACGTGGAAAATCAGGTTGGCCAGCTCGCGGGAGTAGCCGCGCTCGGCCGAAAAGGACAGCGCCCCGGCGCGATCCTCGCCCGGCTCGTAGCGGGCCACGCGCCAGCGCTTGAACATCGCCTGGGTCTTCTCGCTGAGATCCTCGATGCCGCGCTCCGAGGTGCCCTCGGCGTGCAGCGGCATGCGGGTCAGGAACTTGGGCGGGCGGGTCGGCTGGGCCTTCCACGCCTTGTAGTGATCCCACGAGCGCGGCAGGATGCAGCCGATGAGCGAGATGGTCAGCAGCACGAAGATGGCGATGAACCACGTGGAGGAGAAGACATCGAAGAGCTGCAGCTTGTCGTAGATCTCGGCGATAGCGCCGTTGGTCTCGATGAACTCGTTGACGTTGGCCTCG
Organism: Corynebacterium sp. 1103A; assembly: GCF_055700955.1. Lineage (NCBI taxonomy): Bacteria > Bacillati > Actinomycetota > Actinomycetes > Mycobacteriales > Corynebacteriaceae > Corynebacterium > Corynebacterium sp. 1103A. Next base: position 309,360 of record NZ_JASTTF010000002.1, read on the forward strand.
TTGAGGTCGCGCTGCGGCAGCAGGGAACCGGGGATCGCGGCGACCGCCAGCAAAAACAGCAGCGCCAAGGCGGTGCGCATACTGGTCAGCCAGTTCCAGCCCCGCTTGAGCCAGGTGCCGATCTGTTTCACGAATGCTCCTTAACTAAATGAGGGTCGCGCCGTATTCCACGGTCCACTGCCGGATCCAGTTGATGAATTCTCCCCAGAGGCCCGTCAGCAGTGCCAGGCCCACCAGGATCATGGCCACGCCACCGATTACCTGCACGGTACGCGAGTGCTTGCCCAGCCAGGAAATCGTGCGCATGGCCCGGGCCGAGCCCAGCGCCACGAGCAGGAAGGGCAGGCCCAGGCCGAGGCAGTAGCCGATGATGAGGATGGTGCCGCGCAGAGCCGTCATCCCCTCGGTGCCCGCGGACACGGAGATGATGGCGGCCAGGGTCGGGCCCAGGCACGGGGTCCAGCCCAGGGCGAAGACTCCGCCCAAAAGCGGCGCGCCCAGCCAGGTGGTCCAGCGCTTGGGCGACAGGCGGGTGTCTTTTTGCAGCGCGGGCACCAGGCCCATAAAGACCACGCCCATGAGGATGGTGACCACGCCGCCAATCCGCATGAGGGTGTCAGCGTTTAAGGTCAGCACGGAGATCGCGCCGAAGACGGAGACCGTCGCCAGCACGAAGACCACGGTGAAGCCAAGGATAAACAGCAGCGCCGCGCCGACCACCGCCCACTGGCGGCGCTTGCCCACGCGGGCGCCGTACTCCGCGTCATAGGTGACCTCCCCGCCGACCACGCTGGCCAGGTAGGAGATATACCCGGGCACCAGCGGGACCACGCACGGGGAGGCAAAGGAGACCAGGCCGGCGGCGGCCGCGGCGATGATCCCTAACAGGATGGGCCCGGCCGCGGCGGTGTCCGCGAAGGTCTGCCCCAGCCCCGACTGGGCCACGATTAGCTGTGCGTCCATACGCTAGGCGGACTCCTGCTCTAGTTCCTCGACGACCTCCAGCAGGTCTTGGTCCGTGATCTCGCGCAGGAAGACGGCGGCCGGGCGGTGCTGCTTGTCCAGCACGATTGTGGTGGGCACGACCGCGGTGGGCACGCCACCCAGCGCCGCCGCCGTCTTGAACGGCGGGTCATAGATGGACGGGTACTCTAGGCCGTTGTCTTCTTTGAAGTCGCGCGAAATCTGCGGGTTGTAGTCGCGCACGTTGATGCCGAAGACGGTGCCGGCCTCGTCTTCCTGGAGCTTTTCGTGCACCCGCTGCAGGTCGTCCGACTCGGAGCGGCACGGCGCGCACCACTGGCCCCAGGAGTTAAGCACCACGATCTGGTCGTCGAAGTCCGACAGGGAGATGGTCTCCCCCTCGTTCATCAGGTCCTCGCCGCTGAACTCCTGCAGCGGCTTGCGCTCCTCGGGCGCGTAGCGGATCTCCGTCTGCCCGCCCGGGGTGATGAACTCGAAGGTCTCCCCCGTGGCGACGGCGTTCTTGGAGTTTTCCTCCGACTGCTGGCAGGCGGACAGGGTCAGCGCCGCCGCGGTCAGCGCGGCAGCGGCGGCAACAAGCTTGGAAGACATATACACCTGAAAAATCTAGGCCAGGAAAATAGACCGTTGAATTAATAACTGGGCGGCGAAAGAACAGAAAGCGAGACCAGAAGGCCACCCCAGAGGCTAAGCCGGAAGGCTAGATCTGGTGGGCCGGGGACGAGTAATAGATATCAGTGATCTCATCGTCCTGGAAGACCAGGGAGGTCACGGACGCCAGATCGCACTCCCGCGCCCACGGGGCGTGCGGCAGGCGCAGGCCCAGCACGGTGCGCTGGACCATCACGATGGGCAGCTGGTGAGAGACCAGCACCGCCTCGTGGCCGGCGGCCTTGTCGCGGGCGCGCTCGACCGCGTTCATCATCCGGTCCGCGATCTGGGTGAAAGGCTCGCCCCAGGACGGCTCGAGCGGGTTGCGCATCAGCGGCCAGCGGCGCGGGTTCCACAGCTGGGAGCGCAGGCCCTTGGTCCGCAGGCCCTCGAAGCGGTTGCCCGACTCGATGATGGTCTTGTCCAGCTCCACGTCCAGGCCGGTGACCTTGGAGATGGGCTGGGCGGTTTCCTGGGTGCGCTGCAGCGGCGAGGCCGCCAGGTAGGTCACGTCGTGGCCGCGGAAGACCTCGGCCGTGCGCGCCGCCATGGAGTGCCCGCGGGACGACAGGTGGTAGCCCGGGATTCGGCCGTAGAGGATCTTGCCCGGGTTGTAGACCTCGCCGTGGCGGACCAGGTGGACGATGGTGGCAGTCACTAGTTCTCCTTTGTTGCGGCGGCAGCGGCCTTCGCTGCCGTGGCAAGTGCGTTTTCAATCCTCTCGAAATCATTGTCGCTAAGCGCGTCAGATACAAACCAGGTCTCGAAAGCGCTCGGCGGAACCATGACGCCGCCTTCCAGCAGGGCGTGGAAGAAGGGGGTGAAACGCCAGGTCTCGGCCGCCTGCATGTCGGCGAAGTTGCGGCCCTCGCCCTCGGCGAAGCGAATGGAGAGCATCGACTCGGCGCGCTGGACGTGGTGGGCCACGCCCTCGCGCTCCAGGGCGCGGTGGATGAGCTTTTCCAGGCGGTCGGCCTGCTGCTGCAGGCGCGGGTAGAGCTCCTCGTCCGCCAGCTCCAGCGAGGCCAGGCCCGCGGCCATGGCCACCGGGTTACCGGACAGCGTGCCGGCCTGGTAAACCGGCCCGACCGGGGCGAGGTAGTCCATCACGTCGGCGCGGCCGCCAAAGGCTGCAGCGGGCAGCCCGCCGGAGACCACCTTGCCGAAGGTCACCAGGTCACCGGCGACGTGGTCGACGCCGTACCAGCCCTGGTGGGAGGTGCGGAAGCCCGTCATGACCTCGTCCAGGATGAGCAGCGCGCCGTCGGCGTGCGCGATCTCCTTGAGCGCGGCGTTGTAGCCCTCGTCCGGGGCGACGGTGCCCATGTTGCCGGCCGCGGCCTCGGCGATGATGCAGGCGATCTGGCCGGGGTTCTCGGCAAAGGCCGAACGAACGGCCTCCAGGTCGTTGTAGGGCACGACGATGGTGTCCTGGGCCTGCGCGCCGGTCACGCCCGGGCTATCGGGCAGCCCCAGCGTCGCCACGCCGGAGCCGGCCGCGGCCAGCAGGGCGTCCACGTGGCCGTGGTAGCAGCCCTCGAACTTTAAGACCTTCGGGCGGCCGGTGAAACCGCGGGCCAGGCGCACCGCGGACATGGTGGCCTCCGTGCCGGAGTTGACCAGGCGCACCTTGTCGACGGCGGTGCGGCCCACGATGGTCTCGGCCAGCTGCACCTCGGCCTCAGCGGTCGCGCCGAAGCTCAGGCCCTTTTCCACCGCGTACTGCACGGCTTCTACGATCTTCGGGTGCGCGTTGCCGTGGGTCATCGGCCCGTAGGAGCTGACCAGGTCCACGTAGGTGTTGCCGTCCACGTCCCACAGCTGCGAGCCCTTGCCCTGCGCAATAGCGCGGGCCTGCCCGCCGACGGAACCGTACGCCCGAACCGGGGAATCCACCCCGCCGGGGATCACTTTCTCCGCTCGTGCGAAAAGCTCGGCGGACTTGGACGTTGTCATGGCGCTAAAAGTAGGCATAGCCCACATTCTACGGGTTTTCGCGCTATACAAAAGTTGTAGCCGCCCGCACCCGCCCTGCGTGCTCCGCCGCCCTGCGCTAGGGTGGCGGCTGGAGCGAACTAGGTGACCCGGACCGGCCACCTGCTCGGGGAAAACACACGCACACAGCACGCTCAGCCAACGCGCTGAATCACCGACTACGCACACGACGCTATCGAGAAACATTCGGGGGAATCTTTCATGCCGCCGCGCTTTCACACAGCCGCCTTTGCCATTGCCGCTACCCTTTGCCTTTCCGCCTGCCAGACCACCGAACCCGCGCCGGAGGAAGCCCGCCCCGCACCGGAGCCGGACTCCGGCCCGCGCCCCTGGTCGCCAGGCTCCGACTCCGCGCTCAGCGGCGCGAGTTCCACCGCGCCCGACGCGACCACCCTGGACGGGGAGGTCTCCCCGGTGCGCGCGCCGCAGCTCCCGGCGCTGACGATGCCGCCGCGGCCGACGATGCCGAGACCCCCACCGGCCCCACAGAGGCCGAGCGCCCCGACGACTCCTCCACTAAGCAGCGCCCGGGCAACCCCGCCGCGCCGCACTCACGTAACCCGCGCGGGCCCGGCGGACCGGCCGGCGCACCGCCCCGGCCAGCACCGCGGCCCGGGATCAGCTTCTCCGAGCCGGGCCTGCCCAAAATCCCCAACATCCCGCCGGAAAAACTCCGCGCCCCCGAGCTCCCGAAGCCACGCGTGCCCGATCTCCCGGAACCGAATCTCCCCTCCCCCGATATCCCGGCTCCCGATATCCCCGCTCCCGACGTCCCTTCGCCGGGGCAGGTAGAACGCGACGTCAAACGTTCCCTGGGACTCTAGGCAGCCGCTAGCTGATGGCCTTCAGCCCGATGATGCCGCCGACAACCATCGCCAGGAACAGCAGTTTCAGCACGGAGAAGGGCTCTTGCTCCGTCATGAGGGAATACACCACGGTCAGCCCGGCGCCCACGCCTACCCAGACCGCGTAGCCGGTGCCCACCGGCAGAGTTTTTAAGGCCCAGGCCAGCCCGCCCATGGAAATGGCGCAGGCGACAAAGAAGACCAGGGTGGGCACCAGTTTGCTAAACCCCTCCGAGCGGTCGAGCGCCACCGCCCACACCGCTTCAAAAGCACCGGAGACAACAAGGATTAACCACGCCATGATTCTTTCTGGCCGTCTTGTCGCCTTCCCGGGTACGGCTCCCTCGTCCGGGGCCCGCAGGGAGCGAGCCTCCACCCAGTCCTAGCACAACTGCTGCGCATAGGCCTACCGGCTTCTAATCCAACTTCTAATTCCAGTCCGAGCTTCAGTTCCTAGCTTGGCGGACCGGAGAAAAAGAATCCAAACGAGATACTGATGACAACTGCCGGTGCCAGAACGGCCAGTAGTGCCGCCGCGTACAAGTCGTATTTCTTGGTTTTAAACGCCAAGTAACAATCAACCGCGCAGATGGCCAGCAAAACAATGCCGCCGACGATCACTGACGGCCACCACCATGTCCGGCCGACTATCCACATCAGGTACCCAACAACAAAAGCAACCACGACCAGCCCCCAGCCGATAAGCCGGGGAGAACGCAACATCGCCGAATCTGAAGGTTTACTACTCTGCGCTTTCAAGGCCTTCTCCTCTACCGGAACGCTCTCTTAGGATGCCCACCTATGAAGCAAACTTCGCCATTGCTCAGGAAACGTCGCTGGAACTTCGCTACTGCTTAGCCCTCTCACAACGAGTTTAGGGTGCGCCTTTAGTCAGAACCGCGCTCGATGACGACGTTCAGGGCCTTTAGCACTTTGACCCCCAACACGATGAGGAACGCAAGCAGGGCTATCGCGATAAGCGCGAAAGCTGAAATGATCAGCATCTGGATAAGTCCCAAAGTCATCTAATTCTTTCCCTCCGGCACGCCGTTTTCAAAGTGGATTGACAAGGGCAACTATCGGACGGATTACTAGGGGAAATCCCTATTAAATTCATCCAATGTGAACAAAGTAACCTACTTTTAGAGGGTAGGCAACCCTACGGATACTTTTCCCGCAGAGACTTCCACATCTCCCTCCCACCGGTGGTTCCGTCCGCTGAGTGTTGGCCTTCGAGTGTTGGATGTTGGAATGCGCGCGCAGCAATCAGCGGTGTCCCACGCTCGCGCGCTAAAACTGGCATGCTGGAGGGCATGAAGATTGCATTTCTAGGAACTGGACGTATGGGCTCGGAGCTGGCCCGCCACCTGCTGAAGGACCACGAGGTCACGGTGTGGAACCGCACTGCTGAGAAGGCGCAGCCGCTCGTTGATGAGGGCGCGCAGCTGGCCGGCAGCCCGGAAGAGGCTGTGGCTGACGCGGAGGTTGTCTTCACTTCCCTGTTCGGGCCGGACAATATTCGCGAGGTCGTCGTGGAGGCTGACCTCATCCCGGAGGGGATCACCTGGGTGGATACCACGACGGTCTCCCCGGACGCCGCGCGGGAATTCGCCGCGGCGGTGGAGACCTACGTCGCCGCGCCGGTGGTGGGCACCCTGGGCCCGGCCCGCGAGGGCACGCTGGGCGTGTACGTGGGCACCCCGGATGACGAGCGCCGCGAGCTGGTCATGGACCTGGTCACCCCGTGGGCCGGCGAGAACAAGCTCATCGGCGTGGAGTCCGCCCCCATCGCCGCGGTCGGCAAGCTGCTGGCTAACCTGGCGCTGGCCGTGACCGCCGAAGGCGTGCTCGAGGCCCTGCACCTGGGCGAGTCCGAGGGGCTGAACCCCGAGGTGATTCTGGAGATGCTCGACATCACGGGCCTGGCGTTCATGAAGAACATGAAGGCCCCGTTCATCCTCGGCGAGCGCAACCCGGAGCCGGGCGACTTTACCGTTGACGCCCTGTGCAAGGACGCCAAGCTGATGGAGCAGACCTCCAACAAGCCGCTGCCGGCGGTCGCCGCGGCCATCGCCAACTTCGAGGAGCAGCAGGCCATGGGCCACGGCAACAAGGATTTCTCCTCGATTTTCGTCTTCCGCGACGTGAACTAAATCGGTGCTTAGGCCAAGCTGGCGGCGGCCGCGCGGGCATCCGCGATAACGGCCGGCACGCCTACGCCGCCGGCCCAGGCGCCGGTGACCTCCAGGCCCGCGACGCCGGCGAGCTGCTCGCGCACGGCCTCCACGGTGGCCAGGTGGGTGGCATCGAAGCGCGGCAGGCCGCCGAACCAGCGCTGGGTGAAGATCTCCCCCACGCCGGCCGCGCGCCCGTCGAAGCCCGTGATCGATTGCAAGTCGTCGAGGGCGTAGTCCACCAGCTGGTCTTCCTCAGCACGGACCAAGGAGTCGTCGCCGAAGCGGGCGAAGCTGGCGCGCACCAGGGCCCCGCCGTTAAGGCGCTCGGCCAGGTGCGGCCACTTTTTAGAAGACAGCGTGAACGCCTTGGCGTGCACGCCCGGCTGGTCGGCGGCGACCAGGATGCCGGAGTTGTCCGGCAGCGAGTTACCCTCCGGGTCGGTGATGGAGTCGAACTTCAGGCCCACCACGACGGAGCTCGCCAGCTTGACAGGGCTTAGGGCCTCGGACGCGGCCGGGGCGACCTTGGCAAGCAGGCGGGCCGTGGTCGGCGCCGGGGTGGCGATAACCACGCGGTCGTAGGGATTCTGCGCCGGCTGACCGCCGCCGGTGAGCCAAAAACCGTCGTCTTTCTTCTCCACGGCGCTGATGAAGCTATCGACGTAGATATCCGCGCCGGACTTTTCCGCCAGCGTGTCGTAGACCTGCGCGTAGCCGCCGCGGAAGGTGTTGAAGACCGCCTTCGGCTTAGCGTCCTTGTCCGCCCCGGCGGGCTGGCTCTTCTCCGCCTGGGCCTTCATGCGCTGGAAGTATTCGGCGACCGCGCCGGTCAGCGTGACCTTGCCGGCGGCGGCTTGGTCGTCCAGCACGGCAGCCAGCTTCGGGATGGTCGCGCGCAGGCCGAGGTCCTCGGCCGCGCAGGAGTAGACCCCGCCCAGCAGGGCGGAGACGACCCGGTCGACCAGGTCCTGGCCGAACTGCTGGGCCACCAGCTGGCCCACGGAGACATCGCCGCCGATTTCCCACTCGAAGGGCTCCTCGTTGTCGATGTTGCGGCAGGTCTCCTCCGAGACCAGGTGCGCGACGACCTCCGAGTTGCCCGGGATGCCCATCACGCTGGGGGCGGGCAGGGTGGTCAGCTCGCCCTGCGAATAGACCAGGGAGCGCTTGCCCGACGGGGTGACCAGCTGGTCGGCCAGGCCCAACGAGTGGAAAAACTCCACCGCGTCCTCCCGCCGCGCCAGGAACGCCTCCGCGCCCATGTCCGTGGGCCCGTCGTTAAACGGCACGGTGTAGAGCTTGCCGCCGATGCGCCCGGCGGCCTCGAAAACGTCGACCTGGCGGTCCTCGCCGCGAAGCTCGTAGGCGGCGGTCAGCCCTGCCAGCCCGGCGCCGATGATTGCAATGCGCATGAATATTCCTAGCCTTCCTCGTGAATGATGGCCACGGCGCGAGTGATGGCGTCTGCCTCGGTGGTGGGGAGCACCCCGTGGCCTAAGTTCCAGATATGGCCGGTCGCATGCCCGGCCGCTTGCGCGTTTTTGACTTCGTCCCGGATGCGGCGAACGGCCGCGCGCACGGCGTCGTCGCCGGCGAACAGCAGTGCCGGGTCCAGGTTGCCCTGCAGGGAGTGCGCTCCGTGGGCGGCGTGCACGCGGGCCGCCGCCGCATCCATGGACACGCGGTAGTCCACGCCGACGACCTCCGGGCCGGCCTCGGCCATGGCGGGCAGCAGCTCACCGGTGCCCACGCCGAAGTGGATGCGCGGGATGATCCCCTCCACGCCGGCGAGAATCTCCTGCGAATACGGCAGGACGAATTCCCGGTAGTCGGCCTCGTTGAGGTAGCCCGCCCAGGAGTCGAAGAGCTGCATAGCGTCGATGCCGGCCTCGACCTGGGTGTGCAGGAAAGCCTGCACGGTGGGCACGATCCGGCGCATGAGCGCGTGCCAGGTCTCCGGCTCGCCGTGCATGAGCGCCTTGGTGCGCTCGTGGTTCTTCGACGGCCCGCCCTCGATGAGGTAGCTGGCCAGGGTGAACGGGGCGCCCACGAAGCCGATGAGCGCCTGCGAGTCGCTCAGTTCCTCCAGGATATGGGCAATGCCCTGTTGCACCTGCTCCACGTCATGATCCAAGATGGGCAGGTTGTCGATGTCCGCGCGTGTGCGCACCGGATGATCCATGACGGGCCCACGGCCCGGCACGATGTCCACGCCCACGCCCGCGGCCTTGAGCGGGACCACGATGTCCGAGAACAGGATGGCTGCGTCCACGTCGTGGCGGCGGACCGGCTGCAGGGTGATCTCGGCCAGCAGTTCCGGCATGAAGCAGGAGTCGAGCATGTCGATTCCCTCCCGCACCTTCCGGTATTCCGGCAGCGAGCGCCCGGCTTGGCGCATGAACCAGACCGGGGGTCGCGAAGGGCTGCGTCCCCAGGCAGCGTCGAGGATGGGGGCATCAGTCAGGGTACGGCGCATCATAATCCCCCATTATGGTTCATCTTTGCGCCCAACGGCTAATCCGCCCGGTCCGGAGAAAGCTAGTTCTGCTCCCGGATAAAGTCATTGGCGGTCGGGCGGAACATCAACAGGATCGCCACGGCCAGCAGGATGGGGATGAGCAGCAGAGCGATCCCGCCCACGCCAAGGGCCAGGGCGGCGACGTTGAAGAAGATGCACAGCGCGGCCACCGTGGTGCACACCCGGCGGGCCCACTTGTTGCCGCCGCTCAGCTGCGCGGCCGCCACGGAGATGACCAGCGCGCCGACCACGTTGGACACGGCCACAAACAGCTGGTCCCCGGCCGGCATCCCGGCGGGCTGGCCGCCGAAGAAGGCGACGAGGCCGGAGGTGAGCATGACCACCGCGGCAGCCACCAGGACCCAGTAGGCCCAGCGCAGCGAGGGCGGGCAGACCGTGCCGTCCCAGCGCGAATCCTTCCGGGAGGCCCGGTTGTAGTCGAATGGTCCGGGGCTATAGCCTTCGGTCCCGTAGGTCATGAGCTCTGGTTTTCCTTCTCGCGCTGCTTGGTCTTCCGGTCCTTTTTGGCCTGCTTTTCTTCTTGCTTTTCCTTGTGCTTCTGCTCCGCTTTCTCGCGGCGCTTTTCCTGCTCTTCCTTGAGCTCCTGCTCCATGTGGCGCAGCTGCTCCAGCTCCCCGGTGTAGTCCAGGGTCTCGTTACGCAAGCTGAAGATGAGGCCCAGCACGGCGGCGACCCCGACCACGATCTGCACGGAGCCGTCCACTACATACAACCAGTCTGGCACATCGGTGGCCGTCGGGCGCGCCAGGAAGACCAGTAGCACGCGCGCGCCGAAATACAGGGAGAAGGCGAACCAGATGCGGCGGGCCAGCCCGGAGCGCTTGGTGTTCTTGGCCAGCATGACCAGCAGGCTAATCAGCAGGGCGAGGATGGCGACTGAAAACAGCGCCGAGATCCCCACGGCCAGGAAGGTCGCCATGGTCACCGCACCCTCGCCCAGGGCTTCCAGCTGTGCGAGCTGGTCGCCGGCCGCCTGCCGGGCGTTGGCCTTGATGACGTCCACGTTCACCACGGACATCACCACGTTGAGCACCTGGTGGACGGCCTCGCCGGCCACGGCCACGCTCCACGTCAGAAGCATCAACCCGACCGCCTCCGGGCGGGCGGCCAGGAACTTCTCGAAGCGTCCGCCCGGCTCCTCGGAGCGGTGCGGGTGGGCCTTGCCCGGGGTCAGGGGCTGGCCGGCCGGGTCCTTGGTCCCCCGGTGGCGGTCAGCGGGCGGGCGGTGCGGTTCAGTCACTAAAAAACCTGTGCTTTCGGGTGAGAGGTTGGGGCGGGGCGGGGCGGGCTGGAGATGTCCGGCGGGGAAGTACTCCCGCGCTGCGGTCTTAGCCGCGCAGGGCGCGGGCGGCCTCGACGGCGTAGTAGGTGAAGATCTGGTCGGCGCCGGCGCGCTTGATGGAGGTCAACGCCTCCATCATCACGGCGTGCTCGTCCAGCCAGCCGTTCTGGCCGGCGGCCTTAATCATCGCGAACTCGCCGGAGACCTGGTAGGCCGCCACCGGCACGGGCGAGCGCTCCGCGATGGCGGAGAGCACGTCCAAGTACGGCAGGGCGGGCTTGACCATGACGAAGTCGGCGCCCTCGTCGATGTCGAGCTCGGCCTCCAGCAGGGACTCGCGGAAGTTGGCCGGGTCCTGCTGGTAAGTGCGGCGGTCGCCCTCCAGGGAGGAGCCGACCGCGTCGCGAAAGGGACCAAAGAAGGCGGAGGCGTACTTGGCGGAGTAGGCCATGATCGCCACGTCCTGGTGGCCGGCCTCGTCGAGCTCCTCGCGGATCTGGCCGATCTGGCCGTCCATCATGCCGGACGGGCTGACAATGTGGGCGCCGGCGCGGGCCTGGGCGCGGGCCATGTCGCGGTAGAGCTCGATGGTCGCGTCATTGTCCACGCGGCCCGCATCATCCAGCACGCCGCAGTGGCCGTGGCTGGTGAACTCGTCCAGGCAGGTATCCGCCATGATGAGCAGGTCGTCGCCGAATTCCTTGCGCAGGGCGGCCACGCCGCGGTTCAAGATGCCTTCCGGGTCCCAGGACTGGGAGCCGGTGGCGTCCTTGTCCTCGGGCTTGGGTACGCCGAAGAGGTCGACGCACTTGACGCCGGCATCCAGCGCCTCGTGGGCCGCCTTCAGCAGGGAGTCCTCGGTGTGCTGGTAGACCCCTGGCATGGAGGGGATTTCCCGCGGGCTATCAATACCGTCCGCGATGAACATCGGCAGGATGAAATCCGCCGGCTGCAGGTGAGTTTCTGCCACCATCTCGCGCATCGCAGGCGACTGGCGGAGACGGCGGGGACGTCGGGAAAAATCGTAAGTCATGCCCACAATCATAGATCCCCGCCCCCGGCCGCGGCAGCACCGGCGAGGGCCCACCCCGGCCGGCCTACCTAGCTGGCGGACTTGCGGCGGGCACGGCGCTTCTTCTTCGGCGGCGGCAGCTGGCCGGCAGCGCGCAGGCTGGCCACGTGGGCGGCCAGGGCATCGATAAGCGAGGGCACGTCGGCGACCTCGGGGACCACGTCCACGCGCAGCCCCATCTCCTCGGCGGCGGCCTTGGTGGAGGGGCCGATGCAGGCGATGATGGTGCGCTGGTGCGGCTTGCCGGCGATGCCGACCAGGTTGCGCACCGTCGAGCCGGAGGTGAACGCCACGGCGTCGAAGCCGCCGGTCTTGATCATGTCGCGGACCTCCGCCGACGGCGGGGCGGCGCGCACGGTGCGGTAGGCGACCACGTCGTCGACCTCCCAACCCAGGTCCTCCAGGTCGGTGACCAGGGCATCGCCGGCTATGTCGGCGCGCGGCAGCAGCACGCGGCCCACGGCGTCGATGTCCTCGACGTAGTTCGGGAAGACGGAGACCAGACCCTCCGCGTTCTGCGCGTTGGGCTTGGGCTGCAGCTCCGGCACCATGCCCTTGGCCCGGATGGCGTCCGCGGTCTTTTGCCCCACGGCCGCCAGGTGCACGCCGGCGAAGTCGCGGGCGTCCAGGCCCAGCTGGGCGATCTTGTCCCAGACGGCCTTGACGGCGTTGACCGAGGTGAAGACCACCCACTTGTAGCGGCCCTCCACGATCCCCTTGATGGCGCGGTCCATCTGCGCTGGGTTGCGCGGCGGCTCCACGGAGATGGTCGGCACCGACTGCGGGATGGCGCCGTAGGAGGCCAGGCGGGCGCTCATGGGGCCAGCCTGGGCCTTGGGGCGCGGCACCAGCACGCGCCAGCCGTAGAGGGAGCGGTTTTCCCACCAGGAGTACTTGGAGCGGTCGTCGAACCTGCGGCCCAGGGTGACCACCAGCTGGCCGGGCAGCTCGGCGTCGAGCTTGGCCAGCATGCCCAGGGAGGTCTCAAAGGTTCGCTGCAGGCGGGTCGTGCCGTGCACGGTCACGTAGGCCTCGGTCTCCTTGGGCAGGCCGCGATCGGTCAGCTGCGCGGCGATGACCGGCAGATCCTCGGCCGTGGCCTGCAGGACCAGCGGCTGGGCGGCAGCAGCCAACTTGTCCCAGTCGATCTCCCCGGCGGCGAGATCCGCCTCAGTGTAGGTCGAGCCCAGCGCCAGGCCGGCGAACGAGGGCACGGTCGACGGCAGGGACATGCCGGGCACGACCTGGAACTCCAGGCCGGCCGCCGCCACGGCAGTGATTTCGGCCTTGATGGCCTCGCGATTGAGCGGGTTGCCCGCCACCAGGCGCACCACGTCGCCGGGCTCCGGCAGAGACTTTTCCCGGCTGACCTCGGCGGCCTCCTCCAGCGCGGCGCGCAGCACCTGCGCGTTGGTCTCGGCGGCGCCGGAAACGCCCGGCTTGCCCGCATCCGGGATTTCGCGGATATCGGCGGCGGTCGGCGGGGTCGGGCGAGGCGGCTTGCGGCGCGCGCCCGCGGCCTTCGCGTCCGCGCACATCTGCGCGTATTCTTCCTCGGCCGCCTCGAGCTTTTCCGGCGGGACCGGCAGTGCCGTGCCCACGATGTCACGGACCCCACCGAGCACGTCCGGATCGGTGATGGTAATCGAGTTGTGCGCCAGCACTTCCCTGGCGCGCACGGTCAGCAGATCCGGGTTCCCGGGGCCAGCACCGACAAAGATGATCTTGCCCAGCGCTTCTACCTGGCTCGTGCCCACAGCGTTGCTCATAAGGTTCTTTTCTAAAATCTCGGGGCGGCGAAAGACTGGCCCGTTGCCACCTTCCCAATCCCCGTCGGTACCGGGGTGGTGGCAGGACCAGTCCGTTATTTCGCTGCGCCGTGTCGTTGGGATGGCGGAGGATAACTTACTTCGTCGAAAGGCTATTTAACGGCCAAAACTCCCAGGACACGGGTCCCGGGAGGCCTTTTCGAGGGGCCGGATCATCAGTGCATAATGATCATGTGCTAGATACACCTTAAATTAATCAGCGCCCGCAATCAAAAACTCGCGGGCGCTAAAATCCCTCGCTCATCCCTAGCACTCGCCGAGAATCTCGGCCGCCCCTTGGGCAAAGAGCGAGTCGGAGACCTCTGTTCCCAGCTGCGCGGCGCGCTCGACCTCGCCGGTGGCCTCGGCCAGGATCTGGCGGGAGCCGTCCAGGGCGAAGACCCCGCCGCGGACGGTGATCTGCCCATCGGCCAGGTGGGAGGTGGCCGCCACCGGGGCGGTGCAGCCGGCCTCCAGGCGGGCGAGCACGGTGCGCTCCCCGGCGGCCTGGGCCATGGCCTCGGCTTCTAGGAGCGTGTTGATGGCGGCGACGGCCTCTTCATCATCCACACGGGCCTCCACAGCTAGGGCACCCTGGGCCGGGGCCGGCATGATGGTCTCCGGGTCGAAGACCTCGGTGGCGCGCTCGCCGTAGCCGGCGCGCACCAGGCCGGCGTACGCCAGCATGACCGCGTCCAGCTCGCCGGAGGTCACCTTGCCCATGCGGGTTTCGATGTTGCCGCGCAGCGGTCGGATATCCAGGTCCGGGCGCAGGGCCTTCAGCTGGGAGATGCGCCGCGGCGCGGAGGTTCCCACGCGTGCGCCTTCCGGCAGGTCGGCCAGGGCCAGGCCGTCGCGGGCGATGAGCGCCTCGCGGTGGTCTTCGCGCTTGGGCACGACCAGGCGGAAGCGCTCGTCCGGGGCGGTGGGCAGGTCCTTGAAGGAGTGCACGGCGATGTCGCACTCACCGGCCTGCAGCGCCTCGCGCAACGCCTGGGTGAACACGCCGATGCCGATGCGCTCGACCGGGGCCATGTTCACATCCCCGGCGGTGGTCACGATGTGCAGCTCGGCCGGGTAGCCGTTGGCGGTCAACCAGTCGCGCACGTGGCCGGCCTGGGTGGTGGCCAGCTGGGAGCCGCGGGTGCCAATCTTGAGAGTCACTTAAACGTCCTTTCGCGAGTTCACAATGGTCTCCGCCGCCGGCAGGTCGTCCACGTCGACGGACACTCCGGTACCTTCCAGCTGCAGACCGAACAGCTCCTGCAGCGCGGTTTCGTGGCTTACGGTACCGGACTGGGCGGCTAGCTTCTTAGCACGCACGGTCGGCTCGTGCAGCAGCTTGTCTACCACGCGCTTCAGCGAATAGCGCACGTCCTTCATCTGGTGCTCGTCCAGGTCCGGGGATTTCTGCTCCAGCCGGGCCAGTTCGCATTCCACCAGGTTGGCGGCGCGGCGGCGCAGGGCGGACACGGCCGGGACCACGTCGCGCACGCGCTGCGCCGAGGAGTACTCCGCCAGCTCCTGGTCCACGATCTGGCGGGCCTGCACGTGCGGGTCCCGGGCGGCGCCGACCTCGGTGCCGGCGGCCTGCAGCGACTTACTCAGCCGCTCGATGTTGACCAGGTTGACGTTGTCGTTTTCGGCCACCGCGTCGTCGATATCGCGCGGCAGAGATAGGTCCACGAGCATCATCGCGCGACCAGCGGGCAGGTCTTCTGCCGTGATGGTGAAGTTGTCCGCTCCGGTGGCAGAGACCGCCAAGTCGACGTGGTCCAGGGCTCGAGCCCGGTCGGCGAAGTCGACGACCTCGGCGTGAACGCCGGCCTGCTCGGCGTGCCCGGCCAGGCGCTCGGCGCGCTCCCGGGTGCGGTTGGCAATGATGAGCTTGTCGATGCCCAGGCGGCCAGCGTGCGTGGCGGCCAGGGAGGCCATAGCGCCGGCGCCCAGCAGCAGCGCGGTTTTGCCCTGGAGATCGCTGACCCCCATGGCCGTGAGCGCCTGGTCGAAAGCGAAGGAGACCATGGACGCACCCGCGTCGTCAATATCGGTCTCGGAGTGCACGCGCTTGCCGGCGTGTAGCGCCGACTGCGCCAGGGCGTGGATGCGCGGGCCCACGGTGCCCTGCTCGGCGGCGTGCTGGTAGGCGGTGCGCACCTGGCCGATGATCTGCTGCTCCCCCATCACCATGGAGTCCAGCCCGCAGGCCACCAGCATGAGGTGTTCCGCGGCGGCGTCGGCGTAGCGGACGTAGAGGTAGCTGCGCAGGCGCTCCACATCGACGCCGGAGACCGCGTGCAGCGTCCCGATGACGTCCTCTACCCCGGTGTGGAAGGAGTTGGTGACGGTGTAGACCTCCAGCCGGTTGCAGGTGGAGATAATCATCGCCTCGGACAGCGAACTGGCCTCCACCAACTTTGCACACGCGCTGTGTTGCACCTGTTCATCCATGCTTAGCTGCTCCAGCAGCGCCACCGGCGCCGACTGGTGGGACATTCCCACGACGAGCACGCTCATGCAGCATTCCTCCACTCCACTAGACTTGCCGGCAGGCAGGCGACCTGCGCCTTAACCCCGCTCAGTGGTGAATCCCCACCACGATCAACCAAATTATTGATTCAAATCAACCAAAAGGATACCTGTTGGGCGCGGAATTCACGAACCGCGCGTCCTGCTAGACGCCTCCCAACTCCCCGCCGGGGCACGTGACGCCCCGGCGCATCCGCTCGGGGCAACCCGCGGACTAGCGCGCCAATTCCTGCGCCAGCTCCGCGTTGTCGACCTCCCAGCAGGAAAACTCCTCTTCGTCGACCACCACCACGGGCACGCGGTCCCCGAACTCGACGGCCAGCTCCGGGGCGCTATCCACGTCCACCACGCGCAGCTGCGCGCCCGCCGCGGCAACCACCGGGGCGATCTGATCGCGCACCCGCGCGCAGGAACCGCAGGTGCTGCGCACCATCAGCTCCACCACGTGCCGGCCAGAGCCGCCGGCCTGTTCCGTATTCTCAGCCATTGCCGCGCCCACTCCTTGCACCAATCCTTGCCTTAAATTTTTAGGGCAATCCCTGCCCGGGGCGGTCCCAGGTTTAACCAAGACAAGCTCCGGACTAGCGTTTACTATAGATACGTTACCCACCCCATCCCTTACGCGATAACATCCCGTCTAGGAAGCTTGACCCTGCCACCGTGAATCACCCGACCGACCCCGCCAACGGCTTGCCGTTGAACCCGCGCGACTTCTTGGCCAACTGGACAGCCAGCCGCGGAAACCTGCGTAACTTCCTGGAAAACTCCGCGCTCGCCCCGCTGGATGATGCTTCCCAGCGCGCCGCCGGCGAAGCCGCCGCCTCCCAGGCGGTCGAGATGTTCTTCGACATCGACCTGGATTCCTACCACTCCGGGGTCGACTCGGTCAACGGGTCGCTCAACGCCGCGGGCGGACTGCGGCTTACCACCCCGGACCCGGACATCCCCCAGGACGCCGGGGCGGCTGCCTTCTTCGACGTGGACAACACGCTCATCCAGGGCTCATCCCTGGTGCTTTTCGCACTCGGCTTGGCCCGCCGGCGCTTCTTCAAGTTCCGGGAGATCGCCCCTATCGCCTGGAAGCAGCTGAAGTTTAGGATTTCCGGGGCGGAAAACGCCGCCGATGTCGCCGCCGGCCGCAGCCAGGCCCTGGAATTTATCAAGGGCCGCTCCGTCGACGAACTGACCCAGCTCTGCGAGGAGATTGTCGACCACTCCCTACTACGCAAGGCCTACCCGGGCACGACTGAGCTGGCCCAGATGCACATCAACGCCGGCCAGCAGGTCTGGCTGGTCACCGCCACCCCGGTCCAGCTGGCCCAGATCCTGGCCAAGCGCTACGGCTTCACCGGAGCCCTCGGCACCGTCGCGGAGGTCGAGGACGGCAAGTTCACCGGCCGGCTGGTGGGCGATATCCTCCACGGGCCCGGCAAGAAGCACGCCGTGGCCGCCCTGGCCACGCTGGAGGGCCTAGAGCTCAAACGCTGCACGGCCTACTCGGACTCGGCCAACGACGTGCCCATGCTGTCCATGGTGGGCACCGCGGTGGCCATCAACCCGGACAAGAAGCTGCGCAACCTAGCTGTGGACCGCGGCTGGCTCATCCGCGACTACCGCTCGGTGCGCCGGGCCATCCGCACCTACGGCCTACCCGCCCTCATCACCGCCGCCTTTTCCCTGGGCGGCTGGCGCGGATGGAAGGCCTCCCGCCGCTAGCCCCAGGCACGCCACGGCCCACAGACACACCAAGACCCCGCGCCCCGGGAAGCCCGGGTGGCGGGGCCAAAGCGGCAAGAAGTGTTACTTGCCCAACTTACGACGCTGGACGCGGGTGCGGCGCAGCATCTTGCGGTGCTTCTTCTTGGACATGCGCTTGCGGCGCTTCTTGATAACAGAACCCATTGCTGGTTTCCTCACTTTCGCGAATAGTACGTACTAAACCTGCCGGCGGGTTAACGCTCGCCTGCCATACCCCGCAGGTGCACTCTGCACGGGCTGCCCTACCGAACCGACCGGAACGAGCCCGGGCAGCCGGCGCGGCGGCGAGAATAAGCCGACACGAATGGTGCTTATATTACTGGTTGTGCGCCGGTGTCCCAAAACCACCCGCTCGTACCCGAAGCCTGGCCCCTCAAAAAATGACAGCGCCCTCCACCTCCTGCCCGCTGGCAGGAAGAGGAGGGTGCTGCGCTAGGTGAAAGCAACCGGCCCGCCGAGTGGCGGGAGGAGCAACCTTTAGCCGACTCCGTAGGTGGAGGACTTCAGGTACTCGCTCACGGCAGTCTCGTGGACGCGGAAGGAGCGCCCGACGCGGACTGCCGGCAGGTCGCCAGCGTGAACCAGACGGTAAACGGTCATCTTGGAGACTCGCATGATCTCTGCGACCTCAGCGACCGTCAGAAAGGTTCCCTTTTCTTCATTAACCATATTTATCTAACCCTTCAGCCCGTGGCGCGCTGTAGGCTTCCCCTCCCACAGGACGAACACGCACGTGCTTGAACCAGCCTATCGTGAAACTTGTGACTAGTGCGACTTGAGTGGAAAAGTCTTCCCAGAAATCTATTTCTAGCCCAGAAAAACTCCGGCACAACAGGGTTCACTGCTGTCCCGACCAGTCACGAGCATTACATATATACCCCCACATCGGGGGAGGCAAAGGGGCGCCTGTAATTCCCTGGGAATAGTCGCAGGGATAGGCGCGGCCCTCTCCCCAGGGGCCTGACGCGGCCCGCGCGCCGCTGCTTTAGCCCAGCTCCTGGGAGCGGGTCGCACAGGCCTCGGCCGCGCGGAAGAAGGCGCCGCGCAGGCCGGACTCCTCCAGCTCGCGCAGGGCAGCCACCGTCGTGCCGCCCGGCGAGGAGACGTTGATGCGCAGCTGGGAGGCCGAGTCGCCGGACTCGGCGAGCATCGTGCCGGCGCCGGCGGCGGCCTGGCCCGCCAGCTTCTCCGCCACGTCGCGCTTGAGGCCCAGCTGCACGCCGGCGTCCACGAGCGCCTCCGTGACCAGGAAGTAGTAGGCCGGGGCGGAGCCGGCCAGGGCGGTCACCGCGTCCATGTCGTCTTCGCCCACCGTGGTGACCTCGCCGACCGCACTAAGCAGCGCCTGCACCCCTTCCAGCTGCTCCTCGGTGACATGCCGGCCCGGCGCGCAGGCACACATGCCCTTGCCCACCAGCATGGGCGTATTGGGCATCACGCGCACCACCGGAGCCTGAGACCCCGCGGCCGTCTCCATGGCCTCCAGGGTTACGCCGGCCGCCATGGAGGCCACCACGGCGCCCTCCGGCAGGCTGTCTGCCACTTCCTCCAGTACCGACACGATCCCGTAGGGCTTCAGGCACACGAAGACGTAGTCCGCGCCCTTGACGGCCGCGGAGTTGTCCGCGGTGGTGGTGACCCCGTAGGTGCTTTCCAGGTACTCGCTACGGTTCTTGCTACGGTTGGTCGCGGTGATATCGGCTCCCTCGTAGCCCTTAGCTACCAGCCCCGCGATGAGGGCCTCGCCGATATTTCCGCCGCCTAAAACTGTAATTTTCGTCATGTCCCCAGCCTGCCACAGCCGCCGCGGCCGCGGCCACCTTCCTACCTTGCCGCGGGACCAGCCCCGCCGCGGGACCAACCCCGCCCCAGATAGACCAGCACCCCGGGGCCACCGATTTACAACCGGCGCCCCGGGGTGCGGGAGCGAAAAGGTAAAAGCGTCCGCTAGAGGACCAGGATGAGCAGCGGGCCGAAGGTGAGCAGCAGGCCCACCACGGCGGCTAGGCCCATGGAGAAGCCGTCGCGGACAGTGCGCAGGGCGTGGACAACACCCACCATGATGACGGTGACCAGCACGGCCAGGATGGAGACTAGGACGCCGTTGAAGCGGTCCCAGAGGATCTCAAAGCCCTTGAAGACCACCGCACCCAGCACGATGCCGATAACGGCCAGCAGCACTACGGCCACTGGGTTGAGCTTCTCGTCCTCGCCTTCGGCGTCGGAAGCGTCCTCACGAGCCAGCTCCTTGTCGGCCGCGCTGTCCTGCGCGGTGGCCGCGGAGGAAGCGCTAAAGGCGGTCGCCCCGCCGGTGGCCGCAGCCGTGGCGGCCGGCTTGGCCGGGTCCTCAACAACCGGGATCTCGCCGGTTTCGTCCGCGCTAGCGGCCGCAACCCGCGGGTCCTCCGAGTCCTTGGCCGCAGCGGGCTGAGCCTTGTCAGCCTTGGCGGCCGACTTCTTCGCGGCCGGGGCCGGCTCATCGGTAACCTTCTGGATGACGGCGGTCGCGTCATCGGAGGGCTGGTGGGCCGTCTCGGTGGCAGAGGCCTGCTTCGCGGCGTCGGCCGTGGCCTCGGGCTTCTTAGCGTCGGCCTTGGGCTCTGCCTTGGCCGCGGGCTTCGCGGCCGGGGCCGGGGTCAGCTGGGGCTTCGCAGCCGGTGCGTCGGCGGTGGTGGAGCCCTTGGTGCTCTCGGCGTTCTTGTCGTCCTTCGGGGCGGGGATGACCGGTGCCGGGGAGTCCATGGGCACGCTGGAGTGCTTGGACTCGTGCGGGGCGGAGTCCACCTTGCTCAGGTTGCCGGTCAGCTCGGCCACGGAGACGCCGCCCTCGTCAAGGCTGCGGCGCCGGCGGCGGCGCTTCGGTTCCTCGCCGGCGGCGGAGTCGGCACCCTTGCTCGCCTTGTTGCGGGCCAGGAGCTCCGCCACGGTCAACTGTTTATCGTCAGCCATGTCTGTGTTGTCTTCCTATCCTTGACCCTTGTCCAGCCGGCGCAAGATGACACCCTCGCGCAGGGCCCACGGACAAATTTCCATTTTCTCTAAGCCTAATGCCCGCATCGAGGCTTCGGCTACTAAGGCTCCCGCCACGATCTGGTGGGAACGGTCTGAACTTACCCCTTCCAGGTCGGCCCTGTCAGCCGCAGTCATGCGGGAGATGAAGTTAATCAGCTGGCGCAAGCCCGGCGCGGTCAGCGTGCGCTTGACAAACGGGCCTTCCGAGGACGGCGCCGCGCCGGTCAGGCGGGCCAGGCTGCGCAGGGTCTTCGAGGTGCCCACGGCCATTCCGGCCGGGCCCTGATCGCGCATCTGCTTGGTGGCATCAATGAGTTCGGCGTCGATGTAGTCGCGCAGCATGCTGACCTTCTTCTTCGCCGGCGGATCGGTATCAAACCAGTTGTGGGTCAGGCGGCCGGCGCCCAGGTCCAGGGAGAAGGCCAGGTCCGGGA
The DNA here is from genome assembly GCF_055700955.1 of Corynebacterium sp. 1103A. Taxonomy (NCBI): domain Bacteria; kingdom Bacillati; phylum Actinomycetota; class Actinomycetes; order Mycobacteriales; family Corynebacteriaceae; genus Corynebacterium; species Corynebacterium sp. 1103A. The sequence continues at coordinate 330,446 of NZ_JASTTF010000002.1, forward strand.
ATTCTTCGGTGCCGGTGGTTAGTTCCAGGGAGCCGCCGCCGATGTCCATGTTGGTAATGCGGCCGGCGGACCAGCCGTACCAGCGGCGCACCGCCAGGTAGGTCAGGCGTGCTTCGTCCTCGCCGGAGAGGATCTCCAGCCGGACGCCGGTTTCCTTCTCCACCTCCTTGAGGACCTGCTCGGAGTTTCCAGCCGAACGCACCGCGGAGGTCGCGATCGGGATGAACTCGTCGCAGTTGAGCTTGTTTCCCAGCTCGGCGGCCTCCTTGACGGCAGCCACCAGCTTCTTCACGCCCTTGGAGTGGATGTTGCCGTCCTTGTCCAGCTGCTCCACCAACCGCAGGGGAGTTTTCCAGTCACTCATGGGAGTGGGTCGCCCGCCGGTCTGCGCATCGACCGCCACGAGATGGACCGTGTTGCTTCCCACGTCTAATACACCTAATCGCACACGTCTAGCGTAGTAGGTCTACGGTATTAAAGTGTGAATCGCCCGAAGTCTAGTGAAGTTTATCTTGGTTTTCCGGCCTCCTCACCAGCCGGTAAATCGATCGCAGCGGGGACCGAATTGGCACCAGATTTCCCCCGGGAGTGGTTCGAATTTACCGACGTCGATGACCCTTACCACGTCTTTTCCATCGACCTGACCTGGGTGGAGTCCTTCTACTCCTGCCAGTTCGGCACCACGGCCTGCCCCGGCATAGACCGCAACCAGCCCGACGTCGGCTGCTGCGTGCACGGCGCCTACATGGCCGATGAGCAGGACCGCGATCAGCTCTACGATGCCGTGGCGAACATGCCGGCCAAGTACTGGCAGCACCGCCCCGCTAACACGGACGCCTACTTGGCACGCCAGGAGCGCGCGGCCGACGACGAGCTGGAGCCCTGGCTGGTCTGGGACGAGCTCGACGGTGACGACGGCGAGGCGGAGCCGGCGCTGAAGACCCCGCTGGTGAGCGGGGCGTGCATCTTCGCCAACCGCGCCGGCTGGGGCACGGGCGCCGGCTGCGCGCTGCATCAGTGGGCTATCGATGCCGACCAGGAGCTCACCGTGGTCAAACCGGAGGTCTGCTGGCAGCTGCCCCTGCGCCGCTACGAGGACTTCGAGGACCGCCCCGACGGGCAGGAGATCCTGCGCACGACCATCGGCGAATACGACCGCCGCGGCTGGGGCGACGGCGGCGAGGACTTCGACTGGTACTGTTCGTCCAACCCGTCCTGCCACACCAGCGCGGAACCGATGTGGCGCTCCCAGCGCGCCGAGCTCATCGCGCTCATGGGCGCCGAAAACTACCAGGTCCTCGCCGAGCATTGCGCCGCCCGCGAGCAGGCCGCCGAGGCCGGCGTGCCGCTGCTCCAGCACCCGGCCAGCGCCGCGCGCAAGAAGTAGGAACACGCCCGCGCCTTGCCCCCAAGCAAGGCGAAAGCCCCGCGGCGCGGGGCCGCGGGGCGAGGCTGAGCGGGGCTCGAGAGCGCTCGGCTAAATGTCGAATTTGTAGCCCAAGCCGCGCACGGTCACCAGATGCTTGGGCTGGGAAGGTGCGGCCTCGATCTTGGAGCGCAGGCGCTTGACGTGCACGTCCAGAGTCTTGGTGTCGCCGACGTAGTCGGCGCCCCAGATGCGGTCGATGAGCTGGCCGCGGGTCAGCACGCGGCCGGCATTGCGCAGCAGGTATTCCAGTAGGTCGAATTCCTTCAGCGGCATGGGGACCGGATCGCCATCCACGCAGACGGTGTGGCGCTCCACGTCCATGCGCACGCGGCCGCCTTCCAGGATCTGCTCGTCGAAGTCCTGCTCCTCGGCCGGCGGGGAGGTTTCGTGCCCGCGGCGCAGGACAGCGCGGATGCGGGCGATGAGCTCGCGGGAGGAATACGGCTTGGTCACGTAGTCGTCCGCACCCAGCTCCAGTCCGACGACCTTGTCAATTTCAGAGTCGCGGGCGGTGACCATGATGACGGGCACGGAGGAGATGGCGCGGAGCTGCTTGCAGACGTCAGTGCCGGACATGCCGGGCAGCATCAGGTCGAGCAGGACGATGTCGACGCTGTTGTTGGCGAACTTGTCCAGTGCGGTCTGGCCGTCGTGGGCCACGATCGGGCTAAAGCCCTCCTTCCGCAGCAGGAACGCCAGCGGATCAGCCAAGGACTCCTCGTCTTCCACGATGAGGATGGTCGTCATGATGCTTTATCCTTTCGCCTTGCTGCCACCCGGGCGACTGCGTTGTGCAGGCCCGACGTAGCTTTATTCTCACTTTTGTTGTCCGTATCCGGCGGGCCTTCCGCCGGGGCAGGTTCGTGATAAATAGGAAGCTCGATGGTGAACGTGGACCCGGTGCCGGGCCGCGACCATAGCTTAATATTGCCACCATGGTTGGCCACCACGTGCTTCACTATGGCTAATCCTAAGCCAGTGCCGCCCGTTTGCCGGGATCGGGCCTTGTCTACCCGGTAAAAACGCTCAAAGACGCGCTTTTGGTTCTCCGGGGCGATGCCGATGCCGCGGTCGGTGACCCGGATGTGCACGATGTCGGTGCCCACCACCTTCTGGGAGATGGACACCGGCAGCGCCTCCGGCGAGTAGTTGATGGCATTCGTAATCAGGTTGGACACGGCGGTGACCAGCAGCGGCTTGTCGCCCCAGATGAGCACCCCGCTGTTGCCGCCGCGGATGAGGTCGATGTTGTGGTTGTCGGCGGCCAGCTGGTTGCGTTGGATGGCCTCGTCGATGACGTCGTCGATGCGCAGCGGCTCCATCTCCGGCAGCGCCTCCGCGCCCTGCAGCTTGGACAGGGAAATCAGCTCGGTGACCATCTCCGCCATGCGGTTGGCCTCTTTGTGGGCCTTGGCGCCGAAGTACTTGACGTGCTCCGGGTCCTCCGGGTCCTCCAGCAGCGCCTCGGTGAGCAGGGCGATACCCCCGACCGGGGTCTTGAGCTCGTGGGAGACGTTGGCCACGAAGTCGCGGCGGGCGTTTTCCATGCGCACGTGCTCGGACTCGTCGGTTCCGAAGACGGTGATAAACCGGTTGTCGTTCAGGGTCAGCGGCTTGATCAGCGCGTGCACCTGGGTCACGCGGTTGCCGGTGCGCCGCTTCGGGATGGACAGGTCCAGGCCGCGCTCCTCGTGGTCCTCGTAGACCTCCTGGGCGACCTGCCACACGTCCGGGCGCACCGCGCGGTCGTGGACTAGGGACATGGTGTGCGCGGCGGGGTTGGACAAGATGACCTCGCCGCCGCGGTCGACCACCACCACGCCGGTGTTCGCGCCCTGGATGGTCAGGTGCAGCACCTGGCTGACGGTGGTGACCTGGTTCGCCTCCGCGGTCGCCGTCGTGCGGAAACGCTGGATCCGCCCGCGCACCCAGCGCACCAAGGGCAGGGCCAGTGCGCAGACCACTGCACCGGCCACAAATGCCAGAACGTTTCCCACGCTCGCGCCTTCCTCGATTGCCAACGCGCCCGGGGGCCGGGGCGGATCCCCGAATTCGACGATCCTTGGGCTCCCGCGGGCGCGGCTAGATAGTTGTCTTTCCTACCTAAATGCTACTTGCCGCCCTGGGCCGCCACGGCGGCAGCCCCGGCTGCGGCGGCTTCCGGATCCAGGTAGGTGCCACCCGGGTTGACCACCGTGCCGGAGGCGTCGACCTCGTAGACCAGCGGGATGCCGGTCGGGATGTTCAGGCCGGCGATGTCCTCGTCCGAAATCTGATCCAGGTGCTTGACCAGCGCGCGCAGGGAGTTGCCGTGCGCGGCGACCAGGACCTTCTCGCCGTTTTTCACGCGCGGCAGGATCTCTTCCTCGAAGTAGGGCACCAGGCGGGCGACGACGTCCTTGAGGCACTCGGTGCGCGGGACCTGGTCCAGGTCCGCGTAGCGCGGGTCCTCCGACTGGGAGTACTCCGCGTCATCGGCCAGCTCGGGCGGCGGAGTGTCGTAGGATCGGCGCCACGCCATGAACTGCTCTTCGCCGAACTTGTCCTTGGTCTCGGCCTTGTTCAGGCCCTGCAGGGCGCCGTAGTGGCGCTCGTTGAGGCGCCAGTCGCGAATGACCGGGATCCAGTGGCGGTCGGCCGCGTTCAGGGCGATGTTCGCCGTGCGGATAGCGCGGCGCAGCAGGGAGGTGTACAGCACGTCAGGCAGGAGGTTTTCGGAAGCCAGCAGCTCGCCGCCGCGCTTGGCCTCAGCCTCCCCCTTCTCGGTCAGGTCGACATCCACCCAGCCGGTGAACTGGTTGGACTCGTTCCATTGGGATTGTCCGTGACGCAATAGGATGAGTTTTCCGTTAGTCATGCCTCCAGCATGCCACGAAACCGGCTGCACCGCCGCGAAATTCTAGCTCCCGGTGGCATGACGCGGATGACAGTTGGGGATCTCCGCGGTCAGCGCCCGCTGGTAGACCGCCACCAGCTCGGTGGCCGCGGCCTCCCAGCTAAAGCGCTCCGCGTGCGGCACGGCCGCCTCCCCCATGGCAATGCGCCGCTCGTCATCATCGAGCAGCTGCTCCAGCGCGTCGGCCCAGTCCTCCGGCTCGTGCGAGTCCACCAGCAGGCCGGTCACGCCGTCTTCGACGGCAATCGGCAGGCCGCCGACGCGCGCGGCCACCACCGGGGTGCCGGAGGCCTGGGCCTCCACGGCCACCAGCCCGAAGGACTCGTTGTAGCTGGGCACGGCCACGATATCCGCGGCCTGGTAGAGCGCCACCAGCTCCTCCGGCGGGCGCGGGCTTAGGAAACGGACGCGGCGGTCCACGCCCAGCTGGCGCGCCAGGTCCGCGTAGGCCTGCGGGTTAGCACCCGCCCCGGACGGCCCGCCGCAGATGACCACGCGGAGGTTGCGCAGCGGTTCCCGGCGGAAGATCTCCGCGGTGGCACGGATGAGCACTTCCGGGCCCTTGAATTTCTGCAGGCGGCCCACGAAGGCGATGACCTTGCTGTGCAGCGGCAGGCCCAGCTCGCGGCGGGCGCGCTCGGTGTTGCGGTCGCTGCCCGGGGTAAACAGCTTGGTGTCCGCGCCCGGCGCGACGGTGACGATCCGCTCGGCCGGGGCGTCGTAGTGCTCGGCCAGCTCGCGGGCCTCGTCGACGGTGTTGACCACCAGCAGGTCGGCGTTGTCCACCAGCTGCTGCTCGCAGATGCGCCGGGCCTCGGACTCGCGGGCGTCATCGTCGCTGCGGTAGGCGTTTTTCACCGCGGCGAGGGTGTGCGCGGTGTGCACTAGCGGCACGCCCCACAGGTCCCGCAGTAGCCAGCCCACCTGGCCGGAGAGCCAGTAGTGGGAGTGGATGATGTCGTAGTGCAGGCCGTGGCACTTGACGTATTCGACCATCCCGCCGGCAAAGGCCGCCAGCTGCGTGGGCAGGTCTTCCTTCTCCAGCCCCTCGTAGGGCCCGGCCACGACGTTGATGACCCGCAGGTGCTCGCTGACCTCTACGACCTCGCCCTGGCTGGGCCGGGTCGCCCGGGTATACACGTCTACTTTTACGCCCTGCAGCGCCAGTTCCTTGGCGGTGTTGAGCACGTAGACGTTCATCCCGCCGGCATCGCCCGTCCCGGGCTGCTCGATGGGGGAAGTGTGCATTGAAATCATCGCCACGCGCATGGCGCCCCAGTCTAATACCGCCTGCCGGCTCCCCGCCGCGGTGTTGCCTGCGTCACCACTTCCAGGACGCCGCCTGATGCCGAGACCAAGCCCACGCCGGACCGCCGCCTCATGCCGACGGCGGCGCCTGCGCCGTGCGGCCGTGCGGCCGCGCGTTGCCGCGTCGTTATACTAGGGGAAGCACAACCTACGCTTGCGAAAGTTTCCCCGATTCTTAGAGGTTAGAACCCATGTCAGCATTCGAGACCAAGGCTTGGCTCCAGCACTACCCCGAGTGGACCCCGCACTCCCTCGACTACGGCGAGACCACGCTGCTCGACATCTACGACAACAACCTGGCCATCAACGCCGAGAAGCCCGCCACCTGGTTCTTCGGCCGCACCCAGTCCTATGCGGACCTGGACCGCCAGGTCAACCGCGCCGCCGCGGGGCTCAAGGCCTTCGGCGTGCGCCCGGGCGACCGCGTCGCGCTGGTCATGCCTAACTGCCCGCAGCACGTCGCCACCTTCTGGGCGGTGCTCAAGCTGGGCGCCATCGTGGTCGAGCACAACCCGCTGTACACCGCCCACGAGCTGGAGGGCCTGTTCCAGGACCACGGCGCGCGCATCGCCATCGCCTGGGACTCGGCGGCCGGCACGCTAGAGAAGCTGCGCGGCACCACGGACCTGGAAACGGTGGTCTCGGTCAACATGATCGAGGCCATGCCGACCCTCAAGCGCGCGGCCCTGCGCCTGCCCTTCCTCAAGTCGCAGCGCGAGCAGCTGTCCCAGCCGGCCCAGAACACCGTCCCGTGGGACACCTTGATCGGCAACGCCATCGGCGGCGACGGCCAGGACCTGAAGGAGCCGGAAGGCGTTGAGCGCGACACCACCGCACTCATCCTCTACACCTCCGGCACCACCGGCAAGCCCAAGGGCGCGGAGCTGACCCACGGCTCCCTGTTCGCCAACCTGCTCCAGGGCAAGGCCTGGGTGCCGGGCCTGGGCGAGCAGGAAGAGCGCATGCTGACCGCGCTGCCGATGTTCCACGCCTACGGCATGACCATGAACATCACGCTCTCCCAGCTCATCGGCGGCGAGCTGGTCATGCTGCCGGCGCCGAAGATCCCGCTGGTCATGGACGTGATGAAGAAGCACACGCCCACCTGGGTGCCGGGCGTGCCGACGCTCTACGAAAAGATCGTGGAAGCCGCCGAGGAGCAAAACATCCCAATCAAGGGCATCCGCGCCGCCTTCTCCGGTGCTGCCACCCTGCCGGTGGACACCGTGGAGAAGTGGGAGAAGTACACCGACGGCCTGCTGGTGGAAGGCTACGGCCTGACCGAGTGCTCGCCCATCATCGTGGGCAACCCGATGTCCACCGACCGCCGCCCGGGGTACGTGGGCATCCCCTTCCCGGACACCGAAATCCGGATCGCCAACCCGGAGAACCTGGACGAGACCATGCCGGACGGCCAGGAGGGCGAGATCCTGGCCCGCGGCCCGCAGGTCTTCAAGGGCTACCACAACAACCCGGAGGCCACCGCCGCGGCCTTCCACGACGGCTGGTTCCGCACCGGGGACCTTGGGGTCATGGAAGAAGACGGCTTCATCCGCCTGGTCAGCCGCATCAAGGAAGTCATCATCACCGGCGGCTTCAACGTCTACCCAGCGGAGGTCGAGGAGGCCCTGCGCGTGCACGACGCCATCAAGGACATCGCGGTCGTCGGCCGCCCGCGCCCGGACGGCTCCGAGGACGTCGTGGCCTGCGTGGAGCTCAACGACGGCGCCGCGCTGGATCCGGAAGGCCTGAAGGAATTCGCCCGCCAGCGCCTGACCCGCTACAAGGTCCCGCGCACCTTCTACCACTTCGAGTCCCTGGCCAAGGACCAGATGGGCAAGATCCGCCGCCGCGAGGTTCAGGACGACCTCCTGCAGCGCCTGGGCCAAGAGCGCAAGTAACCACTCCTAAACCCAGTCCTTCCGACCCGGCGCCGGCGTTTCTGCCGGTTCCGCACCGCACCCGCCACACCCCCGCCACCCCGGCGGGGGGTGAATTTTTCACCATTCCACCCAAAAACATGAGGGATAAATCATGTTTAGGGTAGGCTGGCGGACCGTAAAAGTTTTGTTCTCCTACGGAAGGTAATCGCACTCGTATGTCCGCCTATGAGACCCGAGCCTGGACCCAGCACTACGGCGACTGGACCCCCGCGGAAGTGGAAATAGGCAACGAGACCCTCGTGGACGTCTACCAGCGCAATCTCTCCGAGAACGGGGACCGCCCGGCCACCTATTTCTTCGGCCGCACCCTCACCTACACCGAGCTGGACCAGCAGGTCCGCGCCGCCGCGGCCGGGCTCAAGGCCTTCGGCATCCGCCCCGGCGACCGGGTCGCCATCGTGCTGCCGAACTGCCCGCAGCACATCGTCGCCTTCCACGCCGTACTGCACTTGGGCGCCACCGTGGTCGAGCACAACCCGCTCTACACCAGCTACGAGCTGGAGGGCCTGTTCAGCGACCACGGCGCCCGCGTGGCCATCGCCTGGGACAAGGCCGCCGCCACCCTGGAGCCGCTGCGCTCCACCACTGACCTGGAGACCATCATCTCCGTGGACATGACTGAGGCCATGCCGCGCCTGCAGCAGCTAGCGCTCAAGCTGCCGGTGCCGCCCATCAAGGCCAAGCGGGAACAGCTCACCGCCCCGGCCCCGGGCTCGGTCCCCTGGTCCACGCTGCTCAGCTCCGCCATCGGCGGCGATGGCCGCAACCTCACCCCGGCGGACATCCGCCCGGCCGACCCGGCGCTCATCCTCTACACCTCCGGCACCACCGGCGCGCCCAAGGGCGCGGTGCTCACCCACCGCAACCTACAGTCCAACTGCCTGATGGCCATCGCCTGGGTGCCCAACCTGGGCGAGGAGCCCGAGCGCTTCCTGGCCGCCCTCCCGCTCTTCCACGCCTACGGCATGACCGCGGTGTGCACGATGTCCATCTTCGTCGGCGCCGAGATCATCTTGCTGCCCGCCCCGAAGATGGACCTCATCCTGAGCGTGGTCAAAAAGCACATGCCCACCTGGTTCCCGGGCGTGCCGACGCTGTACGAGAAGCTCGCCGACGCCGCCAAGGACAAGGGCGTGAGCCTCCAGGGCATCAAGAAGTCCTTCTCTGGTGCGGCCACCCTGCCGGTCGCCACGGTGGAAAAGTGGGAGGCGACCACCGGCGGCATGCTGGTGGAAGGCTACGGCCTGACGGAGACCTCCCCGGTTATCTGCGGCAACCCGATGAACGAGCACCGCCGCCCCGGCTACATCGGCCTGCCCTTCCCCAATACTGAGGCCCGCGTGGCCGACCCGGACGACCCCTCGGTCACCCTGCCGGACGGCGAGGAAGGCGAGCTGCTCGTGCGCGGCCCGCAGGTCTTTTCCGGCTACCTCAACAACCCGGAAGCGACCGAGAAGTCCTTCTACAAGGACTGGTTCCGCACCGGCGATATGGCCGTCATGGAAGAAGACGGCTTCATCCGCCTGGTTGCCCGCATCAAGGAGGTCATCATCACCGGTGGCTTCAACGTCTACCCCGCGGAGGTCGAGGAAACCATCCTCTCCCACCCGGACGTCACCGACGTGGCCGTGGTGGGCCGCCCCCGCAAGGACGGCTCGGAGGACGTGGTCGCCTGCGTGACCCTCCGCGACGGCGCCGCCCTGGACCCGCAGGGCATGCAGGACTTCGCCCGCCAGCGCCTGACCCGCTACAAGGTCCCGCGCACCTTCTACCACTTCGAGGAACTCGCCCGCGACCAGATGGGCAAGATCCGCCGCCGCGAGGTCCAAGCCGACCTGCTCGAGCTCCTCCAGCGCTAAGCCAGCGCCCACCACCCCGACGGGAAACAGCAATCCCCCCGGACCCCGCCGGGATTTATCTACCCCTATCGCTCAACGCGGCCATTCCCGCCGGCCGCACTCGCACCCCACGCGCAGAAGCCGATATTTCCCCCGAACCTTCCAAAAATATCAACCTCTGTCACTCAGAAATACCGTTTCCCCAGTTCACCAACCGGCGAAACGGTCAGAGGCCGATAATTCCACCCGCGCTCCCGCACTCCCGCACGCACGCGCGCGTGCCCACGCGCCTAACGCACCGGCTGCGGCTGCCGGGCCGCGCGGGCCCGGCTTAAGTCTTCGAAGACCGCGGTGTTGAAGGCGAAGGCCTCTTGGGCCTCCGCAATCAGCGCCTCCCGCTCGCCCGCGCTCAGCGGCAGCTCGTCCAGCTGGCGGCGGTAGGCCGCCCGGTACGGAGGGATCTTGCCGATCGCGGCGAAATCGTAGAAGCGCAGCGCATCCGCGTCGATGTCGTAGATGGTGCCCAGCCGCGCCGCGATGACCTGGCCGCCGGAGATATCCCCCAGGTAGCGCACGTAGTGGTGCGCGATAACCCGGGCCGCCTCATCTTCGCCCAGCGACTCCAGGCGGGCCACGTAGCGCGCGGTGGCCGGCAGAATCCGGACCTTCTCGCGCCAGTCGGAGCCCATCATGTTCGCCAGGTCGTTCTCCAGCGCCGGTCGACGCTCCAAGCGCGGGTCCGCCACCGCAGAGCCCAGCGCGGTGTGCGCTACCCGCCGCACGGCGGTCTCCAGCGCGTCGTAGATAAACCACAGCTGACCGGTCAGGGCGTACACCGCCTCCGCGTCCAGGTCGCCCCTCACCAGGGCGGTCATAAACTCCGAGCCTTCCGCGCCTTCGTGTGCCCGCGCCGTCTCGTCCCGCAACGTCTGGGACAGCGGCTGGACCACTTGAGTGCGTTCCGTCATCGTGGCAGTCGAGGCCATTGTTGTTCTCCTTCCGAGTACGCAGTGCGCAAACCGCGCCCGCTGCCAAGGCCTCCGTGGAACTGACCTCAGCTCGTTCATTTCCTACATATTAAGGTTTGCCTTACCTGAAAGTACAGGGGTGAAAGCCAATATCAAACCAATGTATGACACCTCATACTCCACCCCCAGACAGCGAGCAGCCCACAGCCAGCCCGGGGCACAAGCTCGCCCAGGACCACAGCCACTACCCAGCCTTTCCTGCAGAGAATGTGCGAAAATAGATAGACTTCACCGCCCCAAAAAGAGGAGACAGATAACCATGGAAATGTCGACGATTACCGAGTGGATGTTCGCCGCCGAAATCCCCATCCCCGACGACATCTACGGCCTGCTCATCGACGGGGAGCAGCCCTACGCCGCCTTCAAGACCTTCCGCGACTCCGCGGTATTTACCTCCAAGCGCCTCATCGTCCGCGACGCCCAGGGACTGTCCGGCAAGAAGGTGGAAATCTATTCGCTCCCCTACAGCGCCATCAACATGTGGTCGAGCGAAAACGCCGGCAAGATGTTTGACTTCACCGCCGAGGTCGAGCTGTGGACGCGCGCCGGCCACATCAAGATCAAACTCGGCCGGGACGTGGACGTTCGCCGCATCGACTCCCTCATCGCCCACGCCGTGCTCAGCCACTAAGCGCCGTTAGGGCCCACCCCTTCAGCCGAGCACCACAAGCTTCGACCAAGCCCTTATTTGCCCAGCCGGAGGGCCAGGTAACGGCCGGTCACCGACTGCGGGGAGTCCGCGACTTGGGCGGGTGTGCCGGTGGCGAGAATCTCCCCGCCGTCCTCACCGCCGCCGGGCCCTAAGTCGTTGACGTAGTCGGCATCCGCAATGAGGTCGAGGTCGTGCTCGATGACAATGACCGTCGCGCCGCGCTTGGTCAGCGCGTCGAGAACGGATACCAGCGTGCGGACATCGAGCAGGTGCAGGCCCACGCTGGGCTCGTCCAGTACGAAGACCGCGTCGCTGTGGTCGCGGTTCATCTGGCCGACCAGCTTGAGGCGCTGGGCCTCCCCGCCGGACAGGACCGGGGTCGCCTCCCCCCCATTACGTTGTTAGCAGTTCCACCTCAGGGCGCCGAAGATTCATGGTCTGTCCACCCGATTGGGCGGGTTATGTTTATTTCCGTTCCCTCCGTCTGAAAGGACAGTGGAACTAGTCGCTGGCTTCGGTATGGCTTATTCCCGCCCCTGTCTGAAAATGATCCGGGGGGTGATGCCGCCGAAGACAGTGACATACTCGAACTGCTAATAGGAACCGGGCCCGACCCCCGGAAAGTGGATGTTCCGGTATACACTACTGGGAAAATTGCGCCTTTTCATTTAGAGGCGTCGACTTAACGGTTAGCAACTTCGCGATCTCATCTCGCCACTTTAGAGGTCGGATCTCCTCAGAGACATAGGCCTTCTCAAACACACGGTAGAGGTCTGGATAAATACTCTCTTTCTTCACTAGGTTTTTTACCTGCGCAATATCTACGGGAATAATCTTTAACGGGGTAAATTTTCCTTCCGGTGTCCAGTAGCCCGAGTTCTTTCGGGACCTAAAGTCATTCGCGACATTGACGTCAATATGAGGGGCTACAAAAACGCAGTAGTCACTACTATTGCCGGTGCCCAGAATGTGAGTTCCGAGATGCCGAGAAACGGGCTCCATTTCCATACGCCGTGCGTTCCCACCATCTGCCAGCGTAGCTTCGATAAGTAAGTCATGTTTGGGATAGGATTCAGACTTCTCAAACTCAAAAACAATGTCTGCACCTCCTCCCTGGGCGTGGGTTCGCGGCATTAGGTCTGCTTGGAATGACAACTTCAGGAAACGCAAGACATCGCCTTGGCGACCAGAAAACTCATACCAAATGAGCCCAAGGATAAACTCAAAAATGGTTGACGGAGTCGCTTCTTCAGTAACAAGTTCATGAATTCGCTGGTCGTCACGAGCTGCAAAACTGTCCAAGAGCTCGATGAATACGTCCTTCGTAAACCGATTGTCAAGAAGATCATGAAGACGCTCGTAGCGTTCATCTTCCACAAAGCCACTTGCCTGAGAAAGTGAAGTAAGCTCCACTCCAAACTCGGAAGACAAGGCGCCAAGAAGTGCCGACTCTGATATATCGAAAATTGGCGAGATATCTTTAAGTCCTAGCGAGCTAGTCAGCTTCGATGAAGACGTGAACATCTCTTCAACTAGCTCATCGTCGATCAACGAGAAGAACGCCCCGGGAATTGAATCAAATGAGACCGAGTCCTCACGGAACATTATTGTGTCGGTTAACTTGAAATACCTTCGATTGAGATCAAAATAATCCGACAAGTTGAGTCGCGCCTTAAACAGATGCAAATACTTGAAGAAGATTTCTTTCAACTGGCTTTCGGTTTTAACTGCCGCAAATGGGTTAGTGGGCGCAAAAGAAGACCGCCCGTTCTTGCGAACCTTTGCGCGATGACTGTTTCCGAAAATGAGACGTTTCCAATACACGCGCGTCGTGAGACTGTCAATACGTTCATACAGCTGTAAGATTTCTTCCGCAGAACCACGGCCTTCTAAAAATATTCGCTTCAGAGATTGATAAAATGGATAGTATTTGCGATCATACTTACGCCCCTTACGGTTCATCCCGATCGCCATAACCAGCTCTTCATCAACGGACATCTCGAGAAAAACGGCTAGAGCTCGCTTGTAGTTTTCTCTCGCCATCAGAGCTTCCAGGATTACCTCGTCGAAGGTCACGTCTCCGTTTCGAACATCAATTAGTCTTGTTTTGACGATAGCAAGTGACTGCGCATCGACCACTAGCGGCAATAGATACGTAAATTCGTCAAAGGCCAGGGAACCGAATTCATTCAAAAAGTGAGCCAAAACAAAATAGGGCCTAACGAAAGAGCCTTCCCCGACTCGCAGTGATGTCTTCAGCAGCTGTTTGAGATATATAAAACTATCGGCATCGACCATGAAGTAATTATCGTCGTCAAATATGCCTTTTTCGGCGTAGTTGAGAAGTTCCTCACCAGCCGGTGTGATCACCCTATTGCCGTCCGTAAAACCTAACGTAGGCAAACCGGATGTCTTCTGTCGGGCATCCTTGGCGGGCCGCCCCGCGTCACCCGTGAGAGCATTATGCTCCTGGAGGTAGTAGTAGAAACGTGCTTGCAAATCACGATTCCGCTCCCACTTCCAAGACTCCCCTTCGGCGGCGAGCTCATTTGAAAATGAGCGAAGAAGCATGAGTTGTTCCTCAATACGCAGATTAAGTTGGGCCACTCGGAAACTGGTAGTACCCAGAACCCAGCAGTAACTTTGAAAACTAATCTTTTCGTATACCACAGCACACCCTGTCAGTAGTTTGTAACCAGCACCTCAAGTGTAGACGATGAACGACCGCTCCTATGGTAGTTGGAATTTCGGTAGCTCATGGTCAGTTGGTGCGTCGTAAATGGATGGTCATCTATCCAATCGCGTAAAATTTGGTTCGAGGCTCCTTTCGCTTCTAGCACGTTGGACAGTGCAAAACGGCGCCCAGAATCATGGACTTTGTTCAAAAATTCCAGAAGATCACGTTCATCATCTACAGTCCATCCGCCCCTCTCATTGTAGGTCGCTCGAGTTATGAGATATGGAGGATCACAATAAAATACTGAGTCCTTTGGCGTGTCAATTATATTCAGATCGCGAAAGTCGCCAACTTGAAATACACACTTCATCTCGGAGATCCGCCTATGGAAGTTAACCAGTTTGACGCGCATCCTAGAATTGAAATCGCGCTTACCAACCGGAAGGTTGAAGTCTCCCTTGGCGTTGAAACGCAACTGATTATTAAATCCGAAAATCACCAGAGCATAGAGCAGTAATGGGTCGCGAGTCTCAATGGGTTGACTATTATAAGCCTCACGAAGGCGCAAGAATGGCTCCCTGTTCACTTGGGCTAGGCCCGATGAACTGTCGACGCCATAGTATTTATAAGAGTGCCGGTAGGTGTCGCTAAATCCGTATTCGTCCCTAATCTCATCCATAGCTGAAACAATTACAGCAGGATCATTTCGCGTAAGGAATTGGACAAGATCAAGTAACTGTTCATTGCTGTCGTTGAAGAGCACTTCTTCAGCGTCTACATTCGCCCCGACAGTACATCCGCCCGCAAATAGATCAATAAATAGGCTGGTTGATGGTAGTAGTGGGCGCAACTGGGGCACAAGTTTACCTTTACCCCCGATGTAGTTGATCGGGCTCAAAACGACAGCACTAGCCGGTTTAGATGTAGCCTTTACAGTACAAACGAAAAGACGTTCTGAATTGTCCACAATTGCAGACTTTCCAGTATTGAATACCTTGTAGGGACGTTCAAACACTTGAACATCCCCTTTCTCTGACAAAATCTCCATAATCTTTTGATCGGAAATCTTGGCGTTCGAACGCCCATTTCCTTTATTTGCCATATTGTTGTAGGAAAAAACGATGTACTTGACGTTCGCTTTCGCAACAAGTTCTCTAAACGCGTCAGCAGCCCGCACAGTATTGTAGTCACTCTTCAGAGTTGTTCGGTCCATCTTTCGAGCAACACCGTGGACTTCAGGCTTTTCCCAACGCGCAATATTTTCAAGCAAGTGGTAAGCATCCGAGTATTGACGTGAATTGTACGGCGGATCGCAATAGAGTAAATCACCAGTAATACCACCTACCAACGCATTCGCGTCAGCGTTGTACCCCCTATTCCTCGGCGATACGTTTACACTTGGCAGAAGGACTGGGAAGACAAGAGCCTTATCGAAGGAAGCATTTTTACGATAGGCATCATAGTGACCTACAGTATTAGCAATTCGATCCATTCCATATAGGACCGAAGTAACCAGTATCGCAAATTCCCGTTCATTAACTAGGTTCTGGGACCAAGCCTGCTCTATTAGATCACGAACCGCTCCAATTTTCGAACAGTCGTCAGCACTGAAGTAAGTGTCGGCAAAGTTCTTCCGCACGTAATTGTCATCGCTAGTCTCAAGGGTGTTCAGGTGCAAAATGACGTCGACGATAACATAAGGTCGATATGTTTCCGGTGAGAACCAGCAACAGTTCACTAGATAGTTTGAGTAAAGAATGTCGTTCGTAATAAGATCTTTATCCTTGAACGCATTTGCCACAGCTCCCGTCCCAGAGAAAATGTCAATAACCGAGGAAACTCCCGGACAATGCTGTTCGACGGTCTCTCGGATGAAATCCGTAAGCCCCTGCTTGCTGCCCAAATACCGACGGTTATTAATGTGCGAAACTTTAACACCCGCCTTAACAAGTTCCATTTCAAGTTCGCTCAGCCCCTCATCCCCTAGTTCGTCCGCTAGAGGTCCGCTGGCGCGTTCTATTATTTTGAAGAAATCTGATTCAAAAGAAGGCGCTTGCGTTTTTGTTTCAGAGGTCATATCTAAGTTCCCGTCTACTTGTGGCATTTAGCATCGTAGATGCCGGATGGTGGGCTCGCAAACTTCGTATCTAGACCTTGTGATAACCAACACGAGGCATACACGCATTTAGATACTCCCGTTCACACCGGAAGCACTGTGAATAGGAAATTCGACGAGCAAACAACTGACGCCGGGTCTTATTTGAAGGGTGCTTTCCGACAGTGCGGACGAAATCGATCCCCTGGAGTGCCTTAGGTTTTTAGGTCCGGGTGACTTGAGTGTTGTCCATTGATGCCCTGCCTGTGGGTGGGGAGAATGGATGAATGGTGAAGAAGTTCAGTAAACGCACTCCTGAGCAGATTGTTCGCAAGCTGGATAGAGCGTGTCAAGTTGTTTGTGTGTGGGGTTAGTTTATAGGTACTTATCGAAGCGGTCGGGGTAGGCCACGGCCATTTGGTTAATGGCTTGTTTCCAGCCGGAAACTCG